>NZ_JBNWCL010000012.1:0-149117 GCF_053522445.1 Agrobacterium sp. 22-221-1
GGCGGTCTCTAACGACCAGGATTCCGACGGCCTTCCGCCCGCACTCTACATAGCACAAATCCAATACACAGGATTCCGGCTCAAGGCCGGAATGACGGAAGCGGGTGTGTTTCCGCATCGCGCATATCGCGCCTGCGCGTTAACCCCGCGGGAACTCCAGTCCCATTTCACGGAAGCGCTCGGGGTCGTCGCCCCAGTTCTCGCGCACCTTGACGAACAGGAAGAGATGCACCGGCTGCTCGAGGATTTCCGACAGCTCCTTGCGCGAGGCGGTGGAGATGGCCTTGATCGCATCGCCGTTCTTGCCGAGCGCGATCTTCTTCTGGCTGTCGCGCTCGACATAGATCACCTGCTCGATGCGCACGGAGCCGTCCTTGCGTTCTTCCCACTTTTCGGTCTCGACATGCGAGGCGTAGGGAAGCTCCTGATGCAGGCGCAGGAACAGTTTTTCGCGGGTGATTTCGGCAGCGAGCTGGCGCATCGGCAGATCGGAAATCTGGTCTTCCGGATAATACCACGGGCCTTCCGGCAGTTCGGCGGCCAGATAGTTCATCAGGTCCTCGCAGCCCGAACCGTTGGTCGCCGAGATCATGAAGGTGCGGTCGAAGGCGACCGTTTCATTGGCGGCGGCGGCGAGTTTCAGCAGGTCTTCGCGCTTCACCTGGTCGATCTTGTTGAGGCAGAGGATTTTCTTCTGGGGAACATCCTTCAGACCTTCGAGGATGGTTTCCGCATCGCCCTTCAGGCCGCGTTCGCTGTCGATCAGCAGCAGGATGAGATCGGCATCCTTCGCGCCGCCCCAGGCGGAGGTGACCATGGCGCGGTCCAGCCGGCGGCGCGGCTTGAAGATGCCGGGCGTGTCCATGAAAACGATCTGGGCATTGTCGTGAATGGCGATGCCGCGCATGACGGCGCGCGTCGTCTGCACCTTGTGGCTGACAATCGAAACCTTGGCGCCCACCAGCCGGTTCACCAGCGTCGACTTGCCGGCATTTGTGGGGCCGATGAGGGCCACGAAGCCGGAGCGGGTCGGAAGGGCGGCATCTTCGCCAGTCATGGCGGGGTTTTCGTGATCGGTCATGATATCCATTCAAGGTCAGAGGTATTCAACATGCGGCCAAAGGGTCCGCCATGCGCTCGATGTTCAGCACCCGGTTCGCCGGGCGCTCAGTTCCGGGTGGAGGTCTTCTGCCAGACGCCTTCGCGTTCCAGCAATCTTGTTGCCGCCACCTGCTCGGCCGCGCGCTTGGAGCGCTCGACGCCGGTTTCCGGCTTTACGCCGGGAATTTCGACAGTCACCGTAAAGCGGGGATCGTGATCCGGTCCGGAGCGATCGTCAACCCGGTAAGAGGGCGTGGTCGCAAATCTGGCATGCGCCCATTCCTGCAACTCGGTCTTGGCGTCGCGTCGCCCGGCATCCACGCTGGTCGCGCGGCCCTGCCAGTATTTCAGAATGAATTTGCGCGATGCTTCCAGCCCGCCATCCAGATAGATGGTGGCGATCAGGCTTTCGACCACATCGGCGCGCACGTTCAGCATCGCCTTGCCGGTCAGCTTCTTCACATCCGAGCCGGTGCGGATGAAATTATGCAGGCCCATCTCGTCGCCGATCGCGGCGCAGGATTCGGCGCTGACGAGCTGGTTCAGACGGACCGAAAGCTCGCCTTCGGTGGCGTTGCGGAAGGTGGAGAACAGCAATTCGGCAACGCAGAGACCGAGGACACGGTCACCTAGAAATTCCAGCCGCTCGTAATTGCCGGCCGCCGCCGAGCGGGCGCTGGCATGGGTCAAGGCCCGGTCGAGCCGGGCCTTTTCCTTGAACTCATATCCGATCAACGCTTCCAGACGGGAAATCTCGTCCGCCGAAAGCGGCTTGGTCTTGCTCATTCCACAACCTTGAAGAGGCGGTCCCAACGCATGTTGGCCGGCCATTCCCAAATGCGGCTGAACGGCGTGTCATTGCCCAGCGAGAAGAAGATGACGCTGGCGCGGCCGATCAGGTTTTCTTCCGGTACGAAACCGACATCGAAACGGCTATCGAGCGAATTGTCTCTGTTGTCGCCCATCATGAAATAATGGCCTTCCGGCACCACGAATTCGCGGGTGTTGTCGCCGCGCGAGTCGGGCGACTGGTCGAGCGTGTCGTAGGTGACGCCATTGTCGAGCGTTTCGCGGAAGACAGGCACGTTGGCGCCCGGATCGGCGCGGTAATCGGAGGTGAAGGTGCCATCGGGCTGCTTCGGCACCGGCTGACCGTTGATGAACAGCACGCCGTTCGTCACCTGGATACGGTCGCCCGGCAGGCCCACCAGACGCTTGATGTAATCGACTTCAGGATTGGGCGGCAGGCGGAAGACCACGACATCGCCGCGCTTCGGCTTGCTGAATTCGAGAATGCGGCCCGAAAACAGGTTCGGCGAGAAAGGCAGCGAATATTTCGAATAGCCGTAGGAGAACTTGTTGACGAAAAGATAGTCGCCAACCAGAAGCGTCGGCATCATCGAGCCGGACGGGATGGTGAAGGGCTGAAACAGCACGGTGCGGATGACCATGGCCAGCAGCAGCGCCTGAATGATGACCTTGACGTTCTCCCAGAGGGCGTTCTGCTTCTTTTCAGCTTTTTCCGACACTTAAAGACCTGCCTGATTGTTTCCCGGCTTCTTCGGCTTCACGAAGGCTTCCGGGCCGTGGTTTGTCGCGCCTGCGGCGGGTGAAGCGGTTTCACGCAGCCGGCAACGCTTTCATATTTCTGCGACTTCTCTAGAACCTTTCCAGCCCGAAGGGAAGCGCTTCTGTGACACGTCCGCAAATAGGACGCCAATGCGGCTTCACCGGGTCTTACCCGTTCACGGGAAGCGCCTCGATAATCACAAATGCCTGAGCGTAAGGAAAATCGTCCGTGATCGTCAGGTGAATATTGGCGCGGTGGCCGGCGGGCAGCAGCGCCGCCAACCTTTCCCCTGCCCCATTGGTCAACACCATGGTCGGCTTGCCGCCCGGCAGATTGACGACGCCCATATCCTTCCAGAAAACGCCGTTCGCAAGGCCGGTTCCCAGCGCCTTGGAACAGGCTTCCTTGGCGGCGAAACGCTTGGCATAGGAAGCGGCGCGGTTCTTGCGGCCATCGGATTTGGCGCGCTCGATATCGGTGAAACAGCGATGAGTGAAGCGCTCGCCGAAACGTTCGATCGATTTTTCAACGCGGCGGATGTCGATCAGGTCGCTACCCAATCCAATGATCATTTCAGCATCTCCAGAGAAGCATTCTTGTTGGCGGCGCGATGCGCGAGATTTTCCATCTTGCGGCGCTGGAAACCGCTGATGAGACCATAGACGGCGATATAGGCGATGACCGCGCTGATAACGGCAGGAAGCAGCGCGCCGATGGTCATGGGTTCCAGCACCGGCGTCCATATCTGCCGGAATTCGAGATGGCTGAACAGCGCCACGAAATCCACATGTGCAGCGCTTTCCGTCGTCTGTCGACCGAGGATGAAGTGCCCCAGCTCCCAGGTGGATGCCCAGATGAACGGAAATGTCAGTGGATTGGCGAAGGTGGTGCCAAGCGCCGCCGCCACGAGATTGACGCGCATGAGAAAACCGAGCGCCATGGCGATGATGATATGAACGCCGAGAAACGGCGTCCACGCCACGCCGACACCGAGAGCAACACCGGCGGCAACCGAATGCGGAGAGGCGGAAAGCCGCAGAAGGCGCAGCTTCATATAGCGCAACGAACGGGAAAAACCCGTGCGCGGCCAGAATAGGTCGCGAATCTTCTCTGAAAAACCAACGGGTTCACGGCGGCGAAACGGCATGGGGGCAGTCTATTTCATCGCCCCGGCTGCGCCAAGAGCATCATAGATGACGCAGGGATTTCTTTTGCAGGTGTATTTTCTTCCGTCATTCCGGCCTTGAGCTGGCATTCCGCCGATACTGCGCGGCGTCACCAGATGAATACGAACCTTGCCGGACACTCTGACGTCATCCTTGGTCCCCGGAACAAGTCCGAGGATGTCCCGAGGATCTGCAACCGATTGATTTAATTCGACGTGATTAGATCCTTGGGACAAGCCCAAGGATGACGTCGGGGAAATACGCACCCTCTCGCCGTCAACTTCGCTTCAAAAGCAACGTGTCCTGTCATTTAGACCGGACAGCGGTGGACAACCGCTTGAAGCGCGCATTCACATAGTTTTGCGAGACACAGCAATACACAGGCCGATACGGCTGCATCTGCTGGCTCCATACGCACGGCGACGGGCTGCCATGCGCTGAGTGCATTACCGGCGGAACAGGCCGCGGTCGATTTCGCGCTGGCGGAATTCCAGGTCGACATTCGATACCGAAGCGCTGAGATATTCGAATTCGCGTTCCTGGGTGGTCTTGCCACGAACGGCACGGGCGATCTTGCGAAGCGGAGTAAACATGATTTTCGGTCCTTTCGGTTTGGAACTGGCGTTTCTCATCGGTGTTCATCCACCGGCACGCCGCGTTTCCTTCTCTTCAATTTCTGACAAGAAAATAGTCGCAAACCGCCTCCACCACCAGAGACAGGAAAAGGCCGCTGCCATGCACTCAATGCATAACACCGGCCTTTTAGTATTTGCAAAGGATCAAAAATGCCTCAATCGAAGGCACGCATCACGGTCGAGACGCAATCGAGATCCTTGAGCTGCGACAGAAGCTGGTTCAGCTGCCTGAGATCCCAGACTTCGACATCCAGCGCCAGCTCGGAGAAATCCGTGCCGATGCGGACCATGTTGAGGCCGCGAATATTGACGTCCAGCGTGGCGATGGACTGCGCCACCGAAGCGAGCGTGCCCGGCTCGTTCAGCGCATTGATCATCACCCGCGCCATGAAGCGCGACTTGTTCGCCTCATCGAGATCCCAGCGCACATCGATCCACCGCTCCGGCTCGTCGTCGAAGCGTTGCAGCGCCGGCGCCTGAATCGGATAGATGGTGATGCCCTTGCCTTTTTCCATGATGCCGACAATGCGGTCACCCGGAACGGCGCCGGCGGCACCGAAATGCACGTCGACATTGCCGGAAAGGCCACGGATGGGCAGCGGGTCCGGTCCATCCAGCATTTCGGCCGCACCGTCGTCCTCAAGCACCGAGCGCGACTTGCCGGGGATCTTGAAGACCATGCCGGAGGCGCTACGCATGTTGAACCAGCCGTCGTCGCCGGTCATCTTCACCGTCACGCGCTCATCCTGATAATCCGGATAAACCGCACGCAGCACATCGAGTGAGGAAACCTCGCCGCGGCCGACGGCGGCAATGGCGTCCTCCACATCCTTCTGCGCCAGGCGATGCAGTACGGGCTTCAGCGCTTCCCGCGAGAAGGCCTTGCCGGCGCGCTCGAAGGTGCGTTCCAGAATGCGATAGCCGAGGCCGGAATATTGCTTGCGGATGGCCATGCGGGTGGCGCGACGAATGGCCGAGCGGGCCTTGCCCGTCACCACCACCTCTTCCCATGCGGCAGGCGGCACCTGCACGCCGGAGCGGATGATCTCCACCTCGTCGCCGTTGTTCAGGCGGGTGACGAGCGGCATGATCCGCCCGTTGATCTTGGCGCCAACCGTGGTGTCGCCGATATTGGTATGAACGGCATAAGCGAAATCGATGGGCGTCGCGCCGCGCGGCAGCGCAATCAGCTTGCCCTTCGGCGTGAAGCAGAACACCTGGTCCTGGAAAAGCTCGAGCTTGGTGTGCTCGAGGAATTCTTCCGGGCTGTCGCCTTCGGCCAGCGATTCGATGGTGTGGCGCAGCCAGGAATAGGCGTTGCTCTCCGGCGAGAGCAGATCGCCCTCCCCGTTCTCGCCATCCTTGTAGAGCGCATGGGCGGCGATGCCGAATTCGGCGATCTCATGCATGCGCTTGGTGCGGATCTGCAGCTCGATACGCTGGCGCGACGGGCCGACAATGGTGGTGTGGATGGAGCGATAATCGTTCTGCTTCGGGGTAGAGATGTAATCCTTGAAGCGGCCCGGCACCACGCGCCAGCGGGTGTGCACGATGCCCAGCGCCCGGTAGCAGGAGGGAATGTCGTCCACCAGAATGCGGAAACCGTAGACATCGGAAAGCTGCTCGAAGGAGAGCGACTTCGACTGCATCTTGCGGAACACCGAATAGGGCTTCTTCTGACGCCCTTTGACGTTGGCCCCGATGAGGCCGTTCGCCACGAGAAGCTCGCGCAACTCGTCCTCGATCTTCTTGATGAGGCCTTCATTGCGCGTTTCCAGTTCCTGAAGACGGTTGGTCACCGTCTCGTAGGCTTCTGGGTTGAGATAACGGAAGGACAGGTCCTCCAGCTCGTCGCGCATATCCTGCATGCCCATGCGGCCGGCGAGCGGCGCATAGATTTCCATGGTTTCTTCGGAAATGCGGCTGCGCTTGTCGGCCGGCATATATTCCATGGTGCGCATGTTGTGCAGGCGGTCGGCGAGCTTCACCAGAAGAACGCGCACATCATCGGAAATGGCGAGCAGCAGCTTGCGCAGGTTTTCGGCCTGCTTGGCCTTGCGGGTAACGAGGTCGAGCTTCTTGAGCTTGGTCAGCCCCTCCACCAGCCGGCCAATATCTTCGCCGAACAGCTCGTCGATTTCGGCGCGGGTGGCGGTGGTATCCTCGATCGTATCGTGCAGCAACGCCACCGCGATGGTCGATTCGTCGAGATGCATTTCGGTGAGGATCGCGGCAACTTCGAGCGGATGCGAAATATAGGGGTCGCCATTGGCCCGCTTCTGCTGGCCGTGTTTCTGCATGGCGTAAACATAGGCCTTGTTCAGCAGGGCCTCATTCGCATCCGGTTTATATTTTTGAACCCGCTCGACGAGTTCGTATTGCCGCATCATGCGATATTCCACAAAAAGAAAGCGCGCCAACCTTGGGGTCGGCGCACAATGCTGCATCAATAGGGATCAGATTATGACGGCAACTATTGACAGACGGTAACCGCCGCCTGCCAAAGGCATCATAAAATCCTATCAATAGTCGTCATTTTTTTCCGGCGGCACAAGGCCTTCGATACCGGCCAGCAGTTCTTCTTCCGACATCTGGTCGAAAGTAACGGTTTCCGGCTGGTCGTCTTCTTCGCCATCGGCAATGGCGGAGGCGGCGAGCGTGACCGGATCGGGCTCGGGCTCGTCCACTTCCACATGCTTCTGCAGCGAATGGATCAGGTCTTCCTTCAGATCGTCGGGAGATAGCGTCTCGTCGGCGATTTCGCGCAGCGCCACGACGGGGTTCTTGTCGTTGTCGCGGTCAACCGTGATGGAGGACCCTTGAGAAATCTGGCGCGCACGGTGGCTGGCGAGAAGCACCAGCTCGAAACGGTTGTCTACTTTATCAATGCAATCTTCAACTGTGACGCGGGCCATTGCCTGTCCTTTGCGGGTCTTAATGTCGTGGATCAGAGCGCCGTGCGATGTTCGGGGTGCACAAGGGTTGCTCTAACCTATTGAATCTGCGCTTCGTGCCTTGCGAAAAACATTCAAGATTTCTCGCGACGACGCTTTCCAGCTTCCGATACAGCCATTGGCCGCGGAATTCAAGTTTTTCCTGTCTTTGGCGTCTTTTGGCACCTTATTGCCCACCTTTGGCGTCTGATGAACAAAATGTCTAGAAGAATTGTCTTGGAATAAGGGGGAAGGTAGCTTACTTAAAACGCAACGGCGATACGCAAAGCTCGTTGATACGACATGTTTTTTTGCGTTATCGACCGGATATAAAAGCCAGATAATGGCCTTTCCAAAAAAAGGAATGGGATGGAATGTTCGATCCACGGGAGAAAATTGCGCTCTTCATAGACGGAGCCAATCTTTATGCAGCATCGAAAAGCCTGGGATTCGATATCGACTACCGCAAGCTCCTGAAGGCGTTTCAAAAGCGTGGATACCTGCTGCGCGCCTATTATTACACCGCGCTCATCGAGGATCAGGAATATTCCTCGATCCGCCCGCTGATCGACTGGCTGGATTATAACGGCTACAAGGTCGTGACGAAGCCGGCGAAGGAATTCACCGACGCTCTCGGCCGCCGCAAGATCAAGGGCAACATGGATATCGAACTGGCAGTCGATGCCATGGAACAGTCCGAGACGGTCGATCATCTGGTGCTCTTCTCCGGCGATGGCGATTTCACCACGCTGGTAGACGCGCTGCAGCGCAAGGGCCGCAAGGTTTCCGTGGTTTCCACCATGGCCACGCAGCCCGCCATGATCGCCGATGACCTGCGCCGTCAGGCCGATCACTTCATCGATCTGATGACGCTGAAGGCCGAGATCGGGCGCGACCCGAACGAGCGCCCTGCCCGGCACGCCGAAAGCCCGGAAACGATCTGATCCTAGCTTTCGCATCGCTGATATTCCAGAAACGCGCCCGTCGCAAAGACGGGCGCGTTTTTGTTTGACACCCTGCCGGCAGGGCAAAAATTCCCCCTGGAATTAACAACCGTCAAATCCGGCCAGTCGAAATTATATCTTGGTTAATTTTAGACGTGTCTAAATCACGCAACGGCACCAGCGACGTGATTTGGGTGTCAAAGCAGGATGACTAGACATGCATGGCCAGACAAAAACCGACCGACAGCTCGATGAAAGACTGAATTTTCTGGGGCTCGGTCACGAGCAACGGCAAAATCTTTCAGACATGAAGGGCGTCATCACCGGCTCTCTCGATGCATCTCTGGATCGTTTTTACGCGAAGGTTCGCTCGGTGCCGGAGACGGCGAAATTCTTCGCCAACGACGCGCATGTGCAGCACGCCAAGGGCATGCAGCTCAAACACTGGGCAAGGATCGCCTCCGGCACATTCAATGCGGATTATACCGATGCCGTAACCGCCATCGGCCGCACCCATGCGAGGCTGGGGCTGGAGCCGAGATGGTACATCGGCGGTTATGCCCTGATGCTCGACGGCATCGTCAAGGCCCTGATCGAGTCCGAATTGAAGGGCTTTTTCATGGAAAAGAAGGCCAAGAAGGTGAAGGACGCCCTGTCGGCCACCATCAAAGCTGCCCTTCTCGACATGGATTATTCGATCTCCGTCTATCTCGACGTGCTGGCCGCCGAGCGGCAGAAGGTGGAAGCCGAACAGGCGCAGATGAAGAAGGAACAGGAGCACGTTCTCGCACTGCTCAACAGCGCCCTCGACAGGCTGGCCAATGGCGACCTCACCTCCAGCATCGGCGAAAAGACCGCACCGCAATTCGAAGGGCTGGTCGCCAATTTCAACGCTGCGGTCGGCAATCTCTCCGGCGCATTTACGCAGATCGTCGAAGAGGCGAACAAGATTTCCGGCAATACGCGCGAGCTGACTTCCGCGACCGACGACATGGCCCGCCGCACGGAGCAGCAGGCCGCCGCCCTTGAGGAAACCGCCGCCGCCGTCGAGGAAATCACCACCATTTCCAAATTGTCGGCGCAGCGTTCCGAAGAGGCGAAGGCCATTGTCGAAAGCTCGGCCGTTGAAGCCGCGCGCTCGCGCGATGTGGTGACGGAAGCGGTGAAAGCAATGGGGGCCATCGAGGACTCATCGCAGAAGATCACCCAGATCATCTCCGTCATCGACGAGATTTCGTTCCAGACCAACCTTCTGGCGCTGAATGCCGGCGTGGAGGCCGCGCGCGCCGGCGAGGCCGGCAAGGGGTTCGCCGTCGTCGCCCAGGAAGTGCGTGAACTCGCACAGCGCTCCGCCACCGCCGCGAAGGAAATCAAGACGCTGATCGCCAAGTCTTCCGAAGACGTGATGCAGGGTGTTTCGCTGGTCAACAAGACGGGCGAATCCTTGAATACGATCGGCAACAAGGTGGATCATATCCAGGAACATATCGCCTCGCTGACCAAGGCGGCGCAGGAACAGTCCGTCGGCATTCAGGAAATCAATGCCGCCATCAACAGCATGGACAATCTGACCCAGAAGAATGCGGCCATGGTGGAAGAGACGAATGCGGCAACGCATAATCTGAGCGATGTCAGCGCCAATCTGGCGGCGCTTGTCAGCCGGTTCAGCGTTTCGACGACGAAGGCGCATGTGGAGCGGACGTACCGGGCGGCTTGAACCACGATAAGACTACATTCACCCCGTCATCCCGGCCTTGAGCCGGGATCCAGCCAGCCCAAGTCCTTGGGCTGAAAGGACTCTTTCCACGGCGCAGACGCGCCGTGGCTGGATGCCGGATCAAGTCCGGCATGACGGAAGAACAAGTGGCGAAAGGCCGCTACCCTCTACGCCGCGAAATCTCCTGCCGCTCAGGCGTTGCCACCCTTCAGCAACCGCGATTTTTGCCGGTTCCAGTCGCGTTCCTTCTCCGTCTCGCGCTTGTCGTGCAGCTTCTTGCCCTTGGCGAGCGCCAGCTCCAGCTTCGCACGGCCCCTGTCGTTGAAATAGATCTTCAAGGGCACCAGCGTCATGCCTTCACGGTTGATGCCGGCGCGCAGGCGGTTGATCTCGCGCTTGCTCAGGAGCAGCTTGCGGCGGCGGCGCGGCTCGTGGTTGAAGCGGTTGGCCTGCAGATATTCCGGCAGGTGGGAATTGATGAGCCAGATTTCATCGCCTTCGTCCGAGGCGTAGGATTCGGCGATATTCGCCTTGCCTTCGCGCAGCGACTTGACCTCGGTGCCGGTCAGCACGAGCCCTGCCTCATAGGTGTCGATGATTTCGTAGTTGAAGCGAGCCTTGCGGTTTTCCGCAACGATCTTGTTCACCACGCGCTGGCTGCCTTTGGGGGCCATGATATTTCAATCCCTTGTTTTTCTTATTGCGCCTTCGGCTTACCGCCGAGAGCGGTTTTCGAACCCCTATTTAATGTTGTCGCCGCGAAAAGAAAAGGCGCGCCGAACTGCTTCTGTTACGAAGCGGTTCATGGCGCGCCTTAAACGCTTTCGGGCCTGTCTCAGTTCATCAGGCCGGCGTGCTTCAGCGCCGCATCGATGGCCGCTTCCGTTGCCGGTTCCAGCGTGCTCATCAAGGGCGAGCGGACCCGGCGGTTGCCACCGCGCGTCTTCGACAACGCATATTTGGTGCCGCAGACGCCGGGCTCCATGAAGATCGCCTTGTGCAGCGGCATCAGGCGATCCTGATAATCCAGCGCCTTGGCATAATCGCCGGCGAGCATCGCCGCCTGGAACTCCGAACAGAGGCGCGGCGCGACATTGGCGGTGACGGAAATGCAGCCGACACCGCCATGGGCGTTGAAACCGAGCGCCGTGCCATCCTCACCCGAAAGCTGGATGAAGTCCTTGCCGCAGGAAATGCGCTGTTCGGAAACGCGGTCGATCTTGCCGGTTGCATCCTTCACACCGACGATGTTCCTGTGCGCCTTGACCAGCGCGCCCATGGTTTCCGGCGACATATCCACCACCGAGCGCGGCGGGATATTGTAGATGACGATAGGCAGCTTTACCGCTTCGGCGACAGCGGAGAAATGGGCGAACAGGCCCTTCTGGGTCGGCTTGTTGTAATAAGGAGTGACCACCAAGAGCGCATCCGCGCCGGCTTCCTGCGCATGCAGCGCAAGCTCGATCGCCTCATCGGTATTGTTGGAGCCAGCGCCCGCAATGACCGGAACCCGTTTCGCCGCTACCTCGATGCACAGCTCGACGACACGTTTGTGCTCGTCGTGGGAGAGGGTTGGAGATTCCCCCGTCGTGCCCACGGGCACAAGTCCGTTGCTGCCTTCGGCGATCTGCCATTCCACATGGGCGGCAAATGCCTGTTCGTCCACGGCGCCATTGTCCGTGAACGGGGTAATGAGGGCGGGAATTGATCCCTTGAACATGCAAAGCTCCTGGCGCCGAGCCGGTTCATGCTTCGGCCGCATTCGATGGTTAAAACCGGCACACATTAGTGCCAGCCCTTGGCGCCGACAAGCGCAAAGGCAGGGTATTTTGTCCGAAATTGTCGGAAGTGTGACAGTCTCCGGGCTGCAATCGGCAAGCATAAAAAGCAGGCGTCGAAATGAGACGCCGCTCGCGGGACGGTGAATAAAAGTTGATTGAATTGCAGGGCGGCGATTAACATTTCATTAAGCCTGAAATCCCAAGATTTCCGGGTGGGACATCAGACCGTTTTCGGCAATCCCGCTGCAATGAAATGATATTACAAGAAAGTCGGCAACTCCGTTACACGATGAAGAACGGCATGAAAAAGACAGTCTGGGGATTGATGGCGGCGGGCCTTGCCGCAACCGTTTGGAACGCATTGGCTGGGCCGCTGCCGGAAGGTGCGGCACCGCTTCCCTATGTCAAGCCGAATGCGCCGACCGTTCCGGCTTTCATGCCGGCCTCGCCCGAGATCACCGGCGCCATACCGCGCCTCGACCGCCCCGACGATACAAGCCAGTTGAAGGCCGGCCTCGACGCGCTCTCCAGCCGCGATGCGGCCCGCGCGATTGCGTTGCGCAACACCATGCCGACCGGCAGTCTCGACCGCCATATCCTCACCTGGGCAATCGCCGTTTCCGGCCAGAAGGACGTCGCCTCCGCCGAAATCGCCGCCGCCCAGCGCGAGCTCTCCGGCTGGCCGGGTGCCGCCACCCTGCGCGCCAATTCGGAAAAAGCGCTTTACCGAGAAGATCCGCCGGCGTCGCAGGTGCTTGCCGCCTTCGGCAATAGCCGGCCGGAAACCGCGGAAGGCAACGTGGTGCTCGCCAAGGCGCTCGCCTCCTCCGGCAAGGGTGCGGAATCGCAAAGTCTCATTCGCCAGCTCTGGGTGAGCGAAGGCATGGACAAGGACATGGAAGACCGTGTTCTTGCCGAGTTTCCCACCTATCTGACGCCCGCCGATCATAAGGCGCGCATGGATTATCTGATGTATCGCAGCCGCATCAGCCAGGCGAAGCGTTTCGGCGATCTCGGCAAGGCACAGTCGCTTTACAATGCCTGGGCAGCCGTGCTGCAGCGATCCACTACTGCGACTGCGCTGCTCGGCAAGGTCGACGCCTCCTGGCGCAGCGACCCCGCCTATCTTTTCGCGCGGGTGGAAAACCTGCGCAACCAGCAGAAATATCCCGAAGCCGCCGTGCTTTTGCGGCAGGCGCCGAAGGAAGCGGCCAAGCTCGTCAATCCGGGCGAATGGTGGAACGAGCGGCGCATCATCGCGCGCGGCGTCGCCGATCTCGGCGATTTCGCCGAGGCCTATCGCATCGTCGCCAATCATTCGGCCACCTCCGCCGTCGATACCGCCGATGCGGAATTCCATGCCGGCTGGTATGCGCTAAGAGCGCTGCGCGATCCGGCCACGGCTTCGCGTCACTTCAACACGCTGCTTCAGACTTCGAACCGGCCGCTTTCGGCGTCGCGCGCCTATTATTGGCTCGGGCGGGCGGCTGAAGCGGGCGGACCGGGGGATGCCCGCGACTTTTTCACCAAAGCCGCCGCTCATCCCGGCACGTTTTATGGCCAGCTCGCCGCTGCGCGAATCGGCGCCAAGACACTGAACGTCACCTATCCGAGCCCCAGCAGCGGTGACCGCGAACGTTTCGCCGGCCGCGAAGCCGTGCGCGCCATCGACCGGCTCGAAGCAGCCGGCTACGGCTGGCGGGCCGACAGTCTTTACCGGTCGCTGGCGGAACAGCTCGACAGTCCCGGCGAGCTTGCCATTCTGGCGGCAAGGGCAGAGGGCAACGGCAACCATCAGGTTTCGCTGCAAATCGGCAAGACGGCTTTCAGCCGCGGCATCGATGCGGCCGCACTCGCCTATCCGCTCGGCGTCATTCCCGCCAGCGCCAATATTGCCGGCTCCGGCAAGGCGCTTGCCTATGCGATTGCCCGGCAGGAAAGCGCCTTCAACCCGGCCGCCGTCTCCGCCGCCAATGCGCGCGGCCTGCTGCAACTGCTGCCCGGAACCGCCAAGGGCGTGGCCGGACGCCATGGCCTGCCCTACACTCAGGCACGGCTGACCACCGATGCGGGTTATAACGCCACGCTCGGCGCGCATTATCTCGGTGAGCAGATCGACAGTTTCGGCGGCTCCTATATCCTCACCTTCATCGCCTATAATGCCGGGCCAAAGCGCGTGCCGGAATGGATCGCCCGCTATGGCGATCCGCGTGGCAAGCCGATCGACGAGGTTGTCGACTGGATCGAGCGCATCCCCTTCCCCGAAACCCGCAATTACGTGCAGCGGGTGATGGAGAATTATCAGGTCTACAAAACGAGGCTCGGACAACAGGCCGATATCGTTGACGACCTGCGCCATGGGCGTGCGGGGTAAAGGCGGCTTCCTCGGCTGACGAGCGGAGCATTCAAGCACTGGCCGGCGAGCGCTCTAGACCGCTGAAAAGCCTTAAGTTCCCTTGCGTCATGCTCGGGCCTGTCCCGAGCATCTGCAACGTTTAGATTTCATGCGACATGATTGGATCACTGGGACAAGCCCGGGGATGACGCCGACGGCTTGGGCAGATTTGCCGATAAGCGAGAGGCCCGCTGGCCGATGCTTCAAAGCCGACGCGATGCCCGACGACCTACAGTCCCATCTAGTCTTCCAAAAGAAAAACCCCGGCATTTCTGCCGGGGTCTCCATCACTGACTATGTCAGATCAGATTAGAACGAACGCTGAAGGCGAACGAAACCAGTCCACTGGTCGCCAGCACCGTTGTCAACACCTTCGGTGCCGTCAACGTCCTGGTAGTTAACAGCAACCTTGGTAGCAAGGCCCTGCGTGATCTGGTAGTCGAACGTCACGCCAGCGCGCCATGCGTCGCGGTCGCCGGTGAAGTCGTTGTCAGCACCGATGTCAACCGTACCGAAGTACTGAGCGCCGGGGGTGATGGTCAGCTTGTCAGTTGCCTTGATTGCGTATTCAGCAGCAACAGTCCACTCAGACTCTTCGTAGTAAGAGTTTGCGCCGGAAGCCCATGCACCAGACAGACCGAACGTGCCCGGGCCGATGTCAGCCGTTACGATTGCACGGAGCGCACCGTTTTCCTGGTCGGTGTCGTAGGAGCCGAGCAGGTTTGCGCTGACCGCGCCGAACTTGGCACCGATGATACCGCTGATACCAACGTTGTTCGGGCCTTCGATGAAGCCGCCCTTGGCAATGCCGAGGTTCGAAACGTCGTCAAGCGGGGTTTCCAGCTCTTCAACCGAAATACCAGCGTAGAAGGAGCCGGCATCGTAGGTGTAACGCAGAGCGTTTGCACGGGTGGAGTTCGAAGACAGGATGTCGGTTTCGCCGGAGAGATCGTCATCCCACCAGGTGTACATGTAACCGACCTTCAGGCCGCCGAGTTCGATGAAAGCCTGGTCGACGTTGACGCCACGGTTGCTGTCATTGTCAGCTTCGCCACGGAAACCGATGAAGCCGCGCAGAGCGCCGAGCTCGGTGTCGGTACGGGTGTCAATTTCGAACTGAGCGCGCGTGAACGAATCCCAGTCAGACGTGCCGGATTCGTTACGACCGAAGTCGGTCTGGAAACGGATGTAACCGCCGAACTTCAGGCAGGTTTCGGTGCCGGGGATGTAGAAGAAGCCGGTGCCGAAAGCGTCGCAAACGCGAACGTATTCCAGGGGCTCGGGCTCAGCAGCGACGATAGCGTCAGCGGCCTGTGCGCCCGATACTGCAGCGAGTGCTGCAGCGGAGCCGATGAGAAGGCTCTTGATGTTCATGGTTGACCTCCAGTCAAACGCTTAATCTTCTAAGCAGCGGGTGGGAAAGCACTTCAGAAATGCGTGCCGCTTATGGAGATGATTAGAGCCAAAACCGGTCGCACAGGCAATCGCAATCGTGACAGAAGGAAGACAGTAAGGTGTCCTTAGTTTTTCATTGTTGCGAAATAGCTACAATTCTAACAGACGGGACCCCATTCGTTAAAAAATCGTTAATAACTTATACTTTTCAGGCGCTTAACAAGAGGCTCGAAAAATCCGCTGTGAGGAAACCCACGCGATCACCTGAATCTGGACACGATCAGGCCACTGGAAATTGTTCAAAAGACGATTGCAATGTGCAGGGGACCCTACTTCTGCAAGAAAAAACTGACCGAAAAGCAAAAGCCCACAGCTTCGGATTCCTTAAACGACTCAAGGCTCCCGATGCCGAGCGAATCGATAGGCATGCGTAGCGGTCTGTTCCGCGGATAACGCTACAGAAAATCGGAACGTCGCCACGATCTCGCTACCCATCGCGATGTCCGCCCTATCAAGATACCATTCAAACAAAAAAGCCCGGCTCGAGAGCCGGGCTTTCCATCACTGACAATGTCAGATCAGATTAGAACGTGCGCTGAAGGCGAACGAAACCAACCCAGCTGTCGCCGCCGCCGTTTACACCTTCGGTGCCGTCGACGTCCTGGTAGTTAACCGAAACGAGCGTGGAGAGGCCCTGGGTGATCTTGTAGCCAACAGCTACGCCAGCGCGCCATGCATCGCGATCGCCAACCCAGTCGTTATCGGCGCCGAGATCGATCGTGTTGAAGTACTGGAAGCCGGGGGTGATGGTCAGCTTGTCAGTTGCCTTGATGGCGTATTCAGCAGCAACCGTCCACTCAGACTCTTCGTAGTAGCTGTTTGCGCCAGAAGCCCAAACGCCAGAGAGGCCGAGGGTGCCGGGGCCGATGTCAGCCGTTACGATAGCGCGGATTGCGCCTTCTTCCTGGTCGGTGTCGTAGCCGCCGAGGACGTTGAGGTTTACGCCGCCGAACTTGGCGCCAACGATAGCGGATACGCCAACGTTGTTCGCTGCTTCGAACGAACCACCCTTGATGAGGTCGTTGGAGATGTTGGAGGTGCCGCGCTGACCTTCCAGCTCTTCAACAGCAACGCCAACGTAGAAGGAGCCAGCGTCGTAGGTGTAGCGGATAGCGTTCAGACGGGTAGCGTTCGAAGAAAGGCTATCAACTTCGCCGGAGAGACCATCATCCCACCAGTTGTAGTAGTAACCGACCTTCAGGCCGCCGAGTTCGATGAAAGCCTGGTCAACAACAACGCCACGGTTGCTGTCGTTGTCGGCCTGGCCGCGGAAGCCGATGTAGCCGCGCAGAGCGCCGAGCTCGGTGTCGGTGCGGGTGTCGATGTTGAACTGAGCGCGCGTGAACGAATCCCAGTCAGACGTGCCGGACTTGTTACGGCCGAAGTCGGTCTGGAAACGGATGTAACCGTCGAACTTCAGGCAGGTTTCGGTGCCGGGGATGTAGAAGAAGCCGGTGCCGAAAGCGTCGCAAACGCGAACGTATTCCAGGGGCTCAGGCTCAGCAGCGACGATAGCGTCGGCAGCGTGAGCGCCGGATACTGCTGCGAGAGCCGCAGCGGAGCCGATCAGAAGGCTCTTGATGTTCATGGTTGACCTCCAGTCAAAGTTTTTAAGTGGGTCTGGGTACTTTCGCTGAAGGACAGCATTCCCTGCCCCATTCCCGTGTTCTTAGAAGCCAAACGATCCACCGCCTCGCTTCTGGTGGTGAAAATACAAAAGGTTTCGCCGCTTGCAATCGCCAACATCCGATAAATAGCATTTACGTATATGCTTCATTTCGGTTTGTTGCGGAAACAACACACAGTGCGCAGCCGGCCCGCACGCGGCTTTACCATGCGTTAAGAAATTGCTTGAAAATCCGTTAGTTAGCGAGGTTAACAAGGCCTTTCTAAACTACTGGCTTTTTCGGCGAAACCTTGCCTCGCCGGGCAAGGATGATGGAAACTTTTGCTTCCTCACATCCCTGCACCCGACACGCCTTCATGGCGCACATGGAGAAACGATGGAAAAACCCCTGCCGTTTGCCGCCCGATTCCCCGCATAACGATTCGAAAGGTTCGCTTCGTATCAGTTACGATACCGATACGCCGCCGCCAATCCGGCTCGCCTGGAGAGCTGATTTGATGACGTTAGGTCGCGTTTGGCTATTATCAGCAGCGGCCGATTTGCCGCGCGTACCGATTCGAAACAGACGGCAGCGCAAGCGGCATGCGCAGACAGTCGCCAAGCGCTCCGATGGTAGCTTGGAACGGAGGGATCGATGGGGCTGGGATTTTCCGGTCTTGTGCCGAAGTGGCGGAGAGGATGGGATTCGAACCCACGATACGCTTTTGACGTATACTCCCTTAGCAGGGGAGCGCCTTCGACCACTCGGCCACCTCTCCGGTGCGGCCTGATTATTGCGTAAAAAAAATGATTGCAAGGCTTTTTCGCCAAGAAGCACAAAAACCTGTTGGCTGAACATCCTCCTGCGAAACTTTGCGGGCCTTTCGGGAACTTCTTGCAGGCCGGCACGTTCTGCCTTCGGTAACAAAAGAGGTGTTCTAATGGCTCAGACCAAACTGAATGTTGTCGAAGACACGATCGAAAACCAAATTGCGGAGTTGCGTTCGCAGATCGCATCCCTCTCCAAATCCGTATCCGCCCGCGCGGAAGGTGTGAGCGAGGATGCTTCCGAATTTCTGGATGAGGCGCGCGGACGCGTTCGCAAGGCCGCGCATAATGTCCGCGCCCAGGGCCAGAATGTCGTGGAAGCCGTCAAGGAAAATCCCGGCACGGCGACCTCCCTGCTGACGATCGTTGGCGCACTCGGTTTTGCCATCGGTTATGCGGTTGGCGCGAGCACGCAGCAGAACTCGTCGAACAGCAGCCTTTATCGCTGGCGCTGATCGCCGCATCGAATTAAAATTAAGGCAAGGCGGGTCTACCCTGCCTTGCCTTTTCGTATTTATTTGAAATGTGATGAATGGGGGCGGATATGCGGTTCAGCGACGATCTTGAAGCGGCTTTGTCGGATTTTGCGAGGGATCACGGTGTCGACAGGGATGAGGCCATCCAGCGCATCATTCGCGCCGCCCTTATCAACACCGGTTATCTCGCCTCCGGCGAAGAAGGCATTCCGCCGGAAAAGCTGAACGCCAGCAACGACGACTGAATTAATAGCCAGACCGGGATGGCGCAGGCGCTGCTCCGCCCTTGTAACGGGCCGAGAGCGCACGCAGGGTACTGGCGAATTCCGTGACATCCGCACCGACGGCCACGAAGGACGCGCCGAGTTCGAGATAGCGGCGATTATAGGTTTCGTTGAAGGTGAGAATGCCGGCGGCCTTGCCCGCCTTGACGATCTTGACGATGGCCGCCTCAATCACCGCCTGCACTTCCGGCTCGTCTATCCTGCCGAGATAGCCCATATCGGCGGCCAGATCCGCCGGGCCGATAAAGACGCCGTCCACGCCCTCCACCGCAAGAATATTGTCGAGATCGTTGATCGCCGCGCGCGTTTCGGCCTGCACCAGCAGGCAGACGCTATCCGAGGCGCTGTCGGCATAGTCGGTTATCGTGTTGAAGGCGGAAGCGCGGGCAACGGCAGCGCCCATGCCGCGAATGCCGCGTGGTGGATAATGCATGGCGCTGACCAGATCCTTCGCCTGATCGGCCGAATCGACCATCGGCACCAGAAGCGTGCGCGCACCCGCATCCAGAAGCTGCTTGATCATCCAGCTTTCGCCGACCGGCACGCGCACCACCGGTTCGGCAGGCGATGTGGCAAGGGCGCGCAACTGGTCGATGATGCTGCGCAGATCGTTCGGCCCATGCTCGCCGTCGATCACCAGCCAGTCGAACCCCGCCGTACCGGCGATTTCCGCCGTGATGGCCTCGCCCATATCGAGCCAGAGGCCGATCTGCGGCTTGCCGGCATGGATGGCGGTTTTGAAACGGTTTTCGGGAGCAGGCATGATATCCTCAGGAAAGCAGTAATTTCAGATCGGCGGAAGCATCCGCCAGGATGGCGCGATCCGGCTCCGCGCCGGTATCGAGCAGTTTCTTGCCCGCGACATAGGCCTTGGCATCGTTGACGGCATCCACCGCCACGAATCGCCCATCGCGGAAATACCAGACGGACCAGCTGCCCTCACGCGCGCCCTGCCTCCGCATCGTCTCGTCGTAACCCAGGTTGAAACCGGCGATCTGCAGCTTGGCGTCATATTGATCCGACCAGAACCATGGCTTCGGATCATAGGCGACTTCAGCCCCGGTGAGCACGGCAGCGGCCGCCTCGGCCTGATCGACAGCATTCTGTACCGATTCGAGACGCACATGCTGGCCGCGCCAGGGCAGCAGCGCGCAATCGCCCACGGCATGAATGGCGCTGTCGGAGGTGCGGGTATGGTCATCCACCACGATGCCATTGCCGACATCAAGGCCTGATTCGCGAGCGAGGCGATCATTCGGCGTCACGCCGATGCCGACAATCACAAAGTCCACATCCAGCGTCGAGCCGTCGGAGAGTTCGGCAGCGGCCACCCGGCCATCCATGCCGACAAGGCGCACAAGGCCGGTCTTTTCGCGAATGGAAACGCCGTGGGCCTGATGGATGCCGCGCATGATATCGGCGGTTTCCTTCGCCGCCACACGCTGGAGAATGCGGTCGGCCATTTCGATCAAGGTCACTTCGAGGCCGAGCTTGCGCGCGACGGCCGCTGCTTCGAGACCGATATAGCCGCCGCCGATTACCAGCAGCCTGCGGCCCGGCTTCATCTCCTCCATAAGCCGGTCGGCATCGCGCTTGTCGCGAACGGTCAGGACGCCTTCCAGATCGCCGCCGATACTGGCGGGCAGCAGGCGGGGAGCCGCCCCGGTCGCCAGCACCAGCCTGTCATAGGAAAGCGTGCTGCCATCCTGCATGCGCAGGGATTTGGCGGCGCGGTCTATCTCCTCCACCCAGGTGGAAAGCCGGATATCGACATTGTTCTCCGCGTACCATTCTTCCGGCCGGAACATCAGCCGGTCGAAGCTCATCTCGCCGAGGAGGTATTTTTTGGAGAGCGGCGGCCTCTGGTAAGGATAGGCATCCTCGGAACCGACGATGGTGATGGGGCGCTCGTCCTTCAGCGCCCGAAGCTTCGACGCCAGCGCGAAAGCGGCCTGCCCCGCCCCGACGATTACCAGCCTTCCCGTCACAGTCCACTCCCAGAAGAATCACGAAGCGCCGGTCCTGCCGGGCCTCGCGAAGCGATATTGCAAGGCTCAGGCGTAACGCCAAGTACGGCCCCAGTCAACACCAGCCCCGTGCAAGCGTGGCGCAGTATCAGCACAGGCTGCAACCGGATGGGACCGAGCGCATTTCCATAGCGGAAACATCGGCTTCCGAAGGGAAGATTGGTCGAGATCGAGACAGAGAACAGACAATTGCGCGCATTTCCTTCATGCCCTGGCAAGGAAGCGGCGTTAAAATCGGCATCAAAAGAGGCAATCCGGGAGGTTGTCATGGCTTTGCATATGGATCCCCGTCAGAACGTCCCCCAGGACGAGATGTACGAGAAATTTCAGATCGACCGGCCCGGCAAGATCACCTTCATCGGGCATCATCTCAGCGCCAAGGACACCATGCGCTGCCTGGTGCGGACCATTTCCCTTTACGGCGCGGAACTGGATGTCAGTCCCGATCTGGAAATGCCGGCCAATTTCTATCTGGAAATTCTCGGTATCCGCGACGAGATCGGCTGCACGCTGATCCGCCGCGAAGAGGAAAAAGTGACGATCGGCTTCAATATGCTGATCGATGCGGAGTTCCTGCACCATGTGCGACGCCTGAGCTTCGAGACCAACGCGTGACCCCGACATAACGGGCCAATGGCTTTTCCGTCTCCTCGCCGGGACGTAAAATTCTGTTCCAAAACAGTCGTGCCGCAACCGGCTGCGCCTTGCGTCCGGTTTTTTTGCACCTATTGTGAGCCGGGTTTTAAACACAGGTACCGGAACTCTCAGCCAATGTCAGCCTTTTCCCGCCTCACGCCGCTTGCCGCTTCGCTTCCCTCAACCGTTCCCTTCGTCGGCCCCGAAGCCATCGAGCGCAACCGCGGCCTGAAGGTTGAAGCGCGTATCGGCGCCAATGAGAGCGGCTTCGGCCCCGCCCCTTCCGTGCTTCTGGCCATGCGCGATGCGGCGGCGGAGACATGGATGTACAGCGATCCGGAAAATTACGAGTTGAAGGAAGCGCTTGCCATCCACCATGGCGTTGCACGCGGCAATATCGCCATCGGCAGCGGCGTCGATGGGCTGCTGGGTGAGATCGCGCGGCTGATCGTCGAGCCGGGCACGCCTGTCGTCACCTCTTTTGGCGGCTACCCCACCTTCAATTACCATGTGAACGGTTTTGGCGGGAAACTCGTGACCACGCCCTATGTCGACGACCACGAAGACCTTGACGGGCTTCTCGATCTCGTCATCCGGGAAAATGCGCCGCTCGTTTATTTCGCCAATCCCGACAATCCGATGGGAAGCTGGTGGGAAGCGAGCGAAGTCGTCGCCTTTGCCCGCGCCCTGCCGGAGACCTGCCTGCTCATTCTGGATGAGGCCTATTGCGAAACCGCGCCGGCCAGCGCCGTGCCGGCCATCGACGCGCTGATCGGCCAGCCGAACATTCTGCGCATGCGCACCTTCTCGAAAGCCTATGGGCTGGCGGGTGCGCGTGTGGGTTACGCCATCGGCACGCTCGGCAATGTCGAAGCCTTCGACAAGATCCGCAACCATTTCGGCATGGCGCGCATTTCGGTCGCCGGCGCTTTGGCGGCGCTGAAGGATCAGGCCTATCTGCATGAAGTCGTTGGTAAAATTTCTGACGCCCGTGAGCGCATTTCGGCAGTCGCGCGTAATAACGGCCTTTCACCGCTCCCCTCCGCCACCAATTTCGTCACCATCGATTGCCATCGCGACGGGGCTTATGCCCGCGCCATCGTCGATGGGCTGATGGAACACGGCGTCTTCATCCGCATGCCGGGCGTCGCCCCGCTCAACCGCTGCATTCGTGTGAGCGTGGGGCCGGGTGACAAGCTCGATCTGTTCGAGCAGGCGCTGCCGAAGGTCCTCAAGGCGATCGGGTAAGCTCCCAACCCACCCTCATTCCTGTGCTCGTCACAGGAATCTAGTCAGCCCAAGTCCTTGGGCTGGAAGGACTCTTTTCGCCGCGCAGACGCGCGTCGGCTGGATTCCTGTGACAAGCACAGGAATGAGGGTTGGAAAGTGCCGCGCGTTGCACGCATCGATTCAACATCCTCCCGCAAGCCCCTGCCCGCGAATCGTTTTCCGGCGAAGAGACATCGCCAAACATAAGAAAACCGCGCCGGCCTTGTTCCTGCCGGTCGCGGTTTGATGTGTCAGCGCAAAAGCCCTTTTCAAAGCCCTCGCCGCGTTCCCCTTCGGGTTTACTTTCCTTTGCGCCGGTCATCGGGACTGGAGGGAACCGGACCGGAAATCTCAATAAGGCTTGGGTAAATCAGTGCATCGTCATCCAGTCGCGGGCGGCGCGCAGCGCTTCGGCCAGTTCCGATTTCGTCATGTTGCGGGCGAGATCGGCGCGCAG
The DNA here is from genome assembly GCF_053522445.1 of Agrobacterium sp. 22-221-1. Lineage (NCBI taxonomy): Bacteria > Pseudomonadati > Pseudomonadota > Alphaproteobacteria > Hyphomicrobiales > Rhizobiaceae > Agrobacterium > Agrobacterium sp. 22-221-1. The sequence goes on from NZ_JBNWCL010000012.1 coordinate 23,281, forward strand.
CGAAGCGGCTCTTTCCGATCCGCGGATCGCGGCGATGTTGAGCCATTTATGGGCGGCGATCAGGTCCACCTTGCAGCCCCGGCCGGTCGCATAGACCAGGCCGAGATTGCAAAGAGTGTCGGCGCGGGTTTCGCCACCGGCAGCCATTTCGATATCGCGAATTTCAAAGCGTGCCATTGTTTTAATCCCTGTCCTTCTGCCTGTTTCATCATTCGCCTTCTTGTCGAGGCCATCGTCCGGACCTGCCGTCTTTTGCGGCTTTTTTGTCCTTTCGTCCGGCAGGTTTTCCCTGCGCTTTTGATGAGTTCACTATGCCACGGGGCCTTCAACGGTCGCTTAAAAGGCATGATTAATGCGCCGCAAACAAACTGCAAACGATTGGTAAAATTGGGTTTTCGTTAAATATCACGAGCCGCGGAAATTAAGGACTTTGCGGCGAATTTTACGAAAAGTTTAGAATTGGATTTAAACCCTTCCTTCACCACGATCAAAACAGCGATTTTCCAATTCTCCCTCTTTCGCTCCCCCCGTCGCTGCAAATGCCGCGCCGAGGCCGCAAATTTCTGTTTCCTTTTACGTGAACGTCAAATACTATCCGCCCTGCCCGTCATGAGGATGAAACGGGCACAGGATAGCGCGGTGCAAGGAGCAATCGTTGCGCCGCAGGCGGCTTGGGCCAGAGATGGCGCATTCGCACGCCAAAAGGGTTTGATCTGCGCATCGCGTCTTTGGGCCGCTGGCTCCAGAAAGCCTGCGCGAATTTCGGGAGGAATTTTATGAAGCGTATAATGACGATTGCCGCCGCCCTCATGCTGAGCGGCAACCTTGCCTTCGCCGCCGAGGCAATCGAAGGCAACTGGAAGACCGCCAGTGGCGAAACCGCCGTGATCGGCCCCTGCGGCGGCGCCTTCTGCGTGACGCTGAAGACCGGCAAACACGCCGGAAAACAGATCGGCAAGCTTTCCGGCAAGGGAAACAGCTATTCGGGTGAAATCACCGATCCCGCCAATGACAAGACCTATAGCGGCTCCGGCACCGTTTCCGGCAACTCGCTGAGCATGAAGGGCTGCGTGCTGAAGGTTCTGTGCAAATCGCAGACCTGGACACGGCTTTAATCGACAGGGCGGCGGGCGGGCTTCTGTCCTGCCGCCTGCGGTCCCGCACCTGACGGCCACGGTGCGCTGCCAAGGATTGCCTCCGAGACTGCGGGCGCACGCCGCATGGAAGCCATATATCCGTTGATGTATCGTTGCGCCCAACACCAACGAGAGCGACGCATGCGCCCCACCCTTTCCACAGTCCTGATTGCGGGCACCTCGCATGTCGGCAAGAGCACCCTTGCCGGCCTGCTGAGCGAAAGGCTGCGCTGCGAGGCAATATCGACCGACAGTCTCGCCCGCCATCCGGGCAGGCCATGGCCGGGCATTCCGGCACCGGTGGAAGAATACTACGCACGGCTCTCGGCGGAAACGATCCACTGGTTCCTGAAGATACATCATCAGAACATCTGGCCGCTGATCCGCACGATGATCGACAGCAGGTCCGGCGCCGGCGGTTCCACAATCTTCGAGGGCGCGGCCCTGCGGCCGGAATTGATTTCGCCCCTGCTTGGCGGCGAGGTCGCCGGTGTCTTTCTCCATGCCGGCAATGATTTTCTTCTCGAGAGAATGCGCTCTCACGCCCGCTATGAAGATGCAGCGGCTGAGAGGCGGCGGATCATCGACGCCTTCATCGAGCGTTCGTTGCGGGAAAACACGGACATGCTGGCATCCGCGCAGGAGCACCGCGTGCCGGTTGTCGATGTGACGCAGCCTCAGGCGTTCGAGACCCTCGTGACCGATCTTGCGGCACGTGCGGAAGCCCCTCTGTCCTGATCGAAAAGCGGGTGGCCCGCGAGATGCCCGGCGCCATTGCGGCATCAATCTGTCATGTCACCACCCGTTAACATCCCTGAATGCCATATGAACCGGGGTCTCAGGGTCCGTTCAGTCCGAGTGTGGCAAAACTCTGTCCATCAACTCCAATAAGGGGAATGGACATGGCAAAGCTGATCAGCCGACTGGCAATCTTCGCGTTTCTCATGGCGATCTTCGCCATGTCCTTCGCCTCGCTCGTCGTTAATCCGAACCGCAGTTTCCAGCGGGTGAATGCCGGCGCGGCAATCGCCTGCCAGCATAGCCCCTCGCCCGCCGCCAATTGCCCCGTCGTGTTGTGAGGACAGGCCGATGACGACAAGTTTTTCCAACGGCCTGTTTTCCGCGCTGCGGCTGGTGCTGATGGCCTCGATCTTTCTCGGTCCGGTCGCGGGACTTGCGGTTTACAAGGCCGATCCCCGCCCCGCCTCCAAGGGCGCCGGCTTCGTGCTTTTGATGAGCCTGCAGCGTGGCGCGCTCGGCTGAAATTTCCGCCGACCCGCTGTTATTCGAACTGCCTTTTTGCGTTTCTTTTCAGTTTCTTCGTATTTCTGTCGCTTGCCTGTCGAAATTGCCCTCTTATAATGGGCCATGACAATAGCAAAACCAACGATTCCGCCCCTCACCTTCGTCACTCCTGAGCCTTTCGCGCCGCAGACATTCACGGACCCGAAACAAGCTGTGGCGGCTTTGACCGCGCTTTACGAACGCAATACGGCGTTCCTGATCAATTCCTTCACCGAGCTTGCCAAGGGCGCGCCGATTGCTGGCCGTTACCGCGCCTGCTATCCGCAGGTGAGCCTTGAGACCGCCACCTTCGGCCATGTCGATTCGCGTCTCTCCTACGGCCATGTCACCGCCCCCGGCGTTTACACGACGACCATCACCCGGCCGGAGCTTTTCCGCCATTACCTCAAGGAACAGCTCGGGCTTCTGATGAAGAACCACGGCGTTCCGGTCACGGTGTCGGAATCGGCCACGCCCATTCCGCTGCATTTCGCTTTCGGCGAAGGCGCCTATGTCGAGGCGGCGGCGGCTTCTTCGCTGTCCGACGTGCCGCTGCGCGATCTGTTCGATACGCCCGACCTCAACAATACCGACGATCTCATCGCCAATGGCGAATACGATCAGGTGCCGGGCGAACCGGCACCGCTCGCGCCCTTTACCGCGCAGCGCATCGATTATTCGCTGGCCCGCCTCAGCCACTATACGGCAACGAGCGCCAGCCATTTCCAGAACTTCGTGCTGTTCACCAACTACCAGTTCTATATCGATGAATTCGCCGCATGGGCGCGGCAGTTGATGAAGAATGGCGGCGAGGGTTACACCGCTTTCGTGGAGCCGGGCAATATCGTCACCCCTGCCGGTTGCGACAAGCCGGAAACGGATGCCGTGCTCGCGCGCCTGCCGCAAATGCCCGCCTATCACCTGAAGAAGAAGGGCCATGCCGGCATCACGCTCGTCAATATCGGCGTCGGCCCCTCCAACGCCAAGACGATCACCGACCACATCGCCGTGTTGCGCCCGCATGCCTGGCTGATGGTTGGCCACTGCGCCGGCCTGCGCAACAGCCAGCGGCTTGGCGACTATGTTCTGGCGCATGCCTATGTGCGCGAAGATCACGTCCTTGATGACGACCTGCCCGTCTGGGTGCCGATCCCGGCTCTGGCCGAAGTGCAAGTGGCGCTGGAAGGCGCCGTCGCGGAAGTTACCGGCTACGAGGGCTTCGAGCTGAAGCGCATCATGCGCACCGGCACCGTCGCCACCATCGACAACCGCAACTGGGAACTTCGCGATCAGGCAGGCCCCGTCAAGCGTCTGTCGCAATCGCGCGCCATAGCGCTCGACATGGAATCGGCCACCATCGCCGCCAACGGTTTCCGCTTCCGCGTGCCCTACGGCACCCTGCTCTGCGTTTCCGACAAGCCGCTGCATGGCGAACTGAAACTTCCGGGCATGGCGACGGAGTTCTACCGCACCCAGGTCGCCCAGCATCTGCAGATCGGCATCCGCGCCGTGCAGAAGCTGGCCGCCATGCCGACGGAGACGCTGCACTCGCGCAAGCTTCGAAGCTTTTACGAGACGGCGTTCCAGTAAGATCGCGCATCTTCGCCCTCAAGGTGCTGATGTTGGCTCATACACCTTGAGGCATCGGAATGCGTGTGACGATCGGCCTTGATGACGAGCTGATCGCAGAGGTCATAGAAATTACTGGAGTTTCCAACGCAGAAGCAGCGGTTGAAATGGCCCTGAGAGAATTTATCCGGAGACACCGGGAGCTACGGGGCCTCGGCCGGGAAGGCAATCTCAGTGGAGTCCGCGATAGCTGGAGAACGGATGAGTCCTAATCGACGCACTCAATGCTCTCATTGCCATCAAAGAACATAACCTCCGTCATTCCGGCCTTGAGCCGGAATCCAGCCTACGCGCGTCTGCGCGGCGAGAAGAGTCTTTTCAGCCCAAGGACTTGGGCTGACTGGATTCCGGCTCAAGGCCGGAATGACGGGGAGAAAACAGACGACCATAGCAAAATAGCGCATTTAGCGGACAGCAACGATTATGCCTGAGCCTATAGTGCTTCAGGCAAAAACGAGATCTTTGGAAGCGCTCCATCTCTTTATTTTTACGCATCTCCAGTAAGACTGCTACGCATTTTTACTGGAGATGCTCTTTGCGAAGTCGCCCGCCGCGGTCCGCTCGCGCGGATCGCGCGCCACATCCGCCTCAAACCACCTTCACCGTCCCCTCCACGCGGATGGGAAAATTCACCGAGCGTGCGATGAAGCATTTTTCGTGTGCATCATGGTGCAGCTCATCCGCTCTGGCCGGATCGCCTTTCGAAATGGTGATGACCGGTTTCAGCACCACTTCGCTGAATTGCCCCGCACCATCCTTTTCCATCACCAGCGTGCCTTCGGCATTGTCGACATAGTCTTCGACGATGATGCCATTGACCGAGCAGAAATGCAGGTACCACAGCTTGTGGCAGGCCGAGAGCGAGGCGACCAGCAGGTCTTCCGGGTTCCAGCGGGAGGGATCGCCGCGGAAGGCGGGGTCGGAGGAGCCGGCGATGTCAGCCTTTCCCGAAGTGGAAATCGTGTAGTCGCGTTCATAATCGCGGTAGCCGGATGTGCCCTTGCCGCGATTGCCGGTCCATTTCACCTGCACGGCGTAATGATGTTCCTGTCCTGCCATCTGATTATTCCTCCCTTGGAAACTTTTTTCGCATTCTCTAACGGAAAACCGGTGTCCACTTTTCCTAGAAATGCTCTCGCGTATCGCGCAAGTGATCGAGCCCCTTGCGCAGCGTTTCTATGATCTGGTCCACCTCCGAGCGGCTGATCGTCAGCGCCGGTGAGGCCAGCATGCGGTCGCCGGTGGCGCGCATCACAAGGCCATCTGCCAGGCAATGGTTGCGCACGGCGGTTCCGATGTCGTCCGGCTTGGCGAAACGCCGGCGCGTCGCCTTGTCGGCCGTTATCTGCAGGCCGCCCATCAGGCCGACATTCACCGCCTCGCCGACCAGTTCGTGATCCGTCAGGCTTTTCCAGCCCTCGGAAAAATAAGGGCCGATATCGTCGCGCACCCGTTCCACCAGTCCATCCTCCTCGATGATGCGGAGGTTTTCCAGGGCGGCGGCAGCGCAGACGGGATGGCCGGAATAGGTGAAACCGTGGTTGAAGTCACCGACCTCGGACAACATCACTTCCGCCACCCGATCCGAGACGATGACGCCGCCAATCGGCAGGTAACCGGAAGACAGGCCCTTGGCGACGGGCGCAAAATCCGGCTCCACGCCGAAATGCTGGTAACCGAACCAGGAGCCGAGACGGCCGAAACCGCAGATCACCTCATCGGAGACGAGCAAGATGTTGCGCGCCTTGCAGATGCGGGCGATTTCCGGCCAGTAGGTTTCCGGCGGCACGATGACGCCGCCCGCGCCCTGAATGGGTTCGGCCACGAAAGCGGCGATATTTTCCTCGCCGAGTTCATCGATCTTCGCTTCCAGTTCGCGCGCCACCTTCAGGCCGAATTCGGCCGGCGAAAGATCGCCGCCCTCGGCATACCAATAGGGCTGGCCGATATGGGCCACGCCCTCGATCGGCAGGTTCCCCTGCTCATGCATCCATTTCATGCCGCCGAGCGATGCACCGGCCACCGTCGAGCCGTGATAGCCGTTGCGGCGGGCAATCACCTTGGTTTTCGTCGGATGGCCGAGCGCCTTCCAGTAAACGCGCGCCATGCGGAACCAGGTGTCGGTGGCTTCCGAACCGGAATTGGTGAAGAAGACATGGTTCATCTTCGGCCCGGCGCGCGAGGCGATCTTCTGCGCCAGAAGCGTCGCGGGCGGCGTGGTGGTGCCGAAAAACGCGTTGTAGTAGGGCAGCTCGTTCATCTGGCGCTGCACGACATCGGCAATCTCGCGGCGTCCGTAACCGATATTCACGCACCAGAGGCCGGCAAAGGCGTCGAGATATTTCCTGCCGGTGCTGTCATAGATGAAAACCCCTTCCGCGCGCTCGATGATGCGGGTGCCGGCAGCATTCAGCTTGCCCATGTCGGAAAAGGGGTGAAGGTGATGGGCGGCATCGATGGCGGCGAGATTGGACATCGGCTTGGAGACTTCATTCATGACAGATCGCACTCCCATAAAGGCGACGGCGCTCACGCTGCCGCGCCTGCCGAACATGGCCGGGCGGCTTCGATTTGGCAAGGCTGGCGTTTTTTAGGGGGTATTGAGGGCGCGACATCGCCGCTTGTTTCTTCTCCCCGCCGGGGACAAGGTGGCCCGAAGGGTCGGATGAGGGGGCTAGCTCTCCGAATATCTCGACGCTTGCCCCCTCATCCCGCTGCCGCGGACTTCTCCCCCTCGGGGAGAAGAAACAAGCGGCAACCGCCAATTCGCAGTCAGTTGCGCTATGCGAAAAACGACCGCCCCACCAGCACCTTCAATTCGCCGGCGTGAACCTCCAGCGCCACATCCCGCTCCATGGGCAGCAATTCGCCATCGATGACGCAGCGCAGGTCATGGCGTTTCTTCGGAAAATGCAGCTCCACATCCGTTACGGTCATGGCGGTTACGGCGGCGTTTTCTTTCAGCCTGCCGCGCAGAATATCAAAAGCGAGTTTCGCGACGCCGGAAGGACGCAACGGATCGGCGAGATAAAAACCGAGATGGCCGCCCGAGACATTGTCCGCGACCATCAATGCGCTCTGGCCGAATTCATTGTTGGAGACGGAAATGGCCGAGACCTTGCGGTGCTGCGTTTTGCCGTTAACGGTATATTCCACCTCGAAGACCGGCGGATTGAGGATGACGCTGATGGCGGCGCGGATGCTCGCCTTGATCTTGCCGAGGCGGGAGGCAAAAGCGAGATTGTTGCGATAGCGCACCATGCGCGAATGCAGGCCCGCGGAAAACTGGTGGACGAAGAGCCGGCCATTGGCGCTGGCAATGTCGACACTGGCAATCTCGCCATTCGCCAGCGTTTCCAGCGCCTGGCGAATATCGAGCGGCAGCTTCAGCGAGCGGGCGAAGAGGTTCATGGTGCCGGCCGGAACGATGCCGAGCGCGATGCCGTGTTTCCAGGCGATGGCGGCTGCTGCGGAAATCGTGCCGTCACCGCCGCCGGCAATGATGCCTTCAATGCCCGGCTCATCGGCGGCGCGCTCCATTTCCTCGACGATATCCTTTCCGGAGACGAGACGGCAATCGATGGCGTGGCCGGCGCGGGTGAAGACCTCGCGGGCATGGTCGCAATAGGCCTCCATGTCGGTGGTGCGAAACGTGCCGCCGTCACGATTGAAAATTGCAATGAGCTTCATGTTTCCAACCCGATCCAGTGAGGCAGCCGCGCGTAAATGCCTGACCCTATATAGGGTTCCGAACACCATCGCGTGAAGATGCTCTTTTGCCGAGAATCGCTCTACCGCAACGCATCATTTCATGTTAGGGATCACTTAAGGTCATTTTCATGACCGCGCATCTCCAGTCAGGGCAGACCGCTCCCATACGGTCTTGCCCTTTTTTCTGTGGGCCCTTCCCGTTTTTCAGGTCACGATGAGCCAGTCGAATATTTCCGAAGCCCGCCCTGGCGCGGAGAATGAAACCGTTTACACGGCCGCACCTGCCGTGGCCCTCTCCCCGCTTGCCATCGCGCTCATCGAACTGGCGCTTGCCGCCGGCGGCTTCGGCATCGGCACTGGCGAATTCGCCATCATGGGCCTGCTTCCTGACGTCGCCACCACCTATGGCGTCACCGTTCCGCAGGCGGGTTATGTCATCACGGCCTATGCGCTCGGCGTCGTCATCGGCGCGCCGATCATCGCGGTTCTCGCCGCGCGCATGACGCGCCGCACCCTGCTTCTCGGCCTGATGGGGCTTTTTGCGGCCGGTAATATCTTGAGCGCCGTCGCACCGGATTTCCTGAGCTTCACCGTCCTGCGCTTCATCACCGGCCTGCCGCATGGAGCTTATTTCGGGGTTGCGGCGCTGGTGGCGGCCTCCATGGCGCCGATCCACAAGCGCGCCCGCGCCGTTGGCCGCGTCATGCTCGGCCTCACCATCGCCACCCTGCTAGGCACCCCGCTCGCCACCTTCTTCGGCCAGCTGCTTTCCTGGCGCGCGGCCTTCATGCTGGTTGGCGGCATCGCGCTTCTGACGGTGGCTCTGCTCTGGTTTTTCCAGCCGCGTGACAGGGTGGAGGAAGGCGCGAGCGTCTGGCGCGAACTCGGCGCTTTCCGCCGCGTGCAGGTATGGCTGACGCTCGCCATCGCCGCTGTCGGCTTCGGCGGCATGTTCTCGGTCTTCAGCTATATCGCCAAGACCACCACCGATGTGGCGATGATGCCGGTTTCCACCGTCTCCATGGTGCTGGCGCTGTTCGGCATCGGCATGAATGTCGGCAATGTGGTCGGCTCGCGGCTGGCCGATATCTCGCTCAACGGCACGATTGGCGGCATGCTGGCCTTCAACGTGCTTGTCATGACCGTGTTCGGCATGACGGCGGACAATCCTTTCATGCTCTGCCTCTGCGTCTTCCTGATCGGCTGCGGTTTCGCCGCCTGTCCGGCCGTGCAGACGCGGCTGATGGATGTGGCGCAGGATGCGCAGACGCTGGCCGCCGCCTCCAACCATTCGGCCTTCAACATCGCCAATGCGCTCGGCGCCTGGCTCGGCGGCCTCGTCATCGCCATGGGTTTCGGTTACGCCTCCACCGGTTATGTCGGCGCGGTTCTTTCCCTTCTCGGGCTTGGCGTTTTCCTTGTTTCCGTCACCGTCGAACGGCGCGAAAAGGCGGCTTGAAGCCGCCTTTTTTACAGCCTGCGCCGCCGCCCCTCGCCACGGTGCAGAACCTTGCATAAATTTCATGATCGGGTGCTTGACTCTTTTCGGTTTCAGGCGCAACACGGCCTTACGCGCAGGCCAACCGGCACGGCGCGGATTTCAACGGAGCATCATTGGATGTCTAGCGACAGTAGCAGTCGATTGCCTTTGCCGAGACCGGCGAACGTGAACTGATCCGACCGCTGTCGGCTCACCACCGCGTTCGCCGTGATCGGCGAATCGACGGAAAGGTGAGCAATCATGAACTTCCACAACCTCTCCCAGAGGGCCAGCAAGGCCGCACGTCTTCTTCGTAGCGGAAACGCCGGTTCCTCCACCACCATTGCCGAACGCGTCGAGCACCTCAACACGCTGGATGTCGCCGAGGCCGTAACCGCCCTCCTCGCCATGCCGCAGGCAAAGGCCGTCGCCATTCTCGACCGGCCCGAACTGCATGGCGCAGCCGCCATCATCGCCGATATTCCGGTCGAACAGGCCGCCCGCCTCGTCAACCTGATGTCCGACGACCGTGTTGCCGACGTCATGGCGGAAATGGCGGAAGAACCGCGGGCAAAGCTGTTTTCCCGGCTGGACCGCACGACGGCGCTCTCCATCCAGCATCTGATGGGTTATCCGCCGCGTACCGCCGGCTCGATCATGACCACGGAATTCGTCAGCGTGCCGGACAATTGGACGGTGGAACAGACCCTTTCGCACATCCGCGTCGTCGAGCGGTCGCGTGAAACGGTCTATGCCATCTATGTGCTGGCTGAGGACGGAACGCTTTCCACCGTCGTGACGCTGCGCCGCCTGCTGACCGGCGAAGCCGGCGCCTCCATCCTCTCCGTCGCATCGAAGGAAGGCATCGTCTGCGCCAGCCCCTTGATGTCGCAGGAGGATGTCGCCCGGCTGATCCGCAAGCACGACCTTCTGGCCCTGCCCGTCGTCGATGACCGTTCGCATATTCTCGGCATCGTCACCGTTGACGACGTGATCGACACCATGATCGCCGACACGACGGAAGACGCCCACAAGTTCGGCGGGATGGAAGCGCTGGGCAAGCCCTATATGACGATCGGCTTTCCGGACATGATCCGCAAGCGCGCCGGCTGGCTCGCAGCGCTCTTCCTCGGCGAAATGCTGACGGCCAGCGCCATGCAGCATTTCGAGGGCGAGCTGGAAAAGGCAGTGGTGCTGACGCTTTTCATTCCGCTCATCATGTCGTCGGGCGGCAACTCCGGTTCGCAGGCCACCTCGCTCATCATCCGGGCGCTGGCGCTTGGCGAGCTGAAGCTTTCCGACTGGTGGCGGGTACTGCTCCGGGAAATCCCGACGGGCTTGACGCTCGGCTGCATTCTGGGCGCTATCGGCTTCCTGCGTCTGACGGTCTGGCAGCAGGCGGGCTTTTATGACTATGGCGAGCACTGGCTGCTGGTGGGGGCAACCGTCTTTGCGGCGCTTGTCGGCATCGTCACCTTCGGTTCGCTCGCCGGTTCCATGCTGCCCTTCGTGCTGCAGCGCCTGCGGCTCGATCCCGCCAGCGCCTCTGCCCCCTTCGTCGCGACGCTGGTGGATGTCAGCGGGCTCATCATCTACTTCTCGGTGGCGCTGGTGATCTTGAGCGGTACGTTGCTCTAAAAGACGAAAGGCCCGCTCGGAAGAGCGGGCCTTCAACTTTTTAGGGCACAGAATAATCTCTCCTCCGTCATGCCGGACTTGATCCGGCATCCAGCCACGGCGCGTCTGCGCCGTGAGAAACGAGTCTATTGCGATCAAAGACTTGATCGCGCTGGACCCCGGATCAAGTCGGGGGTGACGGAGTGCGGATGATGCAACTTTGCCAAAAGCGTCGTTTCAATCGACAAAGCCCTAATCACCCACCCGCGTTGATCACGCCCGTTCCCAGCAGCCCCAAAAGAATGACGCCAATGACCACGCGGTACCAGACGAAGGGCATGTAGCTCTTGGTGGAGACGAGCTTGAGGAACACGACGATCACGGCATAGCCGACCACGAAGGCGATCAGTGTCGCGAGCCCCGTCGGTCCCCAACCGACCGGATTGTCCTCGCCGATGCTCTTGAAAAGCTGGTAGAAACCGGAGCCGAAGACGGCGGGAACGGCGAGCAGGAAGGAGTAACGCGCCGCCGCCTCGCGGGTATAGCCTAAAAGCAGGCCGGCACTGATGGTGCCGCCCGAGCGCGAAACGCCGGGGATGAGCGCCATGGCCTGCGCGAAACCGAACAGGATGCCATCGCGCCAGATAAGCTGGTTCAGCTTGTAACGCTTCTCACCGATTTTATCGGCAACGCCGAGAACGATGCCGAAGACGATCAGCATCACGGCGGTGATGTAGAGGTTGCGCAGCGAGTGCTCGATGGCATCCTTGAAGAACAGGCCAAGAAAGACGATCGGCACGGAACCGATGATGATGAGCCAGCCGAGCCGGGCATCAGCCTTGTTATACTCGCCGAGGCGAAAGTTCTGCCGGAGCCAGGCGATGGCAATGCGCATGATATCCGACCAGAAATAAACCAGCACGGCCGCTTCGGTGCCGATCTGCGTAATCGCGGTGAAGGCGGCTCCCGGATCCGCACCGGAGGGCAGGAACTCCCCGGCGATCCTCAGATGCGCGCTTGAAGAAATCGGAAGAAATTCCGTAAGCCCTTGCAAAAAGCCGAGAAATGCGGCCTCCAACCAACCGATGCTCATGTGTCCTGATGTCCCTGCTGCGAATCGAGATCGCAGCATTATGCATCAATCGGGGCAAATACATGTTGCATCGCACCATGAAAAAGGCGCGCGAAGGGGTGCGCTTTTACCCGTGATTTTTCAGGCGGCCTTTTCCTTCGCCTCGGGAAGGCGGGTATATTTCTCGCCGTTCTTGCACACGACATGGGCGTCGCCCCAGCTTTTCAGCGCCGAAATCACCGGTATCATCGTCTCGCCGAGCGGCGTCAGCGCATAATCCACGCGCGGCGGCACCACCGGAAAGACGGTGCGGGAAATCAGGCCGGCCTCTTCCAGTTCGCGCAGCTGCTTGGTGAGCATGCGCTGGGTGACGCTGGGAATATGGCGGCGCAGCTCGTTAAAGCGCAGCGTGCCCTCATTGATGAGGTGATAGAGGATCACGCCCTTCCATTTGCCATCGAGGAAACTTAAAGCCGATTCCACCGGGCAGCCGGGAAAGTTGCCGGTGAGCTTGGCGCGCGGTCGCGACATCACAGTATCCTTTTTGTATGTATCATCACAAAATGTGCATTCTTGCGATCGATGTTCATATGTATCAAGTAAGAGGCACGCAAACAAGCAAAGGAGACTGTTCATGCGCGCCATCGGTTACAGGACCAGCCAGCCCATCACCGCGAAAGACGCCCTCGTCGATATCGACCTGCCCCAGCCGGAAGCGAAGGGGCATGATATTCTGGTGGAAGTGAAGGCCGTTTCGGTCAACCCCGTCGATACCAAGGTGCGCCGCAACCAGTCGCCGGAAAACGGCGAACCCCGCGTGCTCGGCTTCGATGCGGCGGGCGTGGTGAAGGCCGTCGGCGACAAGGTCTCGCTGTTCAAGCCGGGCGACGAGGTGTTTTACGCCGGTGTCATCAACCGCCCCGGCTCCAACAGTGAGTTCCATCTGGTCGATGAACGCATTGTGGGTGCAAAGCCGAAATCCCTGAATTTCGAGGAGGCCGCCGCGCTGCCGCTGACCGCCATCACCGCTTACGAGACGCTGTTCGACCGGCTGCGGGTGAAGGAGCCGGTTCCGGGCGCGGCCAACGCCATTCTGGTCATCGGCGGCGCGGGCGGCGTCGGCTCCATCGCCGTCCAGCTTCTGCGGGCGCTGACCGACCTCACCGTCATTGCCACCGCTTCACGGCCCGAGACGATTGCGTGGGTGAAGGAACTCGGCGCACATCACGTCATCGATCACAGCAAGCCGATAGCCCCGCAGGTGGAAGCGCTCGGCCTCGGTGCGCCGGGCTTTGTCTTCTCCACCACCCATAGCGACATTCATGCCGCCGACAGCGTGGCGACCATCGCGCCGCAGGGTCGTTTCGCGCTGATCGACGATCCGGCCGGCGGCTTCGACGTCATGGCCTTCAAGCGCAAATGCGTATCGATCCATTGGGAAATGATGTTCGCCCGCGCCGTCTTCCAGACGCCTGACATGATCGAGCAGCACAGGCTGCTGAACCATGTCGCGCAACTAGTCGATGCCGGCAAGATCAAGACGACGCTGACGGAGGTTTTCGGCACCATCAATGCCGCAAATCTCATCAAGGCGCATGCGCTGATCGAGAGCAACAGGGCCAAGGGCAAGATCGTGCTTTCGGGCTTCTGATCGCCGGTGAGGCGTCCGCATCGCGGACGCTTCTCTTCCGCTTATGGAGATGTTTGGGCCGAGCGCAAGACCGCGCGGCTATTCCTGTCAGTCGTCGTCCGGATCTTCCGGGCACGGCCAGGAGGCCGGCGCGGTGAGGCCGTTCGGCAATTTGGTCTTGGCGTCGCCGCAGGCAATGTCGATCTGCTTCTGATCAAGGCCGGTGGCCATGGAAAGATCGAGTCCTTCGATCCTCGTCAGCAGCAGGAATGCGCTGGTGAAATCCACCGGACCGCCGAGCTTGGCGCCGCCGAAACGGGCGCGTGACAGATTGGTCAGCGAGAATTTCGAGCCGTTCAGCGTCGCGCCCTCGAAATCGGCGCGGCCGAGTTCGGCCTTGGTGAAATCCGTGCCGTCCAGCTTGGTGTTTTCGAATTTGGTCCGCTGCATTTCAGCATTGACGAATTTGGCGTTGGTGGCGTCGGCGGCGGAAAAATCGCTGCGATAGGCTTCCACCTTGGTCAGATTGGCGCCCTGCAGGTTCGCCTCGCCAAGAGCCGTGCGGATGAGCTTGGCCTTCTCGAGATTGGCGCCCTTCAGCGACGAACCGCGCAGGTCGGTATAGGTGAAATCCGTGCCGTAAAGCATTGCCGAATCGAGATTGCTGCCGCCCAGCATCAGCAGACGCTTGTTGCATTCGCGCCAGTCGATGCCGGCCATGGCATCGGTACGGCAGCTTGCAGCCACCAGCGGACCGCCGCTGAAAGAAACGGCAATCATCGCAAGCGCCGCCACACCGGCAACGAACCCTGTCTTCCGCACGATATTCAGCCTTTGAAAGCCGGACATTCCTTCACTCCCTGTCGTCGGGCGACGGCACTTAGGACCATATGCACATTCAAGGCGTTACCGCATCGCTGAACCACAATCCACGGGCCACGCGACCATGCAACACCCCAACATCCTATATGTAAGAAATCGAAGAGCAATCCACAAATACTGACGGGGAGACGGGCTCTGGACGCTGCTCTTCCTCATGTCGGGTTTGACCCGGCAACCGGCAACGGCGCGTCTGCGTCGTGTGAAATGAGCCCTTCGATCAGAAGTCTGCCCGTTCCGCACATGTCGTCACTCCCGGCCGCATGACACAATGGCTGAGAGTGATTGCGAGCGATCTTCCCACGCTCGGCATCATCCTCGGGCCTGTCCCGAGGATCTATCCACGTATCGTAAAATCAATCCGTTGCAGATGCTCGGGACAGGCCCGAGCATGACGGAAGAGAAGGCTCCGCCCGTAATCGCCATCACATATTGGCGTAAACCGGCCCTTCGCCACCCTGCGGCGGTACCCAGTTGATGTTCTGGTTGGGGTCCTTGATGTCGCAGGTCTTGCAGTGCACGCAGTTCTGGGCGTTGATGACGTAGACTTCTTCGCCGTCCTTCTCCACCCATTCGTAAACGCCGGCCGGACAATAACGCGTCGAAGGACCGGCAAAGACATCGTGCTCAGACAGTTTTTGCAGCGCCATGTCCTTCACCTGAAGATGCACCGGCTGGTCCTCCTCATGGTTGGTGGAGGACAGGAACACCGACGACAGCCGGTCGAAGGTCAACACACCATCCGGTTTCGGATAGGCGATCGGCTTGTGCTTTGCGGCCGGCTCAAGGCTCTCCGCATCCGTCTTGCCATGCTTCAGCGTGCCGAAGAAGGAGAAGCCGAACAGCTGGTTCGTCCACATGTCGAGACCGCCGAGACCGACGCCGATGAGCGTGCCGAACTTCGACCACAGCGGCTTGACGTTTCTGACCCGCTTCAAATCCTTGCCGATATCGCCGTCGCGCCATTCCGCCTCGATCTCCGCCACCTCGTCATGGGCGCGGCCGGCGGAAATCGCTGCGGCGATCTTTTCCGCCGCCAGCATGCCCGACAGCACCGCATTATGGCTGCCCTTGATGCGCGGCACGTTGACGAAACCGGCGGAACAGCCGATCAGCGCGCCGCCGGGGAAAGTCAGCTTCGGTACCGACTGGTAGCCGCCTTCGGTGATGGCGCGCGCACCATAGGAAATGCGCTTGCCGCCCTCGAAGGTCTCGCGGATGGCCGGA
Organism: Agrobacterium sp. 22-221-1; assembly: GCF_053522445.1. NCBI lineage: Bacteria > Pseudomonadati > Pseudomonadota > Alphaproteobacteria > Hyphomicrobiales > Rhizobiaceae > Agrobacterium > Agrobacterium sp. 22-221-1. The sequence continues at coordinate 38,946 of NZ_JBNWCL010000012.1, forward strand.
TGCGTTTTGAAGCGCTGGAATTCCTCGAAGGGATAAAGATAGGGGTTCTTGTAGTTGAGGTGCACCACGAAGCCGACGGCGACAAGGTTATCCTCGAGATGATAGAGGAAGGAACCGCCGCCGGTCTTGAAACCGAGCGGCCAGCCGAAGGAATGCTGCACGAGACCCTGTCTGTGCTTCTCCGGCTTGACCTGCCAGAGTTCCTTGATGCCGATGCCGAATTTCTGCGGCTCGCGATCCCTGGACAAATCGAATTTGGAAATCAGCTGCTTGGCGAGCGAACCGCGCACGCCCTCGCCGATCAGCACATATTTGCCGTGCAGCTCCATGCCGCGGGTGAAGTTCGGGCCCGGCTCGCCGTTCTTCTCGATGCCCATATCGCCGGTGGCGACACCGATGACGGCGCCCTCGTCATTATAGAGCACTTCAGTTGCGGCAAATCCCGGATAGATCTCGACGCCGAGCCCTTCCGCCTTTTCCGCCAGCCAGCGACAGACCAGCCCAAGCGAGACGATGTAATTGCCGTGATTGTTCATGAGCGGCGGCATCATGAAATTCGGCAGGCGGATGGAGCCGGCCGGGCCTAAGAACATGAACTGGTCGTCCTTGACCTCGGTCTTGAAGGGATGCCCCTCCTCTTCGCGCCAGCCCGGCAGCAGCCTGTCGATGCCGATCGGATCGACCACCGCACCGGAGAGAATATGCGCGCCGACTTCGGCACCCTTTTCGAGAACGACGACCGAAAGCTCCGGCTCCACCTGCTTCAGCCGGATCGCGGCGGCAAGGCCCGCGGGACCCGCGCCAACGATCACAACGTCGAATTCCATCGCTTCGCGTTCGGGCAGTTCCATCGCTTCCGTCATCTCATCCTCTCCGCATCGCCGGTCCCATCCGGCTGTTGTTATATCCGCTTTCCGGCATTCCCGGCGCATCGCCCGCGCCAGTCAAAAAACCATCCGCGACACCGCATCCCAGCGCCTGTCTTCGCAAAGCAGGACGCCTTTGTCGAGCTTCTATAGCGGCAAAACATGTCGCACGCCAGTCAATTGTCAGACAACCTGATGATTGCTTTATTACTTTTACGTTCACGTAAGATTTATAATATAACTGGGAAAGAAAAGCGTCAAGGGTTGTGGATATTTGGGGCCGCGTCTGTATTCGATATTAAATAGTGACCCCGTATTGAGAGCGTTTTCCAATATCAATCAGAACTTCCATTTACGGTCAGAAACAGGCCCGGATTACTCTATGCATTCTTTGGCTTGAAGACCGAGACCATGGCGCGCCCTGCAATCTGGAAAGGGTAGACAGATTTGGGCCAGCCTGTATGTAAGGCTTGGGCAAGGTCCAAAGCGCACTGATGATTCATCAGTCGGGAACGTCAGACAGGCACCTAATGGGCACGCCCTAATCTTTGCAACAGATTGATAGGATAATATGGTGGATGTTTTCTTTTCGGCAGACGTTGAAACAGATGGCGCCATTCCTGGTCCCTATTCTATGTTGTCTTTCGCCTTAGTTTACGCCGGGACGTATGACGGCAACACGTTCTCCCGCCCCCAAGAATTTACGCGCTCCTTCTATCGCGAACTTAAACCCATTTCAGACGCTTTCGACCCCGAAGCCTTAGCGATCAATGGCCTTGATCGAACACAACTTTTACTACATGGCGCGTCACCCGATAAAGCGATGGATGAAGCTTTTGATTGGATTCAGGAATTCTCCGGTGCAGGAAAGCCGGTGCTGGTAGCCTATCCACTCTCCTTCGACTGGACGTGGCTCTATTGGTATTTTATTCGATATTCTAAGCGCGGCTCGCCTTTTGGGCATTCGCGCTGTTTCGATCTAAAAACTGCGGTTGCCATCAAAACCGGTCGAACCATTAGCTCATCCAGCAGAACAAAGCTTCCCATTCGCTTCACTTCCGATCGACCGCATACCCACCACGCCGTCGATGACGCGATAGAGCAGGCAGAGATATTTGCAAATATTTTCGAGAGTGGAAACGAATGAGTTATATTAGCGAAAGAAAAAAAGCCACAGTAGAACGCTTCACCGAACTACAGACACATCTGACGAAAGCGAGTGAAATATTATCGGGGACCGCCTGTGTCTATGCTACAGGCTCTTTTGGCCGCCTCGAAGCAGGTGAGCAAAGCGACTTAGATGTTTTCATAGTGAGTAAGACGGCAGAAATTGATCGAGACGACAAAAAGCTTATGTTTAATCAGCTGTCTAATCTTGATACTATTCTTGTGAAGGCCGAACTTATTAAGGCTATCAATACGCTAAATATGCCGAAATTCGATGCAGACGGAAAATATCTCGCAAGTCATTCGATCCATGATCTCAAAGCGCATCTGGGTACGGCAGAAGACGACTATCGCAACACCCTAACTGGACGATTGCTTCTTTTCCTCGAGAGTCGCCCCCTTATTGGTGAAGAAGTGTATGAGGAAATCATCGATGAAGTGATCGCTGCATATTGGGGTGACTACGGAGATCATTCCTCTGATTTCATTCCCGCTTTTCTTACAAATGATATCCTCCGACTCTGGCGAACTTTCTGCGTTAACTACGAATCCGGCCGCCGCTCGCAGAAGGGCAACGCAAAAATCAAGAACCACAAGCTAAAACATAGTCGAATGTTAACGTGCTACTCTGCACTACTTTTTCTTCTAGCAGTATATAAATTGGATGGCACAGTTTCTCCGGAACGAGCCAAAGAAATGACGAAAATGACACCCACTGATCGTTTGCAATGGCTTCTACAGGAGCAATCTTTCAGTGACGTCCATGATAAGATTTCGGATCTTCTTGAAAAATACGGTGACTTTTTAAAGAGAATGGATCAGCCAAAGGAAAAGCTCAAAGAGCTTTTTGAAAGCAACAGCAAAGATTGGGTTCAAAAATCATATGAGTTTGGCGATACACTTTTTGAGATATTATCAGCACTAGGCAAGGATACGAAATTTTTTAGACTGATTGCGGTTTAACGACTGCTTTTGCTGCCCTGATTGAATTGTGCGCTTCTTCCAAAGCACTGAAATCAGGGGGGGCCGCATTTAGTCTTTGATAAATTTAACCAACCCATACTTCTGCTAGATCGCCCATTCCTCATCCGTCGTGAACACGATCGTCAGCCAGCGGTCGCTCCCCTCCCGTCCAGCGCATCGCCGATCTCGTCGCGGACCGTGTCCCATTCCTCCAGACGCCGGGGCGGCCATTTCTTCGGCACGATGAAAAAGAGTTCGATCTGACGGCCGCGGCTGACGCGGGCGACATAGGAATAGTGGGAGGAGAAGCCGAATTTCTCCACCGTCTCGGCCGCCACCCGGTCCACATGCTGCCTGAATTCCAGCGGGCCATCAGAAGTATGCCCGCCAGCGCCTGTTTCACATTGCTTCTACAGCGACGTGGCATTTTGCTGCCGTCTTCTCATCGTTTCACGTACCTGTCCGCGCTATGTCGCAACCAGATTTCAGGAGAGTGACTGCCGCGACCCGTCAAGTCGCGGCAGGCAATCAGGCGACGTCCTGAAGTTGCGCTTCGCCGTCGTGGAGGAAGCACGCCCTGTTAAAAAGGCCGAGATCGACGAAGTTGGGAAGACGAATATCGCGGATGTCGGGAAGCCGCTTGCTTTCCGGATCGAACGATCTGTCGATTTGCGAAATGAAGCCCAGAACGCAACCTGACCGTCGCGCAAAATCACCGAGGGCTCGTAGCTGCTCGGAAAGAACGGGCTTGCTCCGCTGTTGATCCAGCGCCTGGAGATAGTCGATCACCGCGACTGTTCCCGGTCGCGACCCCGACATCCGATCGATGATATAGTCCGCACTAATTTCATCGGAAGTGACAATCTGAACCTGGTTGGCGAAGCCGCCAGTCTCCCTTTCAAGCGATTGGAGATATTTTCCCGCCTGTTTTTCGGTCAATTCCAACGTAAACAGAAACGCCTTGCGGCCGTCCCGGGCCGCATCGATCAGAAGCTGAAGACCAAGCATGGTCTTGCCCTGCCCCGGTCGGCCGGCGAGCAATAACAGGTCGCCGGCATCGAGACGGGAAAGTACCGTTTCGGAAAGTGGCCCGGAAGACATCCGGGACGACAGCATGCTCCACCTTGCAAAGCCCTCTTCTTGCGCGATCTGATCCAGCGCTTCGTTCAGTGGAACATCATTGTTTCGCGCCATGAGCTTTGCACGGCGTTTAAGCTGAAATATCGGTGCAGAAAGTTTCATCAAAGACCTCCATTGCGAGCCGAAACGCAACCCCTCCTCATGCGATGCTCGAACAGATGGTTCGATGATTTGGCGTCACCCTGCATGTGCGATGCTTTCCCGAAAGGAGGGGGGAGGCTTGGGTCTAGCCTGTGGTTGAAAGCTAGCGGGTTGCGCGATTCGCAGCAAGGGGCGCAAGCCATTCGCCACATCGCAGTTACCGGATCCTGTCCTCATAAAGCAGGACGCCTTTGTCGAACTTCTATAGCGGCAAAACAGGCCACGATAACCGGCCGGCAGGCCGTCGGAATTGCTACCTGATGTTGCGCTCGAGTTGCGGGCACCATAAAACCTGTCATGCACCATGAAAAAGAACGTCAGTTCAATTGAGGAGAACGCCACCTTGAAGCGATTGATTCCCGCGCTGTTGCTATTGTCATGGTTTGGCGCGATGCCCTTGGTGGCAAAGGCCGATGTCTCTTCCGCCAATCAAAACGAATCGGCCGCAGCATTTCAGGGCCTCGACACGCTCGCACGGGAAACGCGCGCGCAGGGAGATTTACCGCGATTGTCCAACCCCGCTCATGCGAAGGTGCTGGACCGGCTCTGGAATGTGGAGGGGACCCTTGGCAGGCAGCCATACCGGTCCGCCGATGTTCCGGCGCTCATCGCCATCGGCGCGAATGCGGGCGCCGTTCTTAAAACCTATGCACTGTTTACCCCACAGAACGGCAGTCTTCCGGACACAGCGGCAAATACGTTCAAATACCAGGACGAAATCGCACGCGCCGGAGCCTATCTATTACATGTCCAGGCGGCTCAGCTGGAGGCGATTGCCGATTTTGTCGCCGTGCTTCCTGCCGATCAGATGAACAAGGCGCGCCGCGATGGCCTGCACCAGATGCGCCTTGGCATCATGGAGCAGTTTACCGGACTGACCCTTATGCTGCGCTCACCGAATTTGCGATCCGAGAACCGGCTCATTTTGCTGAACGCCCTCAATGCCAGCGCCATTCCCGTGGTCGCCGCGACCTCCCTTGCCGACCGAACCGCCATGGCCACCCAGATCGACACGATTTTGCCGGAACTGTCCGGGCTTGAACGCGATAAGGCGCAGGCGCTGAAATCGCTCTTCATGAACCAGAATTGCGACGGGCTTTGCGCGATGGATCGGTAGCTGCTCATACCCGGTTGACGCAAAGGGGCTGCAACCCCGCCCCTCAGAATTCCCCACTCAAACCGCCCATTCCTCATCCGTCGTGAACACAATCGTCAGCCAGCGGTCGCTCCCCTCGCCGCCCAGCGCATCGCCGATCTCGTCGCGGATCGCGTCCCATTCCTCCAGACGCCGGGGCGGCCAGTTCTTCGGGACGATGAAAAAGAGTTCGATCTGACGGCCGCGGCCGACACGGGCGACATAGGAGTAGTGGGAAGAGAAGCCGAATTTCTCCACCGTCTCGGCCGCCACCCGGTCCACATGCTGCTTGAATTCCAGCGGGGTGACCAGAAGAATGTCCGCGAGCGCCTGTTTCACATTGCCGAGCGGCATGGGAATGATGACGAGGCAGACCAGCGCCAGCACGGCCGGGTCGATATAGGGTGCGAGCCATGCCTGCGCCGTTCCCGTAAGCCCATAGCCCACGGCGAAGGCGACGAAGAGCGCCATGCTCAGAAGCGCGCTCATCAGCCAGCTTTTGGCGTCCAGCGCCACAAAGGCGGATTTCAGCCGGCGGTTCTGCCGTTTGACGAACCATGCCATGGCGAGCGAGACGGCGAAGCTGACGAAGGTGACGACGATGGCGTAATCGAACTCGATCGATCTGCCGCCATCCATCAGGCTGTCGACGGCATTGATGAGGGCGTAGATCGCCGCCCCCATCAGGAGCGTGCCGTTAAGCCCGAGCACCATCGGCTCCAGATGCCAGAAGCCCATGGTGAAACGCTCCACCAGCCGACCGCCGGGTTTGGGCGCGGCGGAAGCGGCGATCAGCCGTGCGACAAGCAGCGCCAGCACCGTCATGAAAGCATCCGTCAGCGCATAGATACCATCGAAAACCACGGCGAAGGAGCCGGAGAACAGGCCTGCGCCGATGCCGAAGAGCGCCAGCAGAACCGTGACGGCAATGGAGAATTTGAGCAGGGATTGTTCTGTCATGACGTGTATTTTACCTTCGAAACCGGACGCTGCCTTGCTCGAAGCGTTTTCTCTTTTCCTCGAATTTCCTCGAATCGAGAAAACGCTCTAACTCTTTGTTTTGTAGCATTTCCAGGCGGAAAACCGGGGTCCACTTTTCTTGGAAATGCTCTATAAACAGCACATTGAGCACTCACAAGACAGGACAAAACCCATGGATCTCGGCATTTCCGGCAAACGCGCCCTCGTTCTCGCCTCCTCTCGCGGCCTTGGGCTGGGCATTGCCACCGCGCTGGCGAAAGAAGGCGCACATGTCCTTCTTGTCGGCAGAAGCGGCGAAAAGCTGGAAGCGAATTGCAAGGCGATCAATGCGCTCGGCAAGGGCAAGGCCGACTGGGTCTGGGGCGATCTGGCCGAGGACAATTTCGTCGAGGCCATGGTTCAGGCCGTCAGGGAAAAGCTCGGCGGCATCGATATTCTCGTCAACAATACCGGCGGCCCGACGCCGGGCCTTGCGCAGGAGATGACGGCCGACAAGCTGGATACCTTCTTCCAGTCGATGGTGATGCGCGTCATCACGCTTACCAATGCGCTTTTGCCGCAGATGAAGGAACAGGGTTTCGGCCGCATCCTGACCGTCGCCTCCTCCGGCGTGTTCGAGCCGATCGCCAATCTGGCGCTGTCCAATACGCTGCGTGGCGCACTGGTCGGCTGGAGCAAGACGCTGTCCTCCGAAGTGGCCTCCTTCGGCATCACCTCCAACCTGCTGCTGCCCGGCCGTATCCATACCGACCGCATCGATGAACTCGATGGCGCCAACGCCAAGCGTCTGGGCAAAAGCGTCGAGGAAATTCGCGAGGCTTCCGTCAAGAGCATTCCGGCCGGCCGTCTCGGCACGGTCGAGGAATTCGGCGCCGCCGGCGCTTTCCTCTGCTCGGTTCCGGCAAGCTATATCACCGGCACGATGCTGCGGGTGGATGGCGGCGCGGCGAAGTCGAATTAAGGCGCGGCACAAAATGGCTTAAAGCCGCCACACGGCATTATCGCCCTTTATGAGAGAATGATCTTGCCATTTACCGTCAACCGCCAAGATTGCCGCAACGTTGCGGCCTGCGTGGCGGTTGCCGGCGAGCGCTTAAAAAAGACCGGCGACGCTTGCCATTCCGTCTGCCCTGTGCAATCAACCGCCCTCCTCTGACATCGGGGTGCCAAAGGCATCCCTTATTTTCACGCCGGGCCGCCTTTCAGGCCGGGCGGGTGTTTCTATCGGCAACAAGGATATGGCGATGACGCAAAAGCGGGCTCTCGGCCTCGATTTCGGCACGACCAACACGGTCATGGCTCTTTCCGACACGGGCGGCGCCAGCCGTTCCATGCGCTTCACCAGCAGCGCGGGCACGGATGACAGCATGCGCACGGCGCTCTCCTTCATGAAGGATGCCGGCCTTGGTGCGGCCGCCCTGCATGTGGAAGCCGGCCATGCCGCCATCCGGCAATTCATCGACAATGCCGGTGACTGCCGTTTCCTGCAATCGATCAAGACATTCGCCGCCTCGCCGCTGTTTCAGGGCACGCTGATCTTCGCCAAGCGCCAGAGCTTCGAGGATCTGATGGACGTGTTCCTGCGCAAGCTGAAGGCCTATGCGGGCGAGGAATGGCCGGGGGACGTCTCCACCGTCATCGCCGGCCGGCCGGTGCGTTTCGCCGGCAGCAATCCGGATGAAACACTGGCGCTCGCCCGTTACAACGAGGCGCTCACCCGCGCTGGTTTCCCGGAAATCCACTATGTCTATGAGCCGGTGGCGGCCGCCTATTATTTCGCCCAGAGCCTGAAGAAGGACGCCAATGTGCTGGTGGCGGATTTCGGCGGCGGCACCACGGACTATTCGCTGATCCGCTTCGAAACCCATGCCGGCAAGCTTTCCGCCACCCCCATCGGCCATTCCGGCGTCGGCGTGGCGGGCGATCATTTCGACTTCCGCATGATCGACAATCTGGTCTCGCCGGAAATCGGCAAGGGCAGCAAGTTCAAGAGCTTCGACAAGGTACTGGACGTGCCCTCCGGCTATTACGTGAATTTCGGCCGCTGGAACCAGCTGTCGATCTTCAAGACCTCGAAGGAGTTCACCGACCTCAAATCGCTGGTGCGCTCGGCGCTGGAGCCGGAAAAGCTCGAACTCTTCATCGATCTGGTCGAACATGACGAGGGTTACCCGCTCTATCAGGCGATTTCCGCCACCAAGATGGCGCTCTCCTCGGCGGAAGAAGCGGAATTCAACTTCGCGCCATTGGGCAAGGCCGGCCGCAAGATGGTGAAGCGCAGCGATTTCAACAACTGGATCGCCGAAGACCTCGCCAAGATAGAAGAAGCGCTCGACGAGGTTCTGGAAAAGACGAAAGTCGCGCCCGATGCCATCGACAAGGTGTTCCTGACCGGCGGCACCTCCTTCGTGCCGGCGGTTCGGGAGCTTTTCACCCGCCGTTTCGACGCCGACCGCATCGAAAGCGGCGGCGAGTTGCTCTCGATTGCCCATGGTCTCGCCATGATCGGCGAAAGCGGCGACATTCAGCGCTGGACAGTGTGATTTGCGGGTTTCCCGGGCGGGGAACATGGGGTAATTTCCGCCCATGATCGCCGCTCACGACCTCTCCCCGGCCGAACTCGCCGCCCTCCTGCATTTCCATGCGGATGCGGGCGTGGACTGGTTGCTGGAGGACCAGCCGGTTGATCGTTTCGCCGAATTTGCCGCCGCCCGCCCGGCCCGATCCGCGCCTGCGCAGGAGGCCGCAGCAGCTTCGCGCCAGATGGAAAGGCCGGCGGACCACCGTGCCGATGCGCCTCAGCGGCAGGCGGCGACGCGCAACGCCCCGGCGCGCGGCGCACCGGCGGCCCCCGCCATTCAGCAGAATGTCGCCATGCCGGACGAGCAGGCCGTGGCGGCGGCGCGTTTTGCAGCCGAAAGCGCGCGGTCGCTTGCCGAGCTGAAAACCGCACTCGACAGTTTCAGCGGCTGCAACCTCAAGAACAGCGCGCGCAATACGATCTTTACCGAAGGCGACCCCGCCTCCGCCATCATGGTCATCGGCCCGATGCCGGATGCCGATGACGACCGCGAGGGCCTGCCCTTCGCCGGCAAGACCGGGCTGTTGCTCGACCGCATGCTGGCAGCCATCGGCCTTGAGCGCAGTACCATCATGCTCGGCAATGTCGTGCCCTGGCGGCCGCCGGGCAACCGCCCGCCGACTCAGGCCGAAATGGATATCTGCCGCCCCTTCATCGAGCGTCAGATCGCCCTTGCGGAGCCGAAACACCTGTTGCTTCTCGGCAACTTTACCGCACGTTTCTTCTTTGGCGGCACCGGCACGATCCATACGCTGCGCGGACAGTGGCGTGATGTCGCAGCCGGACACCTGATTTTGCCCGCTTTGGCCAGCCTGCATCCGCAGGAACTTTTGAATGCGCCGGCCAGCAAGTCATTGGCATGGCAGGATTTATCGGCTTTTCAGGCAAAGATTGCCGAAGGCTGATTGCCTTATTCTTGCTCAATGTAAATGAATTATGAAAAAAGCCATGCACAATGCGCATAACAGCGGCGCATTTGCTCAGCTTGCCGAATCCATGCTGCGCTGCGATATAGGCCCCATGTCTTGGGAGGAATAGGTTTAAGGAACCAAGGCAATGACCACTCGCTTCCGTCCGGTACATTCCGGCTTTGAAACGCTCCGCCTGGCGGGCCTCGGCCCTCGCTCCAGTCAGGGCTACCATCGTTTCGGCGCTGCCGCAAACGAACAGATGACCGCACGCGCTGCCATGCAGCAGGTCCGCGTGACGCGTCCCTCGGCAGTCTTCGCGGATTTCCGCGAGCGCTGAGAAGTACTCAGGCCAGTCTAGCGCTGGTCCACAGATATGATTGCGCGCTGGCGTCTTTCTTCGGGAAGGCGCCTTTTGCTTTTGCGTGGTTTTTTTACGAAAGGCTGCGACGAAGTCTTGAACCGAGTCACAAGGTTGTAGTGCGCGCCCAGCCGCCCCTTCTTCCGTTAACGCCGGTTGAGGCGAAAAACGGCACGCTCAATCTTGTCTTCCACCATGCGTCATCCAATCCGTCATTCCGGCCTTGAGCCGGAATCCAGCCAGCCCAAGTCCTTGGGCTGAAAAGACTCTTCTCGCCGCGTGAGAGCCGCATCGGCTGGATCCCGGCTCAAGGCCGGAATGACGGAGGAGAAGCATTTTTCGTGAAATTCGGTGGTTGAGAATGCCGCGCGCTTGTCCTGGAAACAGGCAAGACACGCAGATTTGGGTTCCCTCACCCCTGCGGCGTCGAGGCCTTGCGGGCCGCTCGTCTTGCCAGACCCAGCTGATGCTCGCGAAAGATGATGAAGATGCCGGCGAGGATAACGATCGCCGTGCCGATCAGCATCGTCACCGTGGGAATATCTCCGAACAGAATGTAGGAGACGGCGATGCCGAAGATGATGGAGCTGTATTCGAAGGGCGCGATGACCGAGACTTCGGCGTGCCGATAACTCTCCGTCAGGAAGATTTGCGCAACCCCGCCGCAGATGCCGCTGGTGATCAGCAGCATGGCCTGCGGCATGCTCAGCGCGCTCCAGCCGAAGGGCACGCTGACGAGCGACAGCAGGGTGGCGGTGAGCGAAAAATAGAGCACGATGGTCGGCGTCTTTTCCGTCTCCACCAGTTGCCGCACCTGGATCATCGCCAGACCGCCGAGCGCCGCACCGCACAATACGGCAATGGCCCCCAGCCCCTCACCGGCGGCAAAACCGCCTTCCCTCAGCAGCGTCATCTTCGGCCAGAGAATCACCAGCACGCCCGTCATACCGACGAAGACCGCGCTCCAACGATAGATGCGCACCTTTTCATGCAGGATGACGGCGGCAAAAACGACCGCGAGAAGCGGCGAGGCATAACCGATGGCGATGAATTCCGGCAGCGGCAGCATGGTCAGCCCGTAAAAGCCGCAGGCCATGGACAGGATGCCCAGAAAACCGCGCTTGAAATGGCCGAAAAGATTATTGGTGTGCAGCGCGCTGGTCAGCGCATGCAGCCACGCCAGATAGACGACAATCGGGAGAATGGCGAAAGCAGAACGGAAGAAGGTGATCTGGCCGGCAGGCACATCGCCTGCGGCCTTGATACAGGTCTGCATGACAAGAAAAAAGCCGACCGAAATCAGCTTCAGGCTAATCCCGCGAAAGGGATTCATCGGTTCGGCGTTCATTGGCAACTACTCATATCGGCTGCGCAAACACGCCATCGGAAGATTTTTCATGCGGGGAGGACGACGCAGGGGAATTGGATTTGCGCAAGGCTAGAGCATTCCCCCGGCGCTTTACAACAAAAAATGTGATTTACCCGTGAATTCCGTTGATTTGGGGAGGTATTGTTTTCGTGGCTGCGGAAATGATGCAAACCAAAAGCGACGCGCGCTAAAATTTGAAGAAAATAAAATATAATTTCAGCAATCGTTCAACATTTGCTGCCATGGTCCACAGGTCCGGCGGCGGGAGGATTGTCTGCATGGCCGGCAAAGCCTTCCATGGCGGGACAGAACGTCCTCCGACGCGCACATGAACGTGACGAATATTCTACCCATTTTACATCCGGGCCTTATGACGACATGATGCCGGGAAGACCACGCAAAGTTATTCAGGGACAGTCATGCGAACAGACACGGGCCAGATCGTTCACCTGGCAGATTACCGCCCCACCGATTTCGTTCTGGAGCGGGTGGATCTCACCTTCGAACTCGACCCTAAGAATACCAAGGTCGAAGCCCGTCTGATCTTTCACCGGCGCGAAGGTGCTGAGCGGCAGGCGCCGCTGGTTCTGGATGGCGACGAGCTGAAGCTTTCCAGCCTGCTGCTCGACCAGGTGGAACTTCCCGCCGGTCAATATGAGGCAACGCCGGAGAGCCTGACCATCCGCGACCTGCCGGCGGAGGCGCCCTTCGAAATCTGCGTCACCAATTATATCAATCCGCAGGTCAATACGCAGCTTATGGGGCTTTACCGCACCAATGGCGTCTATTGCACCCAATGCGAGGCGGAAGGTTTCCGCCGCATCACCTATTTCCCCGACCGGCCGGATGTTCTGGCGCCCTATACGGTGACGATCATCGCGGCGAAGGAAGGCAATCCCCTGCTGCTCTCGAACGGCAATTTCCTCGGCGGCGGCAATTACGACGAAGGCCGTCACTTCGCGGCATGGTTCGATCCGCATCCGAAGCCCAGCTATCTCTTCGCACTCGTCGCCGGCGATCTCGGCGTGGTGGAAGATACCTTCACCACCATATCCGGCCGCGACGTGGCGCTGAAGATTTACGTCGAGCACGGCAAGGAGCCGCGTGCGGCCTATGCCATGGACGCGCTGAAGCGTTCGATGAAGTGGGACGAAGAGCGCTTCGGCCGCGAATACGACCTCGATATTTTCATGATCGTCGCCGTGTCTGATTTCAACATGGGCGCGATGGAGAATAAGGGTCTCAACGTCTTCAACGACAAATTCGTGCTGGCCGACCCGGAAACCGCCTCCGACGCGGATTACGCCAATATCGAGCGCATCATCGCGCATGAATATTTCCACAACTGGACCGGCAACCGCATCACCTGCCGCGACTGGTTCCAGCTCTGCCTGAAGGAAGGCCTGACGGTTTATCGCGATCAGGAATTTTCCGCCGACATGCGCTCGCGCCCGGTCAAGCGCATCGCCGATGTGCGCCATCTGAAATCGGAGCAGTTTCCCGAGGATTCCGGCCCGCTGGCGCATCCGCCGCGCCCCGATACCTATCGTGAAATCAACAATTTCTACACGACGACCGTTTATGAAAAGGGTGCCGAAGTCACCCGCATGATCGCCACGATCCTCGGCGCGGACGACTTCAAGAAGGGCATGGACCTGTATTTCGAGCGCCATGACGGCGAAGCCGCCACCGTCGAGGATTTCGTCAAGAGCTTCGCGGACGCCAGCGGCCGTGACCTTTCGCAGTTTTCGCTGTGGTACACCGAGGCGGGCACGCCGCTCGTCTCCGTCTCCTCGGCTTATGATGCGGGCAAGTCCACATTCAAACTCACTCTGGAACAGACGACCGCGCCGACACCCGGCCAGCCGGTGAAACAGCCGCGTCATATTCCGCTGTCGCTGGCGCTGATCCTCGACAATGGCCAGATCGCCGAACCGCAGACCGTCGAAGGTGGCGACTATCGCGACGGCGTGCTGCACCTGACCGAACGCAACCAGACATTCTCTTTCTCCGGCATTTCCTCGCGGCCGGTGCTGTCGATCAACCGCAGCTTCTCGGCACCGATCAATCTGGATTTCGAGCAGAATGCGGCCGATCTGGTGCAGATCGCGCGGCATGAGACGGATATGTTCGCCCGCTTCCAGGCGCTGACCGATCTTGCCCTGCCGGCGCTGATTGCCGCCACCAGGGCCGTTCAGGGTGGCAAGGATGTTCAAACGGATGCGGAACTGACCGCAACGCTCATCGAAATCATCGGCAACGACGCGCTTGAGCCCGCCTTCCGGGCGCAGGCTCTCGCCTTGCCGAGCGAAACGGATATCGCCCGTGAAATGGGCGGCGACAACAATCCGGACGCCATCCACAAGGCGCGCAACGCCACCATCAAGGCCATTGCGACAGCCGGGCTCGAAACGCTGCGGCGGCTTGCCGACAGCACGGCTGACGGCGAGGCCTACAGCCCGGATGCGGCAAGTGCGGGACGCCGTTCGCTGCGTAACGGTGCGCTGACCTTCCTCGCCTTTGCCGAGGAAACGCCGGCCCGCGCGGCAAAGGCTTTTGCCGACGCCACCAACATGACCGATCTTGCGCATGCGCTCAGCGTGCTGACCCAGCGTTTCCCGGAAAGCACGGAAACAAAGGAAGCGCTTGCCGCCTTCGAAACGCGCTTTGCCGACAATGCGCTGGTACTCGACAAGTGGTTCTCGCTGCAGGCCGCCATTCCGGGCGACGGTGCGCTCGACCGGATCAAGGCGCTGATGAAATCGAAACATTTCATCGCCACCAATCCGAACCGGGTACGCTCGCTCGTCGGCACGCTTGCCTTTGCCAACCCGACCGGTTTCCACCGCGCCGATGGCGCGGCCTACCGGTTCCTGGCCGAGCAGATCATCGCCATCGACAAGCGCAATCCGCAGCTTGCCGCCCGCATTCTCACATCCATGCGCTCCTGGCGGTCGCTGGAGGCAAGCCGCGCCGAACACGCCAAGGCGGCGCTTTCGACGATCGCCGACGCCAAGGGACTGTCGACGGATGTAAGCGACATCGTCGGGCGCATCCTGAAGGGCTGACCGCCCCGCCAAAACTCCGGACAATGCCGATACGCCGTCTTGATCGCCATCAAGGCGGCGTATTGCGTTGCGCGACATGATGGTGCGCGAGAGGCCGGGAACGGCTGAAGACCGGAAAGGAATTTCAGATGACGGACATGTCCAAGACCAGCGCTTCGTTTCAGCGCTTCATGACCGATGCTCCGGCCCACAAGGCGGCATGGTTTCAGGCCGTGCAGGGTCTAGGGGCGGCGTCCACGCTCGACGTGAAGACGCAGAGCCTGATCTATATCGGCATTCTTGCCGCCCTGCGTCTGGAAAGCGGCCTCGCCTTTCACGTGATGGAAGCCAAGGTGCGGGGCGCAAGCCGTGACGATATCATCAGCGCGGTGCTGACCGGTCTTCCCGCTGCGGGCAATGGCGTGATCAGCGCGCTTGGCCCCGCTCTTACCGTCTTCGACGGAGCATGAAGCCTGTTTCTCCCGCGTTCCGCAACAACCGGATCGGATTGCCGGCTCACTGATTTCGTTCATAATTCCCGCCTCCGCCAAAGCGGAAACAGACCGTCCCGAAAAAATACGGAGTCGGTTCAAGGGGTTAAAATTCTTTTAACTTTTGCCTCTGGACACGGCGAATCGCATTTGATTCACTAGTCATATTCGAGCGGCGGCGCTTCGAATCACTGGGGACATCTTGAAGGCGGGACAATGACGAACGTGCGGCGGGCGACTGCGGGCGATGAGCGGCCGTATGCCAAATTTTCTGATCTTGCGGCCTGGGGCGAAAGGCTTTCCAGCGACCTGATGGGTTTGATGAATGGCTCCGACCGCCCGATGCCGCAGGTCGAGACCCTGCTGAAACGCCTGATCCCCATTCTCATCCTCGCCTTTCTCGTCGTCGTCGCGGCCTCGCGCATGCTGGGCATCGTTGCCGAATATAGCCGCATGGAAGAGGCCGCCCGCCATTCCACGGCGCTGACGGCGCTGACGGCCAAAGCTGCCCTTCTCAACAACGATACCGTCTTCACCGCGCAGGATCGCGCCCGTGCCGAAGCCAACCTCGTCGCGGCGCTGCCGTCCGGCAGCCTCGCCGACGGTACGATGGTGCTTCTTTCGGGCAGCAATGGCCGCATTTTCGCCGGCGCCGGCAAGGAAGCGATGCTTTATATCGGCACGTCGCTGCCGGCATTGCTTCCGGAAATCGCCATCGTGCAGCGCTTCCCCGGCGCGCCCGGCACCATCGAGACCAATATTGACGGCCAGCAGCATTATGCGACGATGATCCCCTTCGGCGACGATGGCGCGATGGTGATCGCAGCCCGCTCGCTGCAGCCGATCCGTTCCTTCTGGCGCAGCGAAATCGCCATGAACGTGACGCTGTTCGCTGGCATCTCCTCGATCCTGCTCGTCGTGCTCTATGCTTATTACATGCAGGTGAAGCGCGCCCGCGACGCCGACGATATCTTCGCCGAATCCAACCTGCGGGTTGAGACCGCGCTGTCTCGCGGCCGCTGCGGGTTGTGGGATTTCGATCTTTCCACCCGGCGCATGTTCTGGTCCGGTTCGCTTTACGAAATTCTCGGGCTGCCGCCGAAGGCCGCACCGCTCTCCTTCTCCGACGCGGCGCGGATGATGCATTCCGAAGACGGCAATCTCTATGAGCTTGCCCGCGCCGTCGGCTGCGGCAACCTGCGCCAGATCGATCAAATCTTCCGCATGCGCCATGCCAAGGGCCATTATGTCTGGCTGCGCGCCCGCGCCCAGGTCATCCGCACCAATAACGGCCCGCGCGTCATCGGCATCGCCATGGATGTGACCGAGCAGCACCGCCTTGCACAACGCTACGCCGAGGCCGACCAGCGCCTTGCCGACGCCATCGAATCCACCTCGGAAGCCTTCGTGCTGTGGGACAAGAACGACCGTCTGGTGATGTGCAATACCCACTACCAGAAGGCCTATGGCCTGCCAGACAGCGTGCTGGTGGCCGGCACGGAAAAAAGCACCGTCTATGCCGCGGCCGCCCGTCCCGTCGTTGAACGTCGCGTTGCCGATCCGGACCAGTCCGGTCTGTCGCGCACCACGGAAGTGCAGCTTGCCGATGACCGCTGGCTGCAGATCAACGAACGCCGCACCCGCGATGGCGGCCTCGTCTCGGTCGGCACCGATATCACCCTTCTGAAGCGCCATCAGGAACGGCTGCGCGATTCCGAGCGCCGGCTGATGGCCACCATCGGCGATCTCTCCGCCTCGCAGCACAAGCTGGAGCGGCAGAAGACGGAGCTTTCCGACGCCAACGCCAATTATCTCGCCGAAAAAGAACGCGCGCAGGCCGCCAACCGGGCGAAATCCGAATTCCTCGCCAATATGAGCCATGAGCTGCGCACGCCGCTCAACGCCATCCTCGGCTTTTCCGACATCCTGCAGAACGAAATGTTCGGACCGGTCGGCTCGCCGAAATATTCCGAATATGCCCGCGATATTCACGATAGCGGCAAACACCTGCTCAACGTCATCAACGATATTCTCGACATGTCGAAGATCGAGGCGGGCCATATGCGCATCAACCGCGAGACCATCGATCTCGCGCCACTGATCGAAGAGACGCTGCGGCTGACCGCCATTCAGGCCGAGCAGAAGAACATCACCGTGCAGCAGAAGGTTTGCGCTGGGCTGACCATGCAGGGCGACCGTCGCGCCATGAAGCAGATCATGCTCAACCTGCTCTCCAACGCCGTGAAATTCACCGGCGATGGCGGCCGCATCGCGCTGCGCACCCATGTGCATCAGGCCGCGATGATCCTCACCATCGCAGACACCGGCATCGGCATTCCCGCCCAGGCGCTCAACAAGATCGGCCAGCCTTTCGAACAGGTGCAGAGCCAATATGCCAAGAGCCAGGGCGGCTCCGGCCTCGGGCTTGCCATTTCCCGCTCGCTCGTCAAGCTGCATGGCGGCACGATGAAAATCCGCTCGTGTGAGGGCCGTGGCACGGTGGTGACGATCATCATTCCGCATGCGGCGGGGGGCTGCGGGACGGTGCATTGAGGTGGCGTCGGATGCGCTGACTGTTCTGCAATATGTAAAGGTCGAGTGCGCAATCCCCCCCTCTGCCCTGCCGGGCATCTCCCCCTCAAGGGGGGAGATCAGCTGGGAGCTAACGCTCGCTCATTCGCAACGTTAGAGATGGGCTGAAGAGTGCCGCATATCGATCTCCCCCCTTGAGGGGGAGATGCCCGGCAGGGCAGAGGGGGGTGAAGCCTCACCCACCGTTTTTCACCAACGCCACGAATGCGTTGCCCGAAACTTTAGACGGCCGCCTTCCAGAAACGCGTCTCGTTGATCCGCTCTTTTTCCCGAAATGCCTCTGCCAGATCGATTTCGTAACGATTGGCAACGGCGCAAAGATAAAAGAGGATATCGGCCAACTCTTCGGAAATCGGCGTCGTCACGCTGTCCGGGTCGAGAGCCAGACCTTCGTGTTTGCGAATTGCCTTGAACAACTCACCTACTTCTTCACCGAGCAGCAAACATTTCTGCAAAGTCGTCTCTTCACTGAAGCCTCGTTCGGCTTCAGACTGTGCGACATAAAACTGCAAATCTCCAAGAGTGGCATTGTCGGCAAGTGGTCTCATGGTGTTCCCCGATACGTTCGTTCACGACGCGATGCTATGGGGTGCCTGTGACATAGCCGTGACGCCTATCCACCATTCTTCACCGTCGCCACAAACGCCTTCCGCACCGCCTTCGCCAGCCGCTTCACCTCCCCCTCCAATGTGGGAATATCAGGGCAATCCCCCGCCCGGCAGACGAGATCGGTGAGGCCCGCCGGCGCCTCCTTCGGGTTGAAGGCGCCATCGATGCACAGCCGCACGATCTGCGAGATTTCGGTGTAGAGCGCCATCGCCGCCATGCAATCATCAAAGGCCTGCGGCTCCATGACAGGGGCGGCGAGCGCCTGCAGCGCTTCGGCCGTGTTGCGCCCCGGTTCATGCGCGGCAAGCCCCTTTACCGGTCCCACCAGCGCCAAATATTGGGCGATGAATTCGAGGTCGATCAGCCCGCCATTGATGAGCTTGAAGTCCCAGTTGTTTTCCGGCGGCTTCTCCTGCTCGATCAGGCTGCGCATCTCCAGCACATCGGCCGAGACCTTGGCCATATCGCGCTTTTGCGACAGGATGGAAGCGATGATGCGGCGCGCATCCTCCATCAGCGAGGCATCGCCGCAGATCAGGCGAGCGCGGGACAGTGCCATGTGCTCCCAGGTCCAGGCTTCCTCGCGCTGGTATTTCTCGAAGGCGGAAATGCGGGTTGCCACTGGGCCCTTGTTGCCCGAGGGGCGAAGCCGCATGTCCACCTCGTAAAGCACGCCCTCCGCCGTCGGGGCCGAAAGCGCCGCAATCAGCCTTTGCGTGACGCGGGTGAAGTAACGCACCACATCGAGCGGCTTTGCGCCGGTCGATTCATGGGCGGCATCGTCATAATCGTAAAGCAGGATGAGATCGACATCCGAACCGGCCGTCAGCTCGAAGGAGCCGAGCTTGCCCATGCCCATAACAGCCACGCGCCCGCCGGGATAGAGCCCATGCGCCGCTTCCATTTCCGAAAGAACCGCATTCAGCGCCGCCTCGATGACAAGATCGGCAAGATGGGTGAAGGCGCGGGCGGCGACCTCGCCGCGGATTGCGCCGGTCAGCAGCCGCACGCCGATGAGGAAGCGTTGTTCGGCAGCGAAAATGCGAAGCCGGTCGAGAATATCCTCGTAGTGGCGGGCATTGGAGAGAAAGCTTCCCATACGATGGGCTAGATAATCGCGCGTCGGCACGTCGCTCATCAATGCCGGGTCCAGCATACCGTCGAACACATGCGGGCGGGCGGCGATGATTTCGGCAAGGCGCGGTGCGGACGACATGATCGTCACCAGCAGGTCAAGCAGCGCCGGGTTGTTGCCGAGCAGCGAAAAGAGCTGGATGCCGGCAGGCAGGCCGGAGAGGAAATTGTCGAAACGCAGCAGCGCCTCATCGGCCCGCTTGCTTTCACCGAAGGCGCGCAGCAGGTCCGGCGTCAGCTCCGTCAGCCGTTCGCGCGCCTCCACCGATTGCGTCGCCCGGTAACGGCCATTGTGCCAGGTGCGGATGACGCGGGAAATATCCTCCGGCCGCTCGAAACCGAGGGCGGAGAGCGTCTTTAACGTATCGGGATCGTCCTTCTGGCCGGTGAAGACCAGATTGCCGGCCTCGCCTGACAGCTTCACCTCCTGCTCGAACAGCGCCGAATAACGCCGCTCCACCAGCCGCAGCACCTGTTCCAGCTTTTCCGAAAAGGCCTTGGTGTCCTCGAAACCGAGCATGCAGGCGATGCGCTTCAATTCGGCTTCGGTGTCGGGCAGCACATGGGTCTGCTCGTCGCGCACCATCTGGATGCGGTGCTCCACTTCGCGCAGGAACCAATAGGCGTCCGTCAGGCTGTCACGCGTTTCGGCATCAATCCATTTCGCTTCGGTGAGCGCCGCAAGCGCCTCCTGCGTTGCACGCACCCGAAGCGCCGGCATGCGGCCGCCGGCGATAAGCTGCTGTGTCTGCGCGAAGAACTCGATCTCGCGGATGCCGCCGCGCCCAAGCTTGACGTTGTGGCCCTTCACCGCAATCGCGCCATGGCCCTTATGGGCGTGGATCTGCCGCTTGATAGAATGAATATCGGCAATCGCCGCATAATCGAGATATTTGCGGAAGATGAAGGGCGTCAGTTCGCGCAGGAAATTCTCACCCGCCTTGATATCGCCGGCCACCGGCCGCGCCTTGATATAGGCGGCGCGTTCCCAGTTCTGCCCCCTGCCCTCATAATAAAGCAGCGCCGCCTCTACGGGAATGGCGAGCGGCGTCGAGCCGGGGTCGGGCCGCAGCCGCAGATCGGTGCGGAAAACGTAACCATCGGCCGTGCGCTCCTGCATGATGCGCACGAGACGGCGCATCATCCGGCCGAAATTCTCCGTCGCATCATAGGGATCGTCCATGATGCCGGCTGAGGGTTCGAAGAACACAACGGCGTCGATATCGGAAGAATAGTTCAGTTCGCACGCGCCGAGCTTGCCCATGCCGAGCACGATGAGGCCCGACCCGTCGCTCGGGGCTGCGACATTTTTCAGTTTCAGCTTGCCGCTCTCATGCGCGGCGAGCAGCAGGTGATCGATGGCGGCGGAAAGCGATGCATCCGCCATGTCGCTCAGCCAGCGTGTCGTATCGCGCGCGGTGAAGATGCGGGCGAGATCGGCAAGTGCTGCGATGAAAGAGAGCCGCCGCTTGGCTACCCTCAGCCGCGACATCACCTCGTTTTCGCTCGGCACCCCGCCTTCTTCGCCCGGCTTCCAGCAATCGCGCGCCTCATGGACGAGACCCGCCAGCAGCGGCTCGAGTGGTTTCGACATCGCCAGCGACAAAAGCCCCTCATCCGCCGACGCCATGTCACGCAGATAGGGGGACAGCGTGAAAGCCGCGGCGATAAACTCTTTGAGTGCACTTTCCCCGGCAAGCAGCGCGGCCACCGCCGGCTCGCTTTTGCCGATATCCTTCAGCGTCGAAAGAACGGATTTCAGTTCCGTCTGCGTATAGGGGCGGATCACGCCCGGCAGAACCTCGCTCAGCCGCCTTTCGGCGGTTTCCCGTTTCGTCACTGTGTCTCTCCCTCTTCCGACTATCCTATCGCCGCTCCCCGACATGCGGCTTTCAGGACCGGATGCGCCGCACCCGAAACGTCCCTGCCGCCGCACCTCTTAGAATCCTCCCGGCGCATGCATGTGGCGTTGTAACAAATGCAGGCCGCTTTGCGATCATAAAACCGCCGACGGCGATGTTTTCCAAAGCGCCGTACCCCGTAATGTCTCCGCAATTGTGCCCGCGTAGCGTCAGCCTCAACGAAACCCGACTCCCCGGTTTTCCAACGCTCGATGTTGCAACGGATATGATCATGAAACAGATTTTTACAGCGAAATTGCAAAAGAACCTGCGCGCGATAGCCCTTTGCCTGACGACGCTGCCCATGGCGCAGGCCGTCTGCACCCCCGTTTTTGCCGCCGATATCGGCAAATCGGACCGGGTGGCCGATCCGCAGGGCAATTTCGACAATGCCCGCTACAGCAGCTCCAGCGACTGGAAGATCACACTCGGTGTCGGTGCTGCCTACGCCCCGAAATATGAGGGTTCGGACAAGCTGGAAGCAGGCGCCGTGCCGCTGGTTTCCATCGAATATGGCGATACGCTGAGCATCGATTTCAGCGGCGTCACTGTCAACCTGCTGAACCACAACGGCTTCAGGCTGGGTGTGAAGGGCGGCTGGGAGGCTGGGCGCAAGGAAAAGGACGACAGGAAAAACCTGCGCGGAATGGGCGATATCAAGGCGGCCGGCGTGGTCGGCGGCGTCATCGCTTATGGCGTGGACCCCTTCGAAATCTACGCCAAGGTGGACAAGACCATCGACGGCAGCGAAGGCCTGACCGCGACCATCGGCGCCAGCGTCTCGCACAAGGTCGATCAGTTCATCCTTGGCGCCGACCTCTCCGCCACCTGGGCGGACGACAAGCACATGAAATCCTATTTCGGCGTCACCTCGGCCCAGTCCGCCCGCTCGGGCCTGCGCCGCTTCGACGCGAAATCAGGCTTCAAGCGCATCGACGCCAGCGCCTCCGTCACTTACCTTATGACCGAGAACTGGTCGATCACCGGCACGGGCGGCGTCGGCTTCCTGCTGGGCGATGCCAAGGACAGCCCCCTGTCAAAGAAAGATATTCAGCCATTTGCGATGGTGGGCGTCGCTTACACGTTCTAAACCGCGAGCAGGAGAACCGCGCGGCCACGGATGCGCGCTCCGGCACGTCCCCAATGAGGAAAGGCGTCCCTGCCCTCACGCCTCCTCACCCGGTGAAGCGCCGCAAGGCGTTTCACCGGGGCCGCGATGTTTCGCAGAACGGGCGGCCGGTTCCAGCGTGCCCTTATAAGCGACGACGAGACCGACGAAGGGCAGAGAAATTTCCACATCGAAGCAGAACCGGCCGTTTTCCTCGGACTCGAAACTCTCGCCCTTCGGCAGAAGAAAGCCGGGCAGCGGCACGCCCAGAACATGCCATCGCCGGGGGATGAGAGCCAGCCGGCCGCCATCGAGCACCAGCGCCAGAGCGACGGTAACGATGCCGAAGCGCTCCGCCAGCAGATATTGATCCTTGCCCATGCCGGCCGACTGTGTGGACGAGAAGCGCTGCCCGCCGAAATTCCGCGTCCAGCGCTCCTTGCCCTTTTCCGGCGTGAAGGTGACGCTGACGGGAACCTGCTTTCCCGCCTGCGGAAAGCCGGCGAGCGCGGAAATCATGCGGGCCAGCATGCCCTGCCCGCGGCGTATCTCCGCGACCCCGCTCCATTGCCGAACATCCTTGCTGTCGTGCAGTTCCCGCAGGCGCGGCGGCAAGTCATCGAAGGCCGGGCCGAGAAGCTGGCGGAACAGCGAGACGTCGGGTTCCTCGCGGCGGAACCCCGTGTAGATCGTCTTGTTGCGGAAAAGCCGGTCGTAATCGGCAAGGTTCAGCGCATCCGTGCCGGCGCGTGCGCCGGGCAACGGGCGCTCGCCGCTCAGCATCTTGCGGACAAGAGCCTCGATAGCCATGGAGGGGATGTAGGGGCCGTCATCGCCTTCGGCCAGCAAATGCCAGCTCATCTCCATCGACCTGCCCGCTGCACGCCCCTGCGCGCGGACGAACATGCCGCCGCGATGTTCGCCAAAGCGCATCCGGTTCAGCACGGCATGAAACAGCGGCGATAGCGACGCGAATGAGGGAAGGCCGAACCGCGCCCGCGCTTTCGCCAGAAGGTTCAACATACGGTGCAGAAACTCCGGCACGGGACCGGCCCCCATCCATATATCGGTCATCGACGGGTGTTCCGGTGGAATCACCTGTAAATCCGGCACATCGACCAGCGAAAAGTGAATATTGCGCAACGGCAGCCTGCCGGGCACGGCAACGGTGAAGCGCCTGCTTTCCGCAAGGCCGACGCCGTGCGCCGGCCTGCCATGCCGCCAGAGCTTGACCGGCGCGCCGGCATAACCCACGACCGCCCGCATGACGTTGAGGCCGATCCCGGCATAAGGAGACGGCGCTATTCCGCCCTCGACGGTGAGAATGTCCATGGTCCTTTCCATTTCGCGCAGGACGGCGGCCGTCAGGACGGGGAAACTGCTGACGCCTGACAGGACGAAAACACCGGCGGCTTTCGCCCGCTCATCGAATTGGCTGACGCCGAAAACGAAATCGGCGGCATCGGCGAAATCGAGATAGTCTATCCCGGCGTCGATGCACGCCGTTATCACGCCGTAACATGCGCTGCCATAGGTCTGGAACGGCCCGGACGCATCGACGACAAGATCGGGCTTGTGGATGCGCAGGGCGTCTGTGATATCGCGGCGATCGAGCATCAGCGGGCGCAATTGCGCCTGTCCGCGCCAGGCTGCGCAAAAGGCCTCCGCCCGTGCGAGGCTGCGGCCGCAGACGAGAATTTCAAGGCTGGACATATCGGCAAGCAGTTCCGCCAGCCGGCCGCCGAACACACCGTAACCGCCGAGGATCAATATTTTCATTACCCTGCCGACGCCTCTGTGCCGATGCCCGATTTACCTGAACGGGTGGCCATTGCCATGGTCAAAGGATTCTCTCCCGGTACTCCGGCGGCGCCACCCAGCATTCTTCGCGTTTTCCGAACCAGCGGTAGCGATTGCGGGCGACAAGGCGATAAACGGGATCGCGCAGGAATGCGGGAACGATGCGCAATATGGTGATCAGCCGCCAGGGTAGGCCCAGCGCTTCATATATGCTCAGCACGGCATCGCTGTCCTGCCGCACCCTGCCGCCCTCCACGACCAGCATGCTGACCGGATCTTTCGGGTCCATGCCGCAACGTCGGTAAATTTGCGCGCCGATATCGCCCTGCATGGATGCCACGCGGAAATATCCGGCCCTGTCATGCCGCAGCACGAATTGCGCATTCACGGAGCACAGCACACATTCCGCATCGAACAGAATGATCGGGCCGTGCCCGTCGTCGGTCAAGGGAACCTTAGCTGCCACCCGTCACACATCCTTTCGTCCATCGCACGCGATTTCCGAACAGAGCCATTGCCGTCAATCAATCGGACTATTCTTCAGATCATCTTGCAATACAATCTTGAAAAACAGTCATTTTCCGGATGGCGAAGACTTTGCGCACAAATCCCGGTGAACGGCATCGTCAGCCGCGATGCCTAAGCCTTCGAGACGGGGAAAACCATCGAAACGGTCAGCCCCGGACAGGCGGTATTCGTGGCATCCGTGTCCGACAGCATCAGCGATCCGCCATGCAGCTCCATCACGGCCTCCACCAGCGACAGGCCGAGCCCGGTTCCGGGTTTCGAGCGGCTTTCATCCAGCCTTACGAAGCGTTTCAGCACCTCGCCGCGTTTGTCAGCGGGAATGCCGGGGCCGTGATCGGCGACGGAGAGCACAATGGCCTCCGGCTCCCTTACCAGACGCACAACGAGCTTTTTGTCGCCTTCGCCCTCGCAGGCATATTTCATGGCGTTGTCGATGAGGTTGGAGAGCGCCTGGCCGATCAGCTCGCGGTTGCCCTTTACCGACAGGTCAGCCTCTATTTCGGCCTCCAGCACAAGCCCGGCATCCTCGGCCACCGGCTCGTAGAGTTCGGCGCTGTCGGCGGCAATCGCCGAGACGTCCACATCGGTCATTTCGGCGGCAATTGAGCCTGCCTCGACGCGGGAAATCATCAGCAGCGCGTTGAAGGTGCGGATAAGCTGGTCGGATTCGGCGATGATGCCTTCAAGCGCGGCGCGCCGTTTCGTCTCGTCATTGTCGTCAAGCGCTGCGGCCGCCTTGTTGCGCAGCCGCGTCAGCGGCGTCTTCAGATCATGGGCGATATTGTCGGAGACCTGCCGCAGGCCTTCATTCAGCTTTTCGATGCGGCCGAGCATGGCGTTGAGCGAGCCGGACAGGCGGTCGAATTCATCGCCGGAGCGGCCCTGCGGCAGGCGCTGCGAAAGGTCGCCCGCCATGATCTTCTTGGTCGCCGCCGACATGCGGTCGATGCGTTTCAGCGCGTTGCGGCCGATGCCGAACCAGATGAGCAGCGCGCCGCCGCCCATGATGGCGAGCGCCACCATCAGCGCATTGCGCACCAGCGCCCGGAACTTGGTGGGTTCGCCGAGGTCGCGGCCGATCAGGATGCGCAGGCCATTGTCCAGCATGAAGACATTGGCGGTGGCCAGATGCTGCACGCTATCGCCGCTTTCGGAGTAACGCTCGTAACGGAAAGGAAAACCGGTCCAGCCTTCCTTGTCGAAAACGCCCGGCTGCACCGAAGCGACGTTGCCGGCAAGGATTTCGCCATTCGGCCCGGCGATGACGTAAAGGCTCGCCCCCGGCTGGCGGGCGCGGCGTTCCATCATTCGCAGCAGCGGATTGATGCCGCCGCGATTATAGATGCGCTGCACATCCGAGACTTCCTGAAGCACGGCATCGCGCGTCTGCTGGTTCAGCAGCCGTTCGGAAAGGGCGGTGACATAGAATACCAGGAAGGCGGCGCAGAGCGCAAACAGCAGAATATAGAGCGCCGAAAGGCGCACTGCTGTCGACCGGAACACTATTCTGAGGCGGGCCATTTTCGCCAATCAGCCCTCGTCCTTCATCATGTAACCGGCGCCGCGAATGGTCTTCAGGAGCGGCTTCTCGAAGTCCTTCTCGATCTTCGAGCGCAGGCGGGACACATGCACGTCGATGACATTGGTCTGCGGGTCGAAATGATAGTCCCAGACGTTTTCGAGAAGCATGGTGCGGGTCACGACCTGGCCGGCATTCTTCATCAGATATTCGAGCAGGCGGAATTCGCGCGGCTGCAGCAGGATTTCCTTGCCGTTGCGGCGGACATCGTGGGACAGCCGGTCGAGTTCGAGATCGCCGACCCGGTAGATCATGTCCTGCTCGGGCTTGCCCTTGCGGCGGCCCAGCACCTCGATACGGGCGAGCAGTTCGGAAAAGGCATAGGGTTTCGGCAGATAATCGTCGCCGCCGGCGCGCAGGCCGGTGACGCGGTCATCCACCTGCCCCAGCGCGGAGAGGATCAGAACCGGCGTCTCGATGCCGCGACGGCGCAGCTCGCTGATGACGGAAAGCCCGTCGCGGCGCGGCAACATGCGGTCGATCACCATCACGTCGTAAGCGTTCTCGCAACCCATGAACAGGCCGCTCTCACCGTCGCTCGCATGGTCGGCGACGATCCCGGCTTCGCGGAACGCCTTGGTCATATAGGCCGCAGCCTCGAGGTCGTCTTCAATGACAAGAATCTTCATGTGCGGGACAATAGCGCCCTCGCCCTTTTCCGCACAACCGGAAACAGATGCGACAGACATTTCCTGAACCTTGTTTTCCATGAGGTTTCCTCCGAAGACCTGGTCTCTGGCACCTTTGCGCTTCAAGACGGAGCGAGCGCCCAGGGACTGGGCGAGTGCGGCTGGGTTTCTTCTCCCCGCCGGGGAGAAGGTGGCCCGAAGGGTCGGATGAGGGGGCAAGCGCGCAGTCTCTAGCTACCCTTGCCCCCTCATCCCGCTGCCGCGACCTTCTCCCCCACGGGGAGAAGAAACAGGTGGCACGCGCTCGTTCCATATGTTCTGTCCCGTCCTACAGGCGAGACACATTCCTTGACGACGCCGGCTCCCGAAAGAACCGGCATCGCCTTTCAACCTATCAACCCTGGTCGATATCCAGAGCGATGAAGCGGCTGCCATCGTCCGTCTGGATCTGGAACAGCGCCTTGGAGCGTCCGTCCTTCTTGGCCTGTTCGAGGATCTTCTCGATATCGGCGGCGGAAGCGACCTGCTGGTTGTTGACCGAGGTGATCTTCTCACCCGTCTTCAGGCCACGGGCAGCGGCATCGCTGTCGGGATCGACATCGGTGATGGCAAGGCCATTGCCGTCATCGGCGGGCGCAACCGTCAGGCCGAGGCTGGAGAGCACCTTCTCGCTGGAGGACTGGCCGCCCTTATCGTCGTTCTGGCTCGGTGTCGCCTTGGAAGCATCGTCGCTGGCGAGATCGCCGAGCGTTACCGTGACAGGCTGCGACTTGCCGCCGCGCCACAGCGAGATTTCAACCTTGGTGTTGGGCGCCATGCCGCCGATGCGGCGCGACAGGTCGCGGGCATCCTTGACGGGCTCGCCATTGACGGCGGTGATGATGTCGCCCTGCTTGATGCCGGCCTTGTCGCCCGGTGAGCCGGCCTGCGGCGAAACGACGAGCGCGCCGCTGGCTTCGGAAAGGCCGAGCGATTCGGCTATATCCTTGCTGACGGGCTGGATCTGCACGCCGAGCCAGCCGCGCTCAACCTTGCCGTCCTTCTGCAGGTCGGCGATCACGTCCTTGGCGACCGATGCCGGAATGGCGAAGGCGATGCCGACATTGCCGCCGGACGGCGAGAAGATGGCCGTGTTGATGCCGACGACTTCGCCGTTGAGGTTGAAGGCGGGACCGCCCGAGTTACCGCGGTTCACGGCGGCGTCGATCTGCAGGTAGTCGTCATAGGGGCCGGAACCGATATCGCGGCCGCGGGCCGAGATAATGCCGGACGTCACCGTACCGCCGAGGCCGAAGGGGTTACCCACGGCGACGACCCAGTCACCGACGCGGATCTTGCTGTCATCGGCGAACTGAACATAGGTGAACTTGCGGTTCACATCGACCTTCAGCAGTGCCAGATCGGTGCGCGGATCGCGGCCGACGAGCTTGGCGTCGAGTTCGGTACCGTCATTCATCACGATCGTATAGGCGGAGCCGTCATCGACGACGTGGTTGTTGGTGACGATGTAACCGTCTTCGGAAATGAAGAAGCCGGAGCCCTGAGCGACGGGGCGCAGCGGACCCTTGCCGTCACGGTGGCGGTTCGGGCCACGGTCGGAGCGATCCTGGTTGGGGCCGCCGAATTCCTTGAAGAAGCGCTTCAGCGGATGGTCGTCCGGCAGCTGGTCGAGGCCACGGCCGCCGAAATTGAAGGAGAAATTGCTGCTATCATCGGAAGCGGGCTGCACGTTCGACTGCACGCGAACGGAGACGACGGCGGGCGACACCGCATCGACCACATTGGCGAAGCTCGGAACCTGCGGCGCATTCACCTCGACGGGAGCGGCAAACGAATGGAGGATCGGTGCGGCGATGCCAGTGGAAAGCATCAGCGCCGCAAGGCCGCCAACGGTCGTGGCCTTCAAAGCCGTCTTCAGCGAGGAATGGCCGTTTTGCGAATGAGACATGGTGTACCTTCTTTCTTCATTCAGACTGGAGCCCGTTTGACCCGGGGGAGAAGCGGTGGATGATGAAGATATAGGAGGCGACACCTTACGGCGAAGTGTCTGACGAATGAAAAATCCGTAATGTTGAAAAAGAACCGGGGAGAAAAATGAAAACCGGTTATTTTTCAATGAGATTGCGAATTCTCTCTTCTTCGTCCGCGCTCAGTTTCTGTGGCTGTTCCTGGGTGGCGCGACGGCGCGAAAAGACGAAGACGGCGAAAATTCCCGCAAGGGTGAGACCGATGGGCGCACCCCACAAAAGCACGGTACGCAGGCTGAGGCGCGGTTTCAGGAGCACGAACTCGCCATAGCGCGACACGACATAATCGATGACGGCCTTGTCGCTGTCGCCCTCGACCAGCCGTTCGCGCACCAGAACCCGCAGGTCACGCGCCAGCTCGGCATTGCTGTCGTCGATGGACTGGTTCTGGCAGACCATGCAGCGGAGCTGAGACGTGAGGTTGCGGGCGCGCTGCTCCAGCACGGGGTCTTTCAGCACTTCGTCCGGATTGAACGCGAAGGCCGGAGAGGCTGCTGCGAAGATGAGGGTGAGAATAAGAGCGAGCCTTGCCACTCTCTCCCTCATTCCTGTTCCCCGGAACAAGGCCGCACTCATTCCGCCGCCTCCGGCATTGCAGCCCGCACCGGCTTCGCCTTGCGGTTCGGCGCTCCGACCCGCAAACGCCTGTCCGAGAGCGAGATGAAACCCCCGGCCATCATGAACAGGGTGCCGCCCCAGATGCACAGGATGAAGGGTTTCCACCAGATGCGCACCACCATGCCGCCATCGGCCATGGGGTCACCGAGCGAGACATAAAGCTGGCTAAGGCCGAAGGTCAGGATGCCGGCTTCCGTTGTCGGCATGCGCCGCGCGGTATAGAGCCGCTTGGACGACCAGACATCGGCCACCTCCACCCCCGCCTTGCGCACGGTGAAATGGCCGCGATCCTCGGTGAAATTCGGGCCGACGGCGTGGCGGACGCCATCGAAGGTCAGGCTGTAACCGCCCGCTTCCGCCGCCATGCCCTCTTTCATTTCCAGGACTGTCTCGGTCTCGAAAGTGGTGACGATGACGATGCCGAGCACGGTGATGCCGAGCCCCATATGCGCCAGTGCCGTGCCGAAGGCCGAACGCGGCAGGCCCTTCAGGCGGCGAAACGCTATACCGAAGGCGAGCTTGCCGAAATTGGCGCGATACCAGAGATCGGCGAAAGCGCCGAAGATCAGCCAGAAACCGGCAGCGATGCCGAGTGCGGCCAGCACCGGACCGCCATTTTCGATGTACCAGAGCGTCAGCCCGGCAAGCGCCGCAAGCGCTGCCGCCACATAAAGCCGCTGGAAGGCTCCGAGAAGATCGCCGCGCTTCCAGGCGAGCATCGGCCCGAAAGGCGTGACGATCAGGATCGGAATCATCAGCAGGCCGAACGTAAGATTGAAGAAAGGCGCGCCGACCGAGATTTTTTCGCCCGTCAGCGTTTCCAGAATGAGCGGATAGAGCGTACCGATCAGCACGGTCGCGGTCGAGACCGTCAGGATCAGGTTGTTGAGGACAAGCGACCCTTCGCGCGAGATCGGCGCAAACAGGCCACCGGCCTTCAGGGAAGGTGCACGCCATGCGAAAAGCGCAAAAGCGCCGCCGATGAAGACGGTCAGAATGCCGAGAATGAAGATGCCGCGGCTCGGATCGGTGGCGAAAGCATGGACCGAGGTCAACACGCCGGAGCGGACGAGGAAGGTGCCGAGCAGCGACAGCGAAAAGGTCATGATCGCCAGAAGCACGGTCCAGATCTTCAGCGCCTCGCGCTTTTCCATGACGAGCGCCGAATGCAGCAGCGCGGTGCCGGCAAGCCACGGCATGAAGGAAGCGTTTTCCACCGGATCCCAGAACCACCAGCCGCCCCAGCCGAGTTCATAATAGGCCCAATAGGAGCCCATGGAGATGCCGGCGGTGAGGAAGGTCCATGCGGCGAGCGTCCATGGCCGCACCCAGCGCGCCCAGGCGGCGTCGATGCGTCCTTCCAGCAGCGCCGCAACGGCAAAGGAGAAGCAGACGGAAAAGCCGACATAACCGAGGTAAAGCAGCGGCGGATGGATAGCGAGGCCGAAATCCTGAAGAATGGGATTGAGGTCCTGCCCCTCGGCGGGCACCGGCTCCAGCCGCAGGAACGGGTTGGAGGTGAGCAGGATGAACAGCAGGAAGGCGACCGAAATCCATGCCTGCACCGCAAGAACATTGGCTTTGAGCGTTTCCGGCAGGTTGCGGCCGAATGCGGCGACAAGCGCGCTGAAAAACACCAGAATCAGCAGCCACAGCAGCATGGAGCCTTCGTGGTTGCCCCAAACGCCGGTCAGCTTGTAGATCATCGGCATCAGCGAATGGGAGTTTTCCCAGACATTGCGCACGGAAAAATCCGAGACGGCATAGGCTCGCGTCAGCGCCGCGAAGGAGAAGGCGACCAGCAGGAACATCAGGACCGAGCCGAGCGAGGCGACATCCATCAGCGCCCGGTCGTTGCGGCGCGCGCCGATGACCGGCAGCGTCGAGACGATCAGCCCCACACCGAGCGCCAGAACCAGAACATAATGGCCGATCTCGTTGATCATCTGGTCGCTCCGGTCTTGTCGGAAGAAGCTGCGCTGGCCGCTGGCGTTGCGGCGGCTGGTTCTTCGCCCTCCCCCGCATGCTGCCACAGGCCCTTGTCCTTCAGCCGGTCGGCCACTTCCTTGGGCATGTAGTTCTCGTCGTGCTTGGCCAGAACGCTGTCGGCCACGAAACCGTGGGTCGCGGCATCGAACATGCCTTCGGTTACCACGCCCTGCCCTTCGCGAAACAGATCGGGCAGGATGCCGGTATAGCTGACCGGCACGTTCGCTTCACCGTCGGTCACCGTGAAGCTCACCGTGCGGCCCTCGCCGCGCTTGATCGAGCCTTCCGCCACCAGCCCGCCGAGGCGGATGCGGGTGCCGGGGTTGACGGGCGTTTTCTCCAGATCGGCCGGCATGTAAAAATAGGCAATGGACTGGCCGAAGGCGAACATGACCAGCAGCACGGCTGCAACGATGAAGCTCATGCCGCCGCCGATGATCGCCAGGCGTTTCTGTTTGCGGGTCATTGCGTCACTCCCTGCGGCGCGGCATCCTGCTGCCCGTTCATGCGGATCGGTCCGGCCGAAACGCCCAGTTCCTTGGCCAGCGCCAGAAGCTGCCTGCCCTGCTCGCCCTCCGGCGGGAAGGCCTTCAGCCCCGCCCGCAGCGCCTCTCCGGCCTTGGCTTCGTTCTTCAGCACCGAATAGGCGCGAACGAGACGCATCCACCCTTCGAAATCGGCCGGGTTTTCCTTCAGCTTGGCGTCGAGGCTCGCCACCATGCCCTCGATCATTGCCTGCCGGTCGGTCGCCGTCATGTCTTTCGCCGCCGCCATGTCCTCAGCGGTCGGGCCGGGTGCGGCAGGGGTCGCCGCGCCGCCGGTCCGGGCGATATGTTCGCGCACCAGCGGCAGCCACGGCGCGCCGGCCGGTGCATCGGCCGCCAGCGCGGTGAAGGCAGCGCGCGCTTCCTCGGCCTTGCCGGCCTGTTCCAGCGACAGCGCCAGATAAAAGCGGGCGCGCGGATTGCCGGGCTTCAGCTCTTCTGCCTCAGCAAAAGCAGCACGTGCGGCCTCGATGACGATGCCGTCATTGCCGGCCACCAGCGTTTCGCCAAGGCCAGTCAGCCGTTCCGGGCTCGGTCCCAGAATACGAAGCGCATTGCGATAGGCAAGCTCGGCATCGCCAAGCCGTAGTGTCTTGAAATAGATCGGCGCGAGAATATCCCAGCCGGCGCCGTCCTCCGGGTTCTGCGCCAGATGCCGTTCCGCCCGGGCGACCAGCAGGTTCATGTCGTTGCCGGGCTTTTCAAGACGCGCCTCGAGCGGCATGTCCGGCACTTCCGGACTGCCGTTCCAGATGTAAAGACAGAGACCGAGCGCGGGCAGCAGAACCGTGATGAGGCTGGCGGCGAGATTGTGCCGGCGCGGCCGGGTTTCTTTGCCGGATTGATCTTCCGCTTCGGCGGCGGCCAGAAGCCGGCGGCCGATTTCGGCGCGGGCATAATCCGCCTCGGTGTCGCCGATGAGGCCGGCGGCGCGTTCGCGGTCCAGTTCGGCCAGCTGATCGCGATAGACGGCGACCTCACCGTCGCGGCGCGTCTGCGGCGCCTCGGTCTTCCGCATCAGCGGGTACATCAGGACGATGGCGACAGCCGCCGTCAATATCGCAACGACAATCCAGAACATAAGGCTCAATTACTCGAATGCGCGGCACATGGAAACATGAAGCGCGGGGATGACGTGAATTTGAGACATCACGCCGCACCGCAGGCCATCTCCCGGCTGCACCGCCATGCCTCTTCTTGTCATCGCAAAGGGCCCGTGACCTTGATTTACGTCAAACTATTTCAAGTCAGCGGCGACCAGCTTCCATCGGCATTGCGGCAGGCCGCACCGCGCGCCCTGGTTTCGCGTCCGTCGACCGTCAGGGTGTGGGAATATTGCCGGCAATTCTGGTTGCCGACCTGATAGGGCGCATTGGCGACCACCTGCCCCTTGGCGTCATCGCCGGTCCACGACACAGGCGTGCCGACGGGGGCCGTTTCCAGCGCCTTGTATTCGGCTTCCAGCGCCTTGGTCTGGTCACCCCTGTCAAGCTGCACGCCGCTTCTCCCGACGATGCCGCCTTCCAGATTGGCAAGGAACGGCGTCGAGGGCTGTGCAGAGCGGCCGAACAGGCCGCCGCCCGCCGGGCGGGTGCCCGTGGTGGTGCAGGCGCTCAGCATCGATACGCACAGGATCGAGAGAAGTGCCGGGCGTGACACCAGCGAACGCATTGTCACGGAGCGGCAGCCATCATACACGTCAACCAAACCCTGTCCTCTTTCCTACCGCATTGCACCCAATATAGTGCCATTGAATTTCTTGCCTTTTTTCTTGCCTCACGCAAGCTCTTTCGAAAGGCCCGGCAAAATCAGATCGGCTTTCAGCCCGCCGATGGCGCTGCGCGACAGCGAAAACCGGCCATGGTACTCTGACACCACCTCGGAAACGATCGACAATCCGAGGCCCGTGCCCGGCCGGCTCTCGTCCAGCCGCCGCCCGCGCTTCATCGCTTCGCTGATCTGTTCCGGCTCAAGCCCCGGTCCGTCGTCCTCCACCGTCAGCTCCACCCAGGAACGACGGGCAATTTCCGCATCGGAGGATGGGTGCGTGCCGGTCGCAAGCGTGATGACCACACGCGTCTGCGCAAAACGCGCGGCATTTTCGAGAAGATTGCCGACGACCTCTTCCAGATCCTGCTGCTCCATACCGAGCACCGCGCCGGGCTGCTCGAAATTCAGCACGAACTGCTTGTCGGGGTTCAGGCGACGCATCACGCGCACCAGCCGTTCCAGCGCCGGTTCCGCTTCCACGCGGGCAAGGATCGAGCCGCGCTGGGCGGCGATGCGGGCGCGGGAGAGATAGGATTGCACCTGCGCCTGCATGGCGTCGGCCTGCGCCCGCACCAGATCGCCATGCTGCGGTTCCAGCGTGCGGGCCTCGTTCAGAAGAACGGCGATCGGCGTCTTCAGCGAATGCGCGAGATTGCCGACCTGCATGCGAGCGCGCTCCACGAGGCGGCGATTGCTGTCAATCAGCGCATTGACCTCATTGGCGAGCGGCTGGATTTCACGCGGGAATTCGCCTTCGAGGCTTTCCGCCTCCCCGCCCCTGATCTTGCCGAGCGCGACGCGAGCCTGATCGAGCGGTCGCAGACTGTAGAGAATGGCAAGACCGTTGACGACCAGACTGCCGACACCGAAAACGGCGAGCGCCAGATAAAGGCTGTTGGAGAAATCGCGCACATCGTCTTCCACGACGTTCAGATTGCCGGAGACACGGAAACGCGCCGCGCGCCCCTCGCCATCCAGCACCACTTCGGTTTCCGCCACGCGCACCTGATTGCCGGCCTCGTCGGTGACGGCATAAAAGCGCTCATAGCGATTGTCGAAGGGCGCATCGAGAATGCTCGGCACCGGCAGGGTGGAGACGCCGAGCGACGATGATACCAGCGGCGCGGTCTGGAAATTGCCGAGCGGCTCGACAACCCAGTACCAGCCGGTATCGGGCTGCGAAAAGCGCAGATCGCCGAGCTGCGGGCTGCCGGCCAGCGTGTTCTCGTTGGAAATCGTCACGGAATTGATGACGTTATAAAGCTGCGCTCTCAGAAGATCGGTGAAGCTGCGCTCCACCCCCTGCCGGTAAAGCGTCGAGATCACGACGGCGATCACCACCAGCGCCAGCACCGACCAGAGCGAGGCGAGCAGCAGAACGCGGGCGGTGAGGGAATTACTTCGCATCTGCCGGCGCTTGCATCCGGTAACCGAGACCGCGGATCGTCTCGATCAGATCAACACCGAGCTTCTTGCGCAGACGGCCGACAAACACCTCGATGGTGTTGGAATCGCGGTCGAAATCCTGATCGTACATGTGTTCGACCAGCTCCGTGCGCGAAACGACCTCGCCCATGTGGTGCATGAGATAGGACAGCAGCCGAAATTCGTGCGAGGTGAGCTTCAGCGTCGTACCGTTGACGGTGGCCTTGGAAGACTTGGTGTCGAGCCGGACCGGGCCGCACACCAGTTCGGAAGAAGCATGGCCGGCGGCGCGGCGGATGAGCGCACGCACGCGGGCAAGCACTTCTTCCACATGGAAAGGCTTCGTCACATAGTCATCGGCACCGGCGTCGATGCCGGCAACCTTGTCGCTCCAGCGGTCGCGGGCGGTGAGGATAAGCACCGGCATGGCCTTGCCGGCCGCACGCCATTTTTCAACGACGGTGATGCCGTCGAGCTGCGGCAGGCCGATATCGAGGACGATGGCGTCATAGGGTTCGGTATCGCCGAGATAGTGGCCTTCCTCGCCGTCGAATGCCTGATCGACGACATAACCGGCTTCTTTCAGCGCATCGGTCAGCTGACGATTGAGATTGGCATCGTCCTCAACAACGAGAATACGCATTGTCCGCCCTTTCCTGTATCCCGGCCCGCAGGCGCGTCGCCGGTCATGCTAAATGTGTCGGATTGTTTTCCGATATTTCGGCGATGCGGGCAAGCTACATCGGCACGCGCATCGTCACCTTGCGCGGGCGTTCGCCATTGCCCTGGACGAGAACGGTGACGACACAGGACTGACCGTCACCGGAAGGATAGACCGAAAGCAGCTGACCGCCGGTTTCGCGCACGACGCGGGCGACGGCTGCGCCGCAATCGCTCGCCGCCAGAATGTAATGGCCCTGCAGATCAGCCTCGGGCGCCGTGAAACCGGAAAGCCCGGCTGCAAGCGTCGCGATGATGAGAGGTGATGCCATTCTACAAACTTCCAAAAACCGGGTGCGTCTCGAACCGTATTCTGACCGAATATGTAGCGCAAAGCGTCTGAATGGCAAATGAATGCCGCCCCCGCCGCATGGGTGCAAGGCGGGAACGGCGTCGTCGCGGGCGCTGTCAGCGAATGGCGCTGGTCGCCGAAAGACGGCCGTAAAGTGCGACCAGGCCACCGATTCCGCCCGCAACCGTCACCAGCCCGTCCGCAAGTTCTCCTTGCAGACCGGCGGGCAGATCAAGGCCGGCGATGCTGAAAAGCGGTGCGAAAACCGCAACCAGGGCGCCCCAGATCGTGCGCGATTGATACCATGCTTTGGTACTATCCATAGTCTCATCCTTTGCGTTGTTTTTCAGGCACATGTCAGATCGGGAGGGTGGCCTCGGCCGCCACGCCCGAGGGCACCGCACGGCCGAGCATTCGGACACGCACGGAAATGTGATCCCGCAAAGCCGGGAAATCTGTGAGTTCGTCCGCGGCGGGGTAAAACCAGAAGGGTTGCGAAACCTCCGCCATGCGCCGCACGGTCTCGCCGTCCAGCACCTCGATGCGATAAAGCTCGAAGGGCTCGTCCAGCGGGATGTCGCTCGCATCCCAGCCATCGGCCTCCACCCGGCCCCGGCGTTTCCACCTGATGAAAACGCCGTCGCCGCGCCGCTCGGCGGCAAGATGCACCGGCGCGAGCGGTGTCAGCGCCCGCAGGCCGCCCTCGAAGGCAAAAGGACCGCTCGGCGCGCCCGCCATTCCGGCCGCTTCCGCAATCCAGTTCAGGCGTCGCCCGCGCTCGCTCGCGGCAAGACCGAGCGGCTGCACCGCCGCATCCAGAACCACCACCGGCGCACCTTTCGGCGCGCCTGCGGCGAGCGCGTCTTCCGTGCCGGCGAGCCCCCGCAGAAGAGCGGAAAGCCGCCAGCGTGCGGGTGCGATTTCCTCGGCTTTTGCGAAAGCGACGATTTCCCAAACGCCGTTCGCCGCCTTGATGGCGAGACGGTTCTCGCCGTTCAGCACCGAAAGCTCCCCGGCCGACGATACCTCGCCGGAGGGCAGATCGACGACGACGGTGTTTTTCCGGTCGAAGCGGCCGGAAGGG
This sequence comes from Agrobacterium sp. 22-221-1, assembly GCF_053522445.1. Classification (NCBI taxonomy): domain Bacteria; kingdom Pseudomonadati; phylum Pseudomonadota; class Alphaproteobacteria; order Hyphomicrobiales; family Rhizobiaceae; genus Agrobacterium; species Agrobacterium sp. 22-221-1. The sequence continues at coordinate 76,446 of NZ_JBNWCL010000012.1, forward strand.
CCAAATGTCAGCGGCATTGCCAGCGCGCCGATCATCGCCGGCCGGTCCAGCAGCACGCGCTGCCGGTAGCCTTCCCTGCCCGGCGACGCGGAAATGACGATTGGTCGCCAGGGCTTTGCAAGCGCCGCAATCCGCGCCGAATCCTCCGGCGCGGTGCCGTCATGGTAGGGCAGATCGAGAAACAGCACTTCCGGCGCGAAACCTTCGGCTCCGCTTGCGCCGCTGCTGCGCCGTTCCTCCGCGCCGCCGGCAAAGACCGGAAAGGCAGCGGAAAAGGCCCGCGCCTCCACCTGCCGCACCGCGCCGTCCTCGATCCGGCTGACCAGAAACCGCCCTGCCGGCGCCTGCGGAAAGGCCCCTTCCGCCAGGCGGATACAATCACCCGGTTCAAGCGCGATATCGCAAGGCCGCAGAGCAAAGCGCAGACTGCGCCGCGCCTGCCGGTTGTCGCGCAACAACGCCTCGACGGCGGCTTCCGCCGTTTCCGCAGGCAGGGCAGCGTTGAGATCGAGCCGCATCACCCGGCTGCCGGCATTGTCGATGCGGCGGGACCGTACACTTGCCTGCTCGTAATCCAGCGCCGGGTTGAAAGACGTCAGCACGGCTTCAGCGGCGAAATCGCTGTCATGGCCGCGATTTTCCGACCAGAGCGGCTCGTCTTCCAGATCGGCCAGCACGGCAATATCCCGCACCGGCAAGACCGCCGTATTGCGGGAGCGGAAACGCAGGGTTCCGCCATCTTCCGTCACATCCACCTGAAACGCCGCCATCAGCGGCTCCAAGAGGTTGCGGGCCGAGGTCACGTCGCCCTGCACATAACCTCCCAGATCGCCGCTGACGGCGGAAACGTCGAAGTCTGAAAAGCCGTGATCGGTGAGGATGGCGGCGATGGCATCGGCGAGCGTTGCCGTGCCCAGCCTCCCGTTCAGCCAGTGGCCGGTGCGCCAGTTCGCCCCATCGCTCCATGCCGCGCCATTCTGCGGGAAGGCGGGGAAAGGCCGTGCATCCCAGGTCCACAGATAGACCCGGTTTGCATCGACCATCGCCGCATCGCCCTTTCCCCAATGGTCGAGATGCGCCTCCAGAAACCGTCGCTGCTGGCTGTCGGCGCGGTTGCGGCGGGAAAAATAGGGAAAGGCGTTTTCCGCCGATTTCGGATCGGGAAAGACATTGGGGCGCGTCGCGCTCTTGTCCACCGCCGGGCAGCCGAGTTCGGTAAACCAGATGGGCTTCGAGCGCGGCGCCCATGCCGTCGGCGTTGTTTTCTCCACACCCCGCACCCGGTCGTAGTGGAGGTTTCCCCACCAGTTACGCAAGTCCTTGTAACGGAACACCCACGGCTTGCCCTTCAGCCCGTCGGTAATCGGCGTGCGCCGCCGCGCGGCGCGGTCCGCATCGCTGGCATAATACCAGTCGAAACCCTCCCCCGCCGTAATAGTGCGGCGGAAGGCGCTCACATCGTCCGGGCCGGTCATGCCGTCCGGATTGCCGCTTGCGGCATCTCCGTCGCGCCAGTCGGAAAGCGGCATGTAATTGTCGATGCCGATGGCGTCGATATTCGGGCTCGCCCAGAGCGGATCGAGATGGAAGAACACGTCGCCCGAGCCGTCCGCCGGCTGGAGACCGAAATATTCGCTCCAGTCCGCCGCATAGGTGAGCTTCACCGCCGGCCCCAATATCGCCCGCACATCGCCCGCCAGCCGCAGCAGTTCCCCAACAAAGGGAAAGGCGTCGTTCTGGTCCCTGAGCGAGGTCAGCCCGCGCAGCTCCGAGCCGATCAGGAAGGCATCCACTCCCCCCGCCTCGGCCGCCCGGGCCGCCAGCGCCGCATAGTGCAGCACCATACGGCGATAGCCTTCATCGCGGTTGCAGAAGGTGGAAACCTGCGCCCTTGCGCCCGCGCTGCGATCCGCAGAGCCGGCCCTGCCGGGTGCGGGAAAGCAGGTGATGCGCCCGCGCCAGGCATAGGCGTCCTGCTCGCTTTTGCCATAGGGGTCCGACAGACCATTGCCGATGGGAACATCCATCATCACGAAGGGGTAAAGGCACACCCGAAGGCCGCGCGCCCTGAGATCGGCTATCGCCTGCAACACGCTTTCGTCGTTCGGCGTGCCGCCATAGGCCGGGCCGCCGCCATGATGGCTGACAGGATGCGCCTCATCGCGCGAAAGGCCGGCGACGGACCTGGCATGGTTTCCCCATCCCGGCCGGCCACTTCCACGCCCGGCAGAATGCGGCATTCCCCCGCCCGCATATCCGTGCCGAACCAGCTCACCACCAGCGCCACGCTCTCAAGATTGGGGCACAGATCCAGCAACTCGTCGATCGCAGCAACCCAGTCGGTCGAAGCGATCAGGCCGTTGCGGTTCATGATGCGGCTTTGGCCGATCCCGGTGCGTTCGCAAACCTGCGCGGGGGCATAACCGTGCTCGGTGGCGCCCGGAATGACGGTGATGGCGCGGATGGATTTTTCCAGCCGGCCGACCGGCCGCACCACTTCGAACTGCATGAGCGGAATGCGGTTGCCGAAGCCGTCGAGCGGCAGGCGTTCGAACACCACATAGGCCAGTCCGCGAAAGGCCGGCACATTGCCCGCCCCCTGCTTCGCCTCGATCAGCGGGTCGGGCAATTGCGTCTCGCTGCCGGGATAAAAGCGCATCTCCACGGCACTCAGGTCCAGTTCCCGACCATCGGCCCAGACGCGCCGCACCCTTGCCGCCTCACCTTCGCAAAGGCCGATGGCGACGTTGGCGAAATACCGAAAGGTCTCCACTTTCGGGCCGCGATTGCCCTTGCCGCCGCGCCGCTCCACCTCCACGCTTTCTTCGAAACGCGTCGCCCAGATCAGCGTGCCCCCGATCCGTGCTGCGCCGTAAAGCCGGTTGATCGCCGCTCCCTCATCCGCGCCGGGAATGCGCGCGGTCGAGAGCCGCGCGCCCGTTACCGTCCGCCCGTTCGAAAGCAGCGTGCGGTCGATGGCATTGCCCGCCAGCGCCCCGGCCGCCCGGCCGATCACCGCGCCCAAAGGACCGAAAATGCCGCCGAGTGCCGCGCCCGCCGCCTGAAAAACGATTGTCGCCATGCTTGCCTCGAAAAATCAGGGATCGGGAAAACGGAAGACGCCGGCGATGCGCCGCCGCCAGCCGGGCACCAGCGCCGAACGCAGCACCGCCGCCTGTTCATAGGCGTGGATGAAATGCTGCGGACCGGCCAGAATGCCGAGATGTTTAGCGGCCGCATCGGCCCGCCAGCGAAACAGCAGCAGGTCTCCCGACCTTGCCTCTTCCAGGCCCGCCACCGCCGGAAAATGGCGTTTTGCCGCCGCCATCAGCCGGTCCTCGCCGCCGCGTTCTGCCCAATCGGGCGCATAGGGCGGCGGCAATTCCGGTTCGTGGCCATAAAGGTCCCGCCAGATGCCGCGAATGAGGCCGAGGCAATCGCAGCCGACACCCTTCAACGAGGCCTGATGCCGATAGGGCGTGCCGATCCAGCCTTCGGCGAGCGCCAGCACTCTTTCGCCGGTATCGCTCATGAAAACAGCGCCCCGCCGTCATGGCTCTCGCCGCCCGCCGCATAGGAATAGGCGAAATCCGCCCCCGGCAGATGCGGAAAGCCCCGGAAATTCAGATGATTGGCGAATTTTGCCCGGCAGGTGGAAAAACTCTTGTCGCAGCCGGCGGTGACGGAAAACCTATCTCCCGGCAAAGGCGCCTGTTCCGGCGGCAGCCAGAAGGACAGAAGCACCCCGTGGTCACGCCGCTCCTGCCCGTCGAGATCGAACCCCTTGCCGGCGAGCGGGCCGGTCAGAAAACGCAGCTTTCCCCGGCTGAAAAAACCATCGGCAAAGGCATCGAGCCCGGAGACGATCAGGCTACCCGAAGCATCCACCGCCGCGACGCTGCCATGCCCGGTAAAGCGGGACAGATCGACGCCGCAACGCCTGTCGCCAAGGGCGGCGTCGCAGCGCCGCCCATAGACCCTGCCCTGCGGCTGGCCGAGGCGATGGGCAAGACTGCGCAGCTCGGCGCGAAAAGCCCCGCCGGCCCGCGTTACCTCGCCAATTTCGCGCCTGTTCAGCAGCACATGCTGGTCAGGCGCCTGCCAGTTGACGAGGAAAAGCTCCACCCTCGCCCCATCGAAACGCCCGGCGGCCAGATCGCCCTCCGCAATCGCCTCGCTAGAAAAACCGCCAGCCACCTCCCCGGCGCCTGCGCCCAGCCCTGTTTCGCCGTCGTTATCGCTGGCCGAAAAGCTGCTGGCGGCAAGGTAGGACGTGCCGGCAAACGATATCGCCTCGTCATGATCGGTAAAACCGATCACCGCACCGTCCTTCAGTGTCACCTTCCAGCAATGGCATGTGGTCGTCGCATCTTGCCCGAGATGCCCGGCAAGGGCGGCGGGAATGGTTTTCATGGCAGGATTTCCATCAGTGGAATGGAGGGAATACGGCCCGCTTCGAAAGCGGTCAGGTTCACGTCGATACGGTCAATCCCGAAGCGGACCGGCACGTCGAATTCGAAACCGGCGCGGATCGCGGCGCCGGCGGGCGGCACCCGCCCCGCACGGAACACGATCATTCCGGTTACATGATCGACCGCCACATCAGCCGCTTCGACCTTCACCCCCTCGACCGAAACCATGATCGAGCCTTCGACCGGTTTTTCTATCCGCCGCACGAAGGAGCCGCCCGCATCGGCATAGGTCTTCAGCAACTGAAAACCCGCCGTCACGCCGTCGCCGGTGCCGATCCTCTGATCGGTCGCGGCGGGCGTCTCCCCCGGCGGGCAGGATTTGAAATCCACCGGATCGCGAAAACGAAAGCCGTAAAGTTCGCCGCGCCGCGCCTCGAAAAAGGCGAGCACCTCATAAAGATCGGCGACGGAGCGGATACCGGATCCGGCGTCATAGCTGCGTCTGGCGTTCCTCCAGCGCTGGTTGCGGCTTTCGCGGCCATTGGACAGGTTGACGATATCCGTCCGCCGCACCGGCCCGCCGCTCACCCCGAGCGCGAGCCGCAGCGGAAACCGCACTTCATGAAATGCCGCCATGTCGTTGTTCCTGGATTCTTTTCGATGGTCTTGAAACGTGGGTCACAATCCGCGCTGGCCGCGCCCGACGCTGCGTGCCAGCATGGCGGCGATCTGGCCTTCGCTTTTCCGAAAGCTCGCAGCATCCGTCGCCGTCACGTTAAAAACGATCTGCGCCCCGCCGCCGCCGGACGGCGCGGCAACGCCGAGAGCGCCATCCGAACCGCGCTTCAGCGGCAGGATCGCTTCCGCCCCCGCCTCACCCATCAGGCCAAGCCCGCCGCCCATCGGAAAAAAGGCGGGGCTGGAAACGACGCCGCCATCGGCAAAGGGCGTGATGCTGCGTCCCGGCACACCGCCATCGGCAAAAGCGAATAGCGAACCGCCGCCGTTCAAAAGCCCGCTGACGGCATTGCCGATCATGCCCTCCAGCGGCTTCAGACCGGCCGAAAGCGCGATGCCGGACAGCCGCTGCCCCAACCCGCGCAACACATCGTCCAGCCCTTTGCCGCCCGCCGTCGCCGCCTGCAGGGCCGAGGTCAGGGCCGCCCCGAACCGCTCGGACCGGCGTTCGAGATCGCCCATCACCTCGGACAGCGCCTCCGCCTCTTCCCGGTTCTCCGCCATCGATCCTTCGCCCGCCATCGCGCTTGCCTTTCTGATTCAACTGGGGAATGCATGGTGCTGAAACAGCTCTCAAAAACCGCTGCTTCAACCCACACTCTTTTAAAACCCAACTTCTTGGGTTATGGTTCTCATGGTCACGGTTCTCCGCCAGCATGGCATGCGTTTTGTCATCTACACGGCCGATCACGAGCCGCCGCATGCCCATGTCTATGGAGAGGGTGAAGCCCGTATCGACATCGTCAGCCTCGTCGTTCTCACACAGGGCGGCATGTCGGACCGGGATGTGCGGCGCGCCGTCGCCGTCATCGAGGAAAACCGGAAGCTGTTTATGGAAACCTGGAGACGATATCATGGTTGAGGTCAGCGATGCCGAACTCGCCGCCGCCAAGGAACGCTGGCAAAAAGAGCGCGCCGAGCGCCCCATTCCGGTTTCCGTGCGTTTCGAAGCGGCCTCTGCCCGTGTCGTCGTCGATTTCGCCAACGGCGCCTGCTTCATGTTTCCCGCGCGAGCGCTCGAAGGCTTGCAGGACGCGACCGCCGAACAGCTTGCGGATGTCGAACTGCTCGGCGAGACGGGTCTGCATTGGGAAACCCTCGATGTCGATTATACGATCAGCGGCCTGATGAACGGTATTTTCGGCAGCCGCACATTCATGGACGCGCAGCGCAAGGGCGGGCAATCCCGCTCTCCGGCCAAGACGGCAGCCAGTCGGGCGAACGGTGCCAAGGGCGGCCGTCCACGAAAAATGCCCTGACGCCGTCACCCATCCGGAAACCGCCGCATCATCGCTTCCATCGCCTGACGGTTGGGGCCGCGGAGGACGGCGTTGCCGCCCGTCATCGCGAAGAATTCCCGCGGGGTCAGCCGCCAGAAGGTTTCGGAGGAGAGCCGCAGCAGGCAGAAGCCGGTATGGATCGCCGCCTCCCAGGGGAACGGGCGCGGCGTCGCTTCGCCTGCTGCGGCGCTCAAGGGTCCGGCGGCGTCTCGCCTTTCAGACCGCCGAAGGTCGCGGTCAGAAGATCGGCGACGATGGCGGCATGGCCGGCAATGCCGCCTTCCACCGTGGCAGCGGCCACATCCTCGTCGGAAAAGACATTGCCGGCGCCGCGCAGGCCCGCGCCGATCACCCTTATCATGTCGACCGCCTTCATGCGGCCGCTCGCGAAACGTTCGGCGAGCGCGGTGAGGTCGTCGGCTGCAAAAGCGGTTTCGAGTTCGGCGAGAGCCCCGAGCGTCAGGCAGAGAACGCGCCTTTCGCCGTCGATCAGCGCTTCGATCTCGCCGCGATGGCGGTTCGCCCGCCCGTAACGCAAACGCTCAGCCATCACAGCGCTCCGAATGTGAGAAGACCGGCCGATTCCAGTGCGATCTCGAATTGCACCTCGCCATCGTGGCGGCCGGAATATTCGAGCGCCACGATCTGGAACGGCCCGGTAACGATGCCGAAACCGGGAATGACGACCTGCCAGCCGGGAATGGTCCCGGCGAAGAAGGCGCCGCGCACCAGCGCATCGCTCGCCTGATCCTTGAAGATGCCGGAGGCCGTGAGCGACGCCCGCTGCACGCCGGCGCCGGCAAGAAGCTCGCGCCAGCGCCCCGCGCTTTCTGCATCCGTCACATCGACGGCCTGCGCATTGAAGGCCAGCCGCTTTGTCCTCAGCCCCGCAACGGTTGCGTAGGAACCGGCATTGTCGATCTTCAGCAGCAGGTCCTTGCCCTTCTGCGCCACCATGTTGTTTCCTTTCGTCTCAATTGCTGTTGCGGGGCCACGACGGGCCTGCTACCAAAAGCATTCCTGCACCTCGCACCCCGCGATCTTACCATGTCCGACGCTGCCCCCCTGACGTCTCGCGCGCGCCTTATCGGCGTGCTTGCGGTCGGGCAGATCGTGAGCTGGGGTAGCGGCTTCGATATGCTGGCCGTCCTCGGGCCACGGATCGGCAAGGAGCTGGCCATCACCAACGGCGTGGTTTTCGCCGGCCTCACGATCATGATGACCATCAGCGCCCTGTGCGGCCCGCTGCTTGGAAGAATGCTGATGCGCCACGGCGCGGCGCCGGTGCTGGCGGCCGGTTCGGTGTTCTTCGCGGCCGGCTTTGCCGTGCTCGCCTTTGCGGGCGGGGCGGTGAGCTATCTCTTCGGCTGGGCCGTGATGGGTTTTGCCGCCACCTGCGGCCTGACGACGGCGGCCCATGCGGCCGTGGTGGAACGTGTGGGCGCGGAAAGCGGCCGGCTGCTGACGCTGCTGATGCTGTTCACCGGGCTTTCGGCGGCGGTTTTCCTGCCGGTCACCACCCTTGCCGATCAGCACCTCGGCTGGCGCGGCACGCTTGCCGCCTATGCCTGTCTGCAAATCTTCATCCTGCTGCCGCTCTATCTTTTCGTGCTTCCCGGCCGGCCGGCCCGAAAAGAGGCAAAGCCGAAAGAAGAGACGGCCATGTCGCCCTCACCGGTCGATACGCGGCGCGCCTTCGTGCTGCTGGCCGCCATGACGACGATCAGCGCGTTTACGACCTTCGGCCTGTCACCGCTCCTGCCGCTGCTTCTGGTTCAGGCCGGCGCAACGCAATCGCTTGCGGTGCAACTGGCATCGGCACGCAGCGTCCTTGCGATTACGGCGCGCGGGCTGGATTTCCTGCTCGGGAAGCGCGGGAATCCCTTCCTCACCGCCATGATCGGCTTCTGTCTGCTGCTCTTCTCCCTGCTGCTCCTGCTCGTTTTTGCTCCGGCCATGCCCGCCTTCATCGGCTTCATCGTTTTCTTCGGCTTTGGCGCCGGCGTGCTCACCGTCAGCCGGGCCGTGTTGCCGCTGGCTGTGTTCTCGCCGGAAGAATATGGGCTTCAGGCCGCGCGCATCTCCCTGCCGCAGAACCTCGCCATTGCCGTGGCGCCGGTCGTCTTCACTCTGGCGCTGGATCGCGGCGGCGTATCCGCCATGCTCACCATCGCCTCCGTGCTGATCGGCATTTCGTTTCTGCTGCTGATCGTTCTGTGGAAAACCGTGCGCAGGCAGGGTTCCTGAAACGGCGCTACTCCGTCACCGCCCTGAAGCGCATTTCCGCGATGAAATTCCGTGTCTTCGCCTCGCGGCGCGAGCGGCTGGAAAGAAGATGCAGATTGACGAGAGAGACGCCGGCAATCGGCAGCGCCGCATCATCGAGCAGGATCTTCACCCGGTCGACGATTTCGCCGGCACCCCTTCGGCCATTGGCGTCGCTCCATATCTGCAGCGACAGGAAATGCTCCTCGGCTCTTTCCGTCGCCGTCGAATAGTCCCGGCTTTCGAGATCATCGATAACGATGCACGGCAGAACCGCGCGCGGCAGAAGCCGGTCGACGATGCCGCCGGGGATGAGCGGTGTCAGCGCCGCGTCGCTGCCGAGCCGTGCGAAAATCGCCTGAAGAAATGCGTTGGCAGCGCTCATCGGCTTTCCTCCTCGCAGCGGCAGACGATGAACCGGCGGGTCTCATCCGGGTCCATCACCGCCCGGATCGCCAGAATGCGGCGGCCCTTGCGAAAGCGCATGCCGGCGGCGATGTCGCCGCGGTAGGCCAGCCAGACGCGGTGGGTGATCGTCACGCCCTCGGCCGAGGCCCGTTCATGGGATGCCTCCGAAACGGGTTCGATCGCAGCCCAGAGCGACCGCAGGAAATTCCAGCTTTCGGCAGCACCGCCCTGCCCGTCCGGCGTTTCGGTCCGCACGTCCAGTTCCAGCCGCGCCGTCAACCTGCCGGGATCGAGAAAAACAAGGTTCATGTCTCAAAGCCCCAGACGGCAGAAAGGCGCCACCAGCCGCTCGTAGCCGGCGGGAATGGCGGCGGGCTGGTTTTCCGGGGCGACAGCACCGCGAAAGGCGAACATCTGCGCCACATGCATCAGCATGGCGCGTTTCAGCGTGTCGGGCACATCCGTTCCCGCTTCACCATAGCCGGCAATGAAATCGATCTCGATGCCGTTCATCGCCCGTCCGGGGGCGGGAGGATCGCGCAGCCACAGCCTTGCGGGACGCGCCGCGCCATCGAGCAATTTTTCCCCGGAGGTGATATCCGCCGGGCGCCCCTCACCGTCAAAAACCAGAATCGTTTCGATGACTTGCACCGGTGTCCTGCCAATCGGAATCACGCCGTTCTGCGGCCACCGGTCGAGATAAAACCGCCAGGTCTGGCGGATAAGGCAAAGTCCGGTCGTGCGCTCCAGATGCCCGCGGGCGGTGCGGATGAGCGCGGCAAGAAGCGCATCCTCATCGCCGCTATCGAGACGCAGATGCGCCTTCACCTCGGCAAGCGTCAGCGGCTCCGCCTGCGGCGGATGAATGAGGGCATAGGTCATGGGGTCTCCGGAAGAAAGGTAGTCGCATTAGCGAGCGGGCACCGCTTGTTTCTTCTCCCCGAGGGGGAGAAGTCCGCGGCAGCGGGATGAGGGGGCAAGGGTAGATGTGTTCGGAGAGCTTGCCCCCTCATCTGCCCCTTTCGGGGCATCTTCTCCCCGTCCGGGGAGAAGAAAGGGCGGTCAATTCACCCCGAATTTCACCAGCTTGATCGCCTCGAAATTCTGCACGCCGCCACCCACGCGTTTGGTGGTGTAGAACAGCACGTAGGGTTTGGCCGAATAGGGATCGCGCAGGATGCGCACCCCGGTACGGTCGACGACGAGGTAGCCGGCGCGGAAATCGCCAAAGGCGATGGCGAAGCTGTTGGCCGCCACATTCGGCATGTCCTCCGCCTCCGTCACCGGAAAGCCCATCAGCGAGGCCGGCTGGCCGGCGGCGGCGGGCGGGTGCCAGAGATAGGCGCCGCTGGTATCCTTGAAGCGTCGCAGCGCCCCTTGCGTCTTGCGGTTCATCAGGAAGGTTCCGTTCTGGCGATGGCCGGCCTTCAGCGCATAAACGGCATCGAGCAGCACATCCATCGGCCCGGCCGAGGCGAAACCAGCCGAAACGCCGGTCGCGACATAACCGATATTGCCCCAGCTCCAGCCATCATTGGCGACGGCCGCATAGGAGAGGAAACCCCTGGGCTTGTTGACGCCATCGCCGGCGATGAAGGCGGCGGCCTCCTGTTCGGCGAAAGCGATATCCACTTCGGAAGCGATCCAGGCTTCGATATCGACTGCCGCATCATCCAGCAGGCCCTGTGTCGCCGCCGGCATGGCGTAAAGCTCCACGGTTGGGAAGGAAAGCTCGGCGAGCTGCGGTGTTGCCGTTTGCGGACGCGCCGCCGTCTCAGAAACCCAGCCAGTCGTCATGCCGCCGGGCGAGAAGGGTTTCTTCAGCACGGCGGCGGAAACCTGCCGCACGGTCGCCAGCGCGCGGATCGGCGAAATCGCCGTCATGCGCCGGCCGATCTCGCCATCCGTCTCGTTCGGCAGCAGAAAACCGCCATCGGCCCCGGTCGAGCCGGCAAAGGCCTTGGCCTCCAGATCGCGCAGCGCGCCCTCCTCGCCGCGACGGATATAGGCTTCGAAAGCGGCCTTGTGCTCTTCGGCATCGTGGGAAAGCGCGTCCTTGCGGCCAAGCGCGGGACGCGCTTTCTTGAGCGCCAGATCGTCCATGATCCTGCGGTTGTCGTCGAGCGCCCTGTCGATGCGGTCGAGCTTGTCACGGGTCACGACATCCGCCCCCATCTTGCGCTCGATATCGGCAAGCCGCTGGTCGTTGGTCTCGCGAAAGGCCTCGAAGGCCTCCATGAATTCGTCGAAGGCGGCCGTCACCGTATCGGGCACGGCCTTCACCTGCGGCGCGACGATCATCGGGGCCGGTTTCGTCATCTGGTCTGTCATGTCGTTTCCTTTTGGTGATTGTCCGGAAGTCAGCGTTTGGGTGTCGTGTCGAACAGCGCGCGGGCGGCGCGGCGCATGGTGCGCACCAGCTCGGTCTCGCGGTCGCGGAAGAAGCGGGCATGCTTGACGTCGGAAACGCGCGCCGAGGGCAGCATCGGGAAGGTCACGACCGAGATTTCCCAGAGGTCGGCCTCCAGGATGCGCCGGACGCCCTGGCTGGCCGCCTTGCCGGAACGCACCGTTCGGAATCCGATGGACAGCCCGTCCAGCGCCCCGGTCTTCATCAGTGAATGCACCTCGCGGGAGCGGGCGACGCCGGGGGCGAGAACACCCTCGACATAAAGGCCGCGCTCGTCCTCGCGGATGGTGCGCCAGGCGCCGATGGGCTCGGCCGGATCGTGCTGGTAGAGCATGCGGATGCCGGCTGCGCCCCGCTCCTCGATGGAGCGGCGGAAAGCGCCGCGCTCGATGACATCCTGACCGAGATCGACCTCGCCGAAAACGCTGGCATAACCGGAAAAGGTGCCGTCGCTGGCAATGCCGCGCAGTTCCAGATTGGCGAATTTGCGCGTGGCGGGACGCGGCCCGCGATAAACGTGCATGGAAAACTCCTGCGATGTGAAGGAAGTGTCAGGCGCGCGGGCGCGCACCGTAACGGTCGGCGATGCGCACCAGCACGCCCAGCCCCCACCACGCGCCCATGCTGGCGGCGGCGGAACCCGCCACCATGATTTCCCGGCCCGAAAGCGCGCCGGCGATATCGAGCTGCTGCACGATCCACAGGCCAATAGGCCCGCCGAAGATCATGCCGCAGGAAACGCCGGTGATGAAACGGCTCGCGGCCTCGCGTTTGCTTTTCGGCAGGAGATAAACGAGCGACACACCCGCGCCCGCCACGGCGCCGGTGATGCGGGCGGCCCAGATGCCGGCCTCATTGGCGAATTCAGACATGGGTAATCATTCCGTTCTAGGATGTGGTTATCGGGTGGACGCGCCGCGTCGCACGCGGGCGCTTCCTGCGCGCCTGCGCGGGGTGATTTTGCGAATCTTCGGAATCGCTTGGGCGGAAGAGCTCACAGGGAGATTCCGCTTCTTCAGAAAATGATTGAACGGGACACCGGGGTTTCGATCCCGCCGGGGCGGCGATCAATAACCGACGGCTTCGCGCTTTTCCTCGTCGCTCAGGAACGAGGCCGCGCCGATGCGTGCCCAGAGCGCATCCCGCTCGCCGGCAAGCCCGGCAATCCGGTCGAGATCGGGTTCGAGCCTCAGCCCAGAGCCGAAGACCGGAGAAAGCCAGCCGCAGAGCCTCGCCGCCGTGCGATGAACGAGCGGCAGGACGGTGAGACGATAAAAGGCGCGGTTCGCCTCCTGATAGTTGGCATAGGTATTGTCGCCGGGAATGCCGATCAGCATCGGCGGCACGCCGAGCGAAAGCGCGATATCGCGCGCCGCCCCATTGCGGGCCTCCAGAAAATCCATGTCGCGCGGCGAAAGACCCATGGCCTTCCAGTCCAGCCCGCCTTCCAGCAGCAAAGGCCGGCCGGCATTCATCGCCCCCTGATAGCCTTCCTCCAGCTCACGCTTCAGCCGCTCATATTGTTCGGTGGAGAGATTGCCGCCCTCCTTCGGCTGGTAGACCAGCGCGCCGGAGGGCCGGGCGGAATTGTCGAGCAGGCGCTTGTTCCACTGGCTTGCGGCATTGTGCAGATCGAGCGCGGCCCCTGCGGAGGCGAGCGGCGCAAAACCCGCCCGGTCATCCAGCGGATGGAAAAGTTTCAGATGCAGCAGCCCCAGCCCGTCGCGCTCGGCGGCGATGCGCCGGGAGGCGCGGCCCTCGGCACGGTAATCATAGGCCACCGGCCAGCCATCCGGCCCTTCGACGATGCTGACCCGGTCGGGCCGCAGGAGATGCAGCTCGCGCAGCCGCCCGCCCACCATCAGCGGCTCGATATAGGCATTTCCAGCAAGCATGAGGTGGCCATAAAGCGCCTCGAAAAAATCCGGCCCGCCCATATGGGCGCCCGGTTTTAAAAGCAGCGCCAGGAGCGGATGATCGGCGAGTTCCTCTTCGCCATCATAAAGCAGCCAGCTGACGGAAGCCGAAGTCTCCGCCACCATGCGGGCGGCCCGGTGCGCCACCGGGTTCTTCATGAAGCCCTCGCGGGCAAGTGCGGCATAGGACCGGCCCGACCAGAAGGCCTGCCCGCCCTGCACGGCAACCGCCATGAAGCCATCGGCCATTTTCCGGCTTTCAGGCACGGCTCTGCCATCCGCCGGGCGCAGCCACGGCAGGGAAAAGGGGAATCGCATGGAGTTGTCCTTGTTTTGATGGCGCGCGGCGTCGAGTCCTGCGGCGTCGCCCGCGTGGGGTTTTCACCGACAGGGTACACCCTGAAATTTCTGACGAGTCCTGAAAGCTCTCTTTCGTCATGCTCGGGCCTGTCCCGAGCATCTGCAACGTCTCGATTTTATTGGACGTGATCAGATTCTTGGGACAGGCCCAAGGATGACGTCGCTCCTGAGACACCCTGTCCGCACAGCAGCAATATCTCGCGCCGACTTCGGTGAAACCGGACGTTTACCGGATCGGCGCTTTCACCGCCGTATCGCTGTCGAAATCGGCGGCGACGCGGGTTTCGCGCAGCGGCTTTACCGTGCGGGTCGAAAGATCATAAGCTGGGTCGGCCTTGTAAGCGGCGAGCGCCGCCTCGTTTTCGAACTCGCCATAGACGATGAAATCGACCGAATTGCCCCATTGGTCCTTCTTCACGTTCTCGCCGATTTCCAGCTTCAGCGAATGCGGTATCGCGGTCAGGCCGGAAAGCCCCCTGCGCACGGCGTCGCGGTTTTCCTCGGGAACGGTGAAAAAGACGATATGGCGGATCACGGTGTCACCTGTCATGCAGAATTCGGAGGCAGCCTTTTCGGCACCGGGTAACGGGTTATCATCTGGCCCGCCCGGGTTCAATCCGCGCCGCGACAAGCGCGTGATGAAATGCGCGCCCGTAACCACCCACCAGCCGCGCCCTGTCGCTGCCATTGATGATGGCGCGGGCGCCATCCCAATCCTCACGCCTGTCGCTGAAGAAATCGGAGAGCCTGCGGCCGGTAAAACCACCGCCCGCCATGCCGTGGATCAGGATCGCGGTGGCCACCTCCGCCTCCATGGCGCGCTCGGGCCGTTCCAGGAGATCGACGCCGGTCAGCGCCGACATGGCCTCGTAATTGCACCGATGCGTCAGCTGCACGAAGCCGCGCCCCAGCCAGCTCTTACCCTCCGCGTCCGGCCGCCAATAGGGCTTGCGCACCATGGGCAGCCTGGCCGCCGCAAAGGCGCGGTCGAGCCTTGCCATCGCCTCGGTATCGCTCGCCGCCAATGTCTCGCGCACCGGCTGCATGGTCGCCGCCGTCTCGTGAAAGGCCGTCGCCAGCATATAGGCGAGCCAGCGCGGATCGCCGCCCGGCATCGACTTTTCAAATCCTGCCAGCATCGTTTTCGTGCCGGCAAGCTGGGCCGCGCGCAGGCGGCCGCCAAAAATGGAAATCCGCGCCGACGCGAAGAATCGCGCCTCGTCATAGGCCATGATGGCTCCTGAAAATGTTGGGCGATACGACGCCCGGTTTTTCCACATGCAGGCCGCCGGAACTAAATCGATTTGAAAAAACCTTAATCGATTTTAATCCGCGCCCCGGGGTTTTGAGGTAAAAAATTCCTTGAATTCCGGAACCTTAGCGCGCTAACTCCATTCACCGCGCAATCCCGCAGCGTTAACCATTCAAGGAGGAATGCCACCATGACAGCGACAATCCCCCAGACCGTTTATGACCGTCTCGAAAACGAGTGGCGCCAGATGCGTGAAACCGGCTCCCAGCCGAAACCGGCGCAATCCCCGAAGAAATAATATCCGCCAGACGCCCGAATTCGGGTGACTACGGCACCGCGAATTTCTTCTCCCCGCCGGGGAGAAGAAACGGCGCATCCGCTGACCGGTAATTGGCTCTCATTCTCGGGAGCCAATAATCATCGACCTCACATCCCCCGCACTTTCGGTTCACTCACCACCATCGTCGTCAGCGCCGTGATCGCCCAGACGAGCGCATCCAGCCGATCCGGCGAGCGCCCTGACGAAAGACCATCCGGCCCGAAATCCGTCATCTGGTCTTCCAGCTTTTCAAACCGCGCGGCGTGGCGCACCCTGCCCTGCTCGTAGAGTGCCGCGACCGGCTCGGCGCGGGTGAACTTGCCGCGGCTCGCCCGCACCAGAGTCAGCGGCAGGTTGGCGTCGATGCTCTGCAGCATGGCGCGCACCATCTCGCCGCCCTGATTGACCTCTGCCACCACCCGGTCCGCCTCGTGGCGGCGAAAGGCGGCGACCACGGCGCGCGCCCAGCCAGCCGGCGTTTCGCCCTCCACCGAACAATCCGCCAGCACGTTAAGCCGCCCGGACATTCCGAGCCCCGCCACGACGATGCCGCAGCAGGAATGTTCACCAACGCCGGCGGGCGGGTCCACCGCCACCACGATCCGCGTGAGTGGCTCATACGCCGCTTCGACGATCGCTTCCAGATCGGCGCGTTTCCACAGCGCGCCCTCGCGCTCGTCGATCAATTCACCGCCGATTTCCTGACGCCCCAGCCGGGTGCCGCCGTAACGGTCCTGCATGGCTTTGAGAAAACCGGGAGAGAGATTGCGCGCATTCATGGCCGTCGGCATCCGCGCCACCCGTGTTGTGGGATCGGCGAGAAGCGCCTTCAGCAGTGGAATGGGCCGTGGCGTGGTGGTCACCAGTTGCCGGGGCGTTTCACCCAGACGCAGGCCGAATTGCAGCATGTCCCAGGTTTCCTGCGGATATTTCCATTTGCCGAGCTCATCCGCCCAGGCCATGTGGAATTGCGGACCGCGCAGGCTTTCCGGGTCTTCCGAGGAAAACACCTGCGCCATCGCGCCATTCGGCCAGAGGAGCCGTCGGCGCGACACCTCGAAGGCGGGGCGATGGCGGCGGGCGATGCGGCAGATGCCGGAAATGCCGTCGATCATCACCTCGCGGGCGTCACCCAGCGTTTCGGCCACGAGCGCGATGCGCAAATCCGACTGCTTGCCGGCGGATGCGACACGATGCACCCATTCCGCCCCGGC
Organism: Agrobacterium sp. 22-221-1; assembly: GCF_053522445.1. Classification (NCBI taxonomy): domain Bacteria; kingdom Pseudomonadati; phylum Pseudomonadota; class Alphaproteobacteria; order Hyphomicrobiales; family Rhizobiaceae; genus Agrobacterium; species Agrobacterium sp. 22-221-1. The sequence goes on from NZ_JBNWCL010000012.1 coordinate 93,020, forward strand.
GCGCGTCTTGCCGGAACCGCGCCCGCCGATCAACAGCCATGTCCGCCAGTCGCCCTCCGGCGGCTGCTGCGGCAGGTTGCCGATGAAACGCCAGTCGCGCAGGAGGTTGAAGACCTGCGCCGGCAGATGGGGTTCGGTCGGCATATCCGTCATGTGTCGGCTTCTGCGGAGGGGCTGCGGGCGGGATCGGCTTCCATCTTCGCGCGGCATTTCTGTTCAGCCAGTTCGTCGATGCGGTTGAGGAAATGCGCCACCGCCGCTTCGTAATCCCCGGCCTCGGTTTCGTCTTCGCTGAAAAGAGCTTCCCTCTCTTCCGCCAGCACCCGTTGCAGGGCGTCGATACGCTCCAGCGTGCGGACGATCAGCGAAAGCTGGTCCGTCGCAGCCTTCACATCGGCGCGCGCCAGCTTGCCCGAAGCGTCCTCCGCCGTCGCCAGAAAGGCCGCTTCGCTCACTTGGCGGAGATTGCGGTACAGGCAGAACTGCTCGCGCATCTCCTCCGTCAGCTCGTTCAGCAATTGCCGCAGGCTGCCGTTGCGCGCCGCATCTTCGGCGGCCAGCCTGTCGGCCCGAGACTTCGTCTCCGGCGCGGCTTCCGGCATGTCCTCAGCCGCATAGGCGGGCGTTTCCGGCCAGACGCCGTAGAGCGCCGGATCGCAATTGCTGGAGATTGTCATGGGATTGGCCTGCGAGAGAAATGGCAGCGATTGCGGTTATGCGACGGAACATCTTTTTCCCGTCATTCCGGCCCTGAGCCGGAATCCAGCCAGCCCAAGTCATTGGGCTGAAAAAAGTCTTTTCGCCGCGCAGACGCGCACCGGCTGAATGCCGGGTCAAGCCCGGCATGACGAGGAGAAGGGCTCTGGCCCAGAGAACAAAACTGGACGGCGGCTGGATGGGCAACAATATGGCACCGACTATAAGGGAAGCTTGCCATCAAACCGGAGACAACCCTTTGGACCGTGCGCCGTCTTCAGCCGCAAATCTCCGACTGTAGCCAAACACTATCAAACCACCGTCACGCTGTAAAGGATTATTTTCCTATTTTCATGATTTTTATCCTTTTCACAGGATTTGCACCCTCGTCCGTCACATATTACACTCAGCACCAGGCGGTGAGTACAAGGGGCGAGTCAAGTTGGTGAAACAATGGGTTGAGCGGTTGTTTGCGGGTCTTTCGGCAACCGGCATCGTCTTCGGCACTATTCTGTTCTGCGCTTCGCTCACGCCCTCGCTCCTGCCGCGTACATGGCTGATGCAGGGGGTGCTGTGCGGCTTTTCCTTCGCCATCGGTTATCTGATCGGTGTGGCTTTGCACGCCATCTGGGCCTATCTGGAGCTGCCCGAACCCTCGCGCCACAATGCGCGCGGCATTCGTTTTCTCATCGCGCTCGCCGCCGCCATCACCGCCATCGCGTTTTTATGGCAGGCGAAGGACTGGCAGAACTCCATACGCGTTTTGATGGAGCTCGATCCGCTGCCCAGCGCCCACCCCACCAAGACCGGCGGCCTTGCGGTGCTGGTCGCCGCCATCCTCATCGGCGCCGGCCGGCTGTTCCAGCTTATCCGCCGGTTCTTCGCCGCGCGCAGCCGTCATTTCCTGCCACGCCGCCTTGCCAATGTGCTCGGTATCGCAGTGGCAATCATCCTCTCATGGATGCTGCTCAATGGGCTGATCTTCGATATCGGCCTCAGATTTGCCGATTCCTCGCTGAAACAGGTGGATGCGCTGATCGAACCCGACGTGCCGCGCCCGTCAGACGCGCTCAAGACCGGCAGCAGCGCCTCACTGATGACATGGGAATCGCTTGGCCGACGCGGGCGCGAATTCGTCGCAGAGGGTCCGGCGGCCACCGAAATATCCGCCTTCACCCATCGCCCGGCAAAGGAGCCGCTCAGGGTCTATGCGGGCCTCAACTCGGCGTCGACGCCGGAAGAAAGAGCGGCCTTGGCGCTGGAGGAGCTGAAACGGGTCGGCGGTTTCGAGCGCAAGGTGCTTCTGGTGGTCATTCCCACCGGGACCGGCTGGATCGACCCGGAAGCGCTCGATACGGTCGAATATCTGCATGATGGCGATATCGCCAGCGTCGCCGTGCAATATTCCTATCTCTCGAGCTGGATCGCGCTGCTGACGGAGCCGGATTACGGTGTCGAGACGGCGCGCGCTTTGTTCGAGGCCGTCTATGGCTACTGGACCACGCTGCCGAAGGAAACGCGACCGAAGCTTTACCTGCATGGCCTCAGCCTCGGTTCGCTCAACTCGCAGAAATCCTCGGATCTCTACGATGTGCTCTCCGATCCGTTCCAGGGTGCGCTGTGGAGCGGCCCGCCCTTTTCCAGCCCGACATGGCGCATGGCCACCAATGGCCGGGTGAAGGGCACGCCGGAATGGCTGCCGCGATTCCGCGATTCCTCCGTCATCCGCTTCGCCAACCAATATACGACCGCGCATATGCCCGATGCGGAATGGGGGCCGATGCGGATCGTCTATCTGCAATATGCCAGCGACCCAATCACCTTCTTCGAGGCCGCCTCGCTTTACCGGCGGCCGCAATGGATGGCGCATCACGGGCCTGACGTTTCCACATCCTTCCGCTGGTTCCCGGTCGTCACCCTGCTGCAGCTCGGTCTCGATGTCGCCGCAGCCACCACCGCGCCCATCGGTTATGGCCATGTCTATGCGCCGGAACATTATATCGATGCATGGACGGAGGTGACCGAGCCGCAGGGCTGGAATGCGGAGGATATCCAGCGGCTGAAGATGCTCTTCAAGGCCCGCCGCGGCTCCACCGATCCGGCGTGAGTGCGGCGGGCTCGCTTTGAGCCTCAGCCCTTCAGCCGGTCCAGATTGTCGGCCATATAGGTCTCCAGTGAACGCGGCGCATGGCCGGTCAGCGTCTCGACATCGCCGGTCACCAGTGCTGTCCAGCCTTCGCGCACGGGATAAAAGATCGAAGCGAGGAACGAGGCATAGTCCTGCGGCACGCCTGCACCGGTGAGGATGCCGATGAAGACCTCATCCGAAACGGCAGTGTAAGAAACCGGCTTGCCGATCGCCTGCGATATCAGCGCAGCCGCTTCGCCGTAACCGAAGGCCTTCGGACCCGTCAGGTTGAAAGCCTTGCCATTAAAGGCATCAGAGGTCAGGGCGGCGGCGGCACTCTCGGCGATATCGCGCACGTCGATAAAGCTCGACTTGCCCTCGCCGGCCGGCACGGCGATCTGGCCGTGGTCGATGCCCGCCTTCCAGTAGCTGTGGAAATTATCGGCAAACCAGTTGGGGCGCAGGATGACGTAAGGCGTGCCCGAAGCGATGATCTTCAGCTCGATCTGGCGATAGGGAATGGAATCATCGGCATCGACGCCGAGGACGCTGAGGAACACGATCTTCACCTTGCGGCGCGCCGCTTCCTCGACCACAGGTGTCAGCGCGTCGATGGCATCCAGACGCCCGCCCGCAAGGATGAGGAACAGACGGTCAACACCGTCGAAGGCATCCGCATAAGTCGATGCGTCGGTATAATCGAAACGCACGCCTTCCGCGCCGTCCGTGGCGTTGCCGCTGCGGGAGGCGGCCTTTACGCTTTCGCCCTTCGAAAGGAGCGCTTTCACCAGCGGCGTGCCGATGGTGCCGGTGGAACCGATTACGAGTATCTTGCCTGTCATCTCAAATCTCCGTAGTATCTAATGGAAACCATGTTTCGAAAACACAGGTACTGCGTTTGCGAAATCATGAAAAGAGAGCACTTTTCGGTTATCTGGTTTCCTTTCGGAAACCGGCATGGCCCTGAAACGACGGAACAAACCCATGGAACGCATCTATGACGTCTATGAAGACCGCTGCCCCACCCGCATGGTGCTGGACAGGATTGCCGACAAATGGGCGCTGCTGATCCTCGACCGGCTGCGGGTGGAAGCGGTGCGCTTCAACCTGCTGCGGCGGGAGATCAAGGGCATTTCGCAGAAGGTCCTGTCGCAGACGCTGAAGAAGCTTGAGCGTGACGGGCTGATTTCGAGGCAGGTGTTCCCGACCGTGCCGGTGACGGTCGAATATTCGCTGACGCCGCTGGGGCGGACGCTGACCGACACGGTGGCGGCGCTTGCCCACTGGGCGGAGGGAAATATCGACGCGGTGATGGCGGCGCAGAGGGCTTATGATGAGCGGGTGGTGGTTTAGGGTCAGCTCACAGTCTTTAACACCTCCCTCATTCCTGTGCTTGTCACAGGAATCCAGCCAGCCCAAGTCCTTGGGCTGAAAGGACTTTTCTCGCCGCGCAGACGCGCGTCGGCTGGATCCCTGTGACAAGCACAGGGATGAGGAGGAAGAGAGCGTCCAGAATAACAGTCAGCGCTGCGCCTGCCGCAGGCCCCACCCCCTACCGCGAAATCCGCGTCGACAGAATGATCGACGACAGCGTGCGCTCCACGCCGTCAAGCGCGCCGATCCTGTCGATCAACCGGTCGAGATCGAGGATCGAAGGCGCGGCCAGAATTGCAATGAGATCGAAGGTGCCGCTCACCGAATGCAGCGTCGTCACCTCCTTGATGGCGGCGAGCGCCGCCGTCACACCGGGCAGCGCCTTCGGCCCGATGGTGATCAGCACATGGGCGCGCACCAGCCCGGAAAGATAGCTTTCCGAAAGCCTGAGGCCATAACCCGCGATCACCCCATCCGCCTCCAGCCGCTCGATACGGGCCTGTACCGTGGTGCGCGAAAGGCCGAGTTTGCGCGCCAGTTCCGCCACCGGCATGCGGGCATTTTCGGAAAGCAGGGCGAGCAGCGCCCGGTCCTTGTCGGCAATCGTCATAGTGACCAATCCTATCGTCTTATTGCCTAATATTAACCCGCTATCCGCACATAGTGAAGCTGCGAATCGTCAATAAAAACTGGCATTCTGTTCCTGAAGCGCATCTGCGCTGACACATTTGCATTCACTGCGGGGAACAAAAAACATGAAAAACATTGTCGTCATCGGCGCGGGCAATATCGGTTCGGCCATCGCCTGGATGCTGGCCGCATCAGGCGATTATCGCATCACCGTCGCCGACCGTTCGGCCGATCAGCTTGCCAATGTGCCGGCGCATGAACGGGTCGATACCGAGATCGTCGACATTACCGACCGTCCCGCTCTGGAAGCACTGCTGAAAGGCAAATTCGCCGTGCTCTCCGCCGCCCCCTTCCACCTGACGGCGGGCATTGCGGAGGCGGCCGTTACCGTCGGCACGCATTATCTCGATCTCACCGAGGACGTCGAATCCACCCGCAAGGTCAAGGCTTTGGCGGAAACGGCCGAGACGGCGCTCATTCCGCAATGCGGCCTTGCGCCCGGCTTCATCTCCATCGTCGCTGCCGATCTTGCCGCCAAGTTCGACAAGCTGGACAGCGTGCGCATGCGCGTCGGCGCGCTGCCGCAATATCCGTCCAATGCGCTCAACTACAACCTCACCTGGAGCACGGACGGGCTGATCAACGAATATATCGAGCCCTGCGAAGCGATCGTCGAAGGCCGCCTTACCGCCGTTCCGGCGCTGGAGGAACGCGAGGAATTTTCGCTCGACGGCGTCACCTACGAGGCGTTCAACACCTCGGGCGGGCTTGGCACGCTCTGCGCCACGCTGGAAGGCAAGGTGCGGACGATGAATTACCGCACCATCCGTTACCCCGGCCATGTGGCGATCATGAAGGCGCTTCTGAACGACCTCAACCTGCGCAATCGCCGCGATGTGCTGAAGGATCTGTTCGAAAACGCCCTGCCCGGCACCATGCAGGATGTGGTCATCGTCTTCGTCACCGTCTGCGGCACCCGCAACGGCCGTTTCCTGCAGGAAACCTATGCCAACAAGGCCTATGCCGGCCCGGTTTCCGGCCGGATGATGAGCGCCATCCAGATCACCACCGCCGCCGGCATCTGCACGGTTCTCGATCTGCTCGCCGAAGGCGCACTGCCGCAGAAGGGCTTCGTGCGACAGGAGGAAGTGGCCCTGCCGAAGTTCCTCGAAAACCGGTTCGGACACTATTATGGTTCGCATGAGCCGCTGGCGCGGGTTGGGTGATTTAAAGGCACAGCATCGCCGCCGGTTTCTTCTCCCCGCCGGGGAGAAGGTGGCCCGAAGGGTCGGATGAGGGGGCAACGCCAGCGATAGACCGCACCCTCGCCCCCTCATCCCGCTGCCGCGACCTTCTCCCCGGCGGGGAGAAGGCGAAACAGGCACCGCTCGCTCCGGCTCTGCGGATCAGCGCTGCGCTTACGTCCCGCAAAAAGTCCTGAACACCCGCTCATGGCTCATCGGCGGCTGCATATAGACGAAATTGTCCGGCCGCTCCTCGAAAGGCGAGGCGATTGCTCTCAGCATGGCGTGGAAGGGCTCGAAATCCCCCTCTTCCACCGCTGCCTCGATCAGTTCCTCGATCCGATGGTTGCGCGGGATGATGGCCGGATTGGCGGCCAGCATCGCCGCTGATCGTTCGGAATCGGAAATCCCCTCGCGACCGGCTCTTTCCCGCCAGCGCGCCAGAAATTCGTCTGCCCCCGCAATATCGATGAACATGCCGCGAAACGGTTCGGCATCGCCATTGGCCGCATGGGAAAGACGACGGAAGGTCAGTGTATAATCCGCTTCCGATGCTTGCATCAGCGCCAGCAGCGCCTGCACCAGATCGATGTCGCCCTCTTCCTCCACCGTCAGGCCAAGCTTTTCGCGCATGCCGGCAAGCCAGCGTTTGGGAAAGGCGGCAGCGAAATCGGCGAGAACGGCATTGGCGAGTTCGGCGGCTTTCTCCACCTGCGGATCGAGCAGCGGTAACAGGCATTCCGCCAGCCTTGCAATGTTCCATTGTGCAATGCCCGGCTGATTGTTGAAGGCATAACGGCCCTGCGCATCGATGGAGGAAAAGACCTTGTTAGGGTGATATTCGTCAAGGAAAGCGCAGGGGCCGAAATCGATGGTTTCGCCGGAAACCGCCATATTGTCGGTATTCATCACGCCATGGATGAAGCCCACCATCATCCAGCGGGCGATAAGGTCGCATTGCCGTTGCGCTATGCCTTGCAGCAAGGCGAGATAAGGATTGTCTGCCTCTTTCGCCTCGGGATAATGACGATCGATCACATAGTCGGCAAGCTTCCTGATCGCCTCGTCATCCTCGCGCGCCGCGAAGAACTGGAAGGTGCCGACACGGATATGGCTAGCCGCAACGCGGGTGAAAACACCGCCCGGCAGGCCGACTTCACGCTGCACCCTCTCGCCGGAGAGGACGGCCGCGAGCGCCCGCGTGGCGGGAATGCCGAGCGCAAACATCGCCTCCGACACGATATATTCGCGCAGCACCGGGCCAAGGGCCGCGCGCCCGTCGCCCCTGCGCGAAAACGGCGTCGGGCCGGAGCCCTTGAGCTGGATATCGCGGCGCTTGCCGTTCCTGTCGATCACCTCGCCCAGCAGAATGGCGCGGCCATCGCCGAGCTGCGGCACGAAACCGCCGAACTGGTGGCCGGCATAGGCCATGGCCAGCGGCTCCGCCCCCTGCGGTACGACATTGCCGGAAAAGATCGCCGCCAGCCTTTCATCGTCAAGGCCGGCCACATCGAGAAGGAGTTCATCGGCCAGCCCACGATTGAAGGCGATGAGCCGCGGCGCCTTCACCGGCGTCGGCAGCACGGCGGCGCTGAACCGTTCCGGCAGGCGGGCATAGGAATTGTCGAATTTCATCACGGATAAACTCCCTGCTTTGCCCCTATATGGGGCCGGAAGGCGACGGATGCGAGCGATAAATGCCGTACCTCCTCCATCGCCTCATTCAATTTTGCGCAATGAACTTTCCCGCGCCATCATCGTTCCTATGCTTGACCCGCAGAATGCCGAAGGAAAGGAAAAGCAATGACCGTCGTTGAAGCCGTAGCCGAGCCGGAAAGCGCCATCCGCACCATTCATACCGATCTGCCCGTCAACGCCACCTTCCACGTCTGGCTGAAGGCGAAGAAAGATGCCGAGCCCGGTGCCGTGTCCTTTTCCAATCAGAATGGAAAATTCGCTGAGGTTTCAAGCGTCAACACGGAAGAGTTCGGTTTTCGAATCTATCAGGTTTTCGGCGGCGGCCATGTGGAGCTGAGTTACGACACGGTCACAACCGCCGTTTCCGTCATCTACTGGTTCACCGCTTCGGATGTGCTGGAAACCGGCATTACCGTCGTCCATACTAAGCCTGACAATGCCGCACCCGAACTTCCCGGCAGCTATCATTTCCGCCCGCCCTTCGGCTGGATGAACGACCCGAACGGTTTCGGTCGTTTCGAGGGGCGGCCGCATCTGTTCTATCAGCATTATTCCCACGGGCTGCGCTGGAACACCATGCATTGGGGCCATGCCGTCTCCTCGGATTACCTACGCTGGCGGCACCTGCCGATCTTCCTTTTCCCTTCCGAGGATCTGACGACAAGGCCGGACAAGCGCGGCGGCGCCTATTCCGGTTCCACCATTCCGCTGGTGGAAGGCACGGGCATCCGCGTCTTCTTCACCGAGCAGGTGCAGGACCGCATTCCCGAACAGCAGATACAGCTCACCGCCACCTCGTCCGATCTCATCATGGCCGGACAGGCCGAGGTCATTCTCGGCCACCGCCCGGACGGACAGGGGCTGACGCCGGATTTCCGCGACCCTTACGTCTTTCGCGGCCCCGACGGGCTGTGGAAAATGGTGCTCGGCAGCCAGAGCGATGGCGGCGGCGTCATCCTGCTCTACGAGACGCTGGACCCCACCGCCGCATCGGGCTGGACCTATGTGGGCAAGCTGTGGGTGGAAACGCGTTATAAAACCACGGCCATCGAATGCCCCTGCCTGCTGCCGCTCGATGGACCCGCCAATGCCCGCTCCACCCGCTGGGTGCTGGTCTATGGGCTGATGCATTCGGAAGACCCGGAAACCGGCCGCAAGAACCTCACCATGGCCGATGTCGGCTGGTTCGACGGCAAGGTCTTCACCAGGGAATCCGGGCAGGAACTGGATTTCGGCACCGATAATTACGCCTTCCAGGCCTTTCTGGATGGCGACAGCATCATCGGCATCGGCTGGCTGGCCAATTGGGCGGATGCCAATCCGGAGATCGATTTCCCCACCTCCATGACGCTGCCGCGCCGGATTCACTATGCAAACGGCGAGCTTCTGACCCCGCCCATCGGTGCGGCGGAAAGCCTGCGCAGCCATATTCTCGACCGCACGCGGCTGGCCGCTGGCGAACGCGTTACCTTCATCAACGGGGCGGTGGAAATATTGTTCGAGCTTGCCTCGCCCGGCGCACCCTTCGAACTGGTGCTCGATCATCCGGCGGTCAGGCTGGGCGTCGTTTCCGATGAAACGGGCCTGTGGATCCGCCATGAGGACGGGCGGGAAGGTCCTTCGCCGCATTATATCGCCAAGGGAGCCAAGGCATCCCGCATCCGCATCTTTCTCGATTACGGCTCCATCGAAGTCTTCGCCAATCGCGGCCGATATGTGGGCACCAAGCGCATCGAAGGTTTCGAACCGGTGCGCTCGGCGCTGCTGAAAGCCGCCTCCGGCGCGGTGGTGCATGCCACCAGCTGGGCGCTGAAACCGTGAGGAACTTTTTGGCGGATTGGGCGGTTGATAGACCGAAACCGCCCATTCCACGGATAAGGAGAAACGGCATGACCAAAATCCGCGACACCAGCGATCCGATCCTGTTTCCGACCGAAGCCAATGAAAACAAGGCCGAGAAAAAACGCGCCGGCAAGGGCATCGTCGTCATCATCGGCGCGATCGCGATCATGGCATTCGTCGTTTACCTGGCGGCGATCACCATCGCCACCACTCAGTCCTGACGGCGGCGGAAGAGCCGCCTTTCGCCCCGCAAGCCGCTGGCGGTCATGATCGCCAGCAGCGATACGACCACACCCAGCCCATAGAGATAAACCATCGGCATCGTCACATCCGCCCGCTCGATCTGCCCTACCAGATCGGTCGCAGCAGCGACGGTGCCGCTGGCGCCCGCACCGGCGGCGGCGCCCAGCGTCGCGACCGTCGGTAGCAGCGCGCCCGTCATCTTGCGTTCCTCTTCCGGCGCGGCCTCCATGGCGGCCTGGCTGATGCCGGCCCATGACATGCCGAAGGCGGAGCCGATCAGGATTTGCCCGACGAGCATTTCTCCCCAGTTGCCGGTCGCAAGCCCGAGCCCCAGCAGCGCGCAACCGGGCACCATCTGGTAAGGGCCGTAATGCAGGCAAATCTCCCGAAGGCGGGCAGAACGCAGGCTGCCGATCAGCATCGCCACGAAGCTCCAGGCAAGCGGCATCGTCACCACGATGAAACCGGCAAAGGTCGGTTCATGCCGCCAGAGATTGATGGCGACATAAGCGAGATAGACGCTGCCCAGCGCATGGGCATAGGACATCAGGAACAGCACCCAGAAACCGCTGCCGAGCACCGTCTTCAGCCGGAACGAATCCCTCGGGAAAAGACCGATTGAGGGCCGGATGCCCGCGCGCAGCGAGGCCCACAGCAGCGCCGCCCCCGCCAGCAGGGAAATTGCCCGCAGGCTCGCATCCTCGAAGGCGGAAGGCGCGGAAAACGCCAATGCGCCGACAAGGCAAAGAGCCAACGGCACCAGCGGTTTGCGCGTCGCCGCCACCGGCCGCTCGGCGGAGACGGCAATGGCGGTATAGGCCAGAAGCAGCAGGATCAGCGGAGCCGACAGCAGGAAAGTGGCGCGCCAGGAGATGTGTTCGGTGGCGAAACCGCCGGTCAGCGGGCCGATGAAGGAGGCAACCGCCCAGATCGCCGCCTCGATGGCGAAGACCTTCGGCAGCAGGCCGGAGCGGAAACCGGCGGGAATGAGGCTGTAGCACACGGCGACGATCAGCCCATCGGCCAGCCCCTGCAGGGCACGGCCGACGACGACCCACAAAAAGTCGCCGGCGATTGCCGAGAGGACCGAACCGAGCGAAAAGATCAGGCAGCAGAGAAGCAAAACGACGCGTGCGCCAAAACGCTCGCGAAACAGGACGGCGGTGACGCCGCCCGCGACGGAACCGACGAAATAGAGACTATAGGCCCAGCTATAAAAGGCAGCGCCGCCGATTTCGTTGACGGCCACGGGCAAGGCCGTCACCACCGCGAACTGGTTGAAAGCGTGCAGGCCGATACCGGAAGAGATGACGGTCAGAAGCGAGAGATTCGCCCCGCTCAGCAATTCGCTCCAGCCGTTTTTCTCCGTCATTTCCATACTCGACAAAGCCGTATCCTTTCCATTTTTTCGGGTACGGCGGGCAAACTAGAACCTCAAGCGCCATTGAGGTCAAGACGGCTTTTTCACGCAATCCGGCCTGACGGAATTCAGCGGCAGCAGGAACCCCAATCCCTCGCGGGAAGGCAGAGCTTTCGATGGGATTTAGGGAAGACCCGGAGCGCGACGGGACACGAGGCGCGTGAGCATATGGCGTAGATGATCCTGCCCGCCGAAAAAGACCGCAAGAATACGCACGGTCTTTTCACCCTCATCGACATCGAAATAAAAGACAGCCTGATTTTTCGTTACCCGGCGAAGGCCGGGCAATATTTCAGGCAATAATGTCCCCTGAAAAGGCGCTTTGTGAAGCGCTTCCATATCCGCTTCAATTGACCCCACACGTCGTGCAGCGCGCGCGAAAGCGCCCGGCAAGGCGTCGCCGAGGTTGAGATAGGACTGGATGAGATGATCGAGAATGAGGCCGAGGTCCTGATCCGTCTGCGTCGAGCGCAGGACCTTAAAGGCCATAGCCGGCCTTCTTGGCTGCGATCATCGCTGCCGTTCTTTCCTTGCCGTCTTCCACGGAGACGAAATCGCCCTGCCCGCGCTCGACAAGCAAATCGCGAAGCGCTGCAAGTTCGGCGTCCTTCAGTTCCGTTTCCTGCCGGAGCAGCTCCAGCCCACGCTGGACGACGGCACTAAGGCTGGCATAACGCCCTTCCTCCACCAGCCTGCGGGCGAAACTGTCCTGTTGATCGGAGATGGAAACTGACGCCTTGACGGACATTGTGGCTATCCCGGTTCAAAAGAGATGCTACTCAGTAGCATATTTCGCCCATTATTCCAATGGGCGTTCTCAGGCGGGATCGATCATGCTGATGACACGACCGGCGATTTCGTCGATCGTCGCATCGTCAAGGGTTTCGATATATTTCGCTTTTTTCTGGGCGACACGGGCAACAATGTCCATGCTTCTCACCTGATTGCATAGTGCGACACCCGTTGTCCTGTGGCCCGATATGTTCACGGCAAGCCCTGCCTTGCGTGTGAATACTTCGCCCGTCGTCACGGGAACGACAAGGCACAGTCCAACCGCATTGATTTCTCTCGGCGTGATGACGATACAACGATGCTCGTCCCTGATTTCGCTGCCGATGACAGGATTGAGGTCGACCAGATAAACGTCGCCACGTTTTGGAACCTGGCTGCGGACCATCAAAGGGCTTCTTTGCCAACTGGCGGCGCTTCGTCCCACTCCCGCGCGCTGGCATTGAGGGCGGCGACTTCATCCGCACCCTCCAGCAGTTCGGCAAGCGTGAAGCGTTTCTTTTCCTGCCGAACCGGGCTTGCGACCAGCGCGCCATTATCGACCTCGAGCGTCAGTTGCTCACCGATTTCCAACCCCAGCATCTTCAAAAGAGCGGGCGGTATGGTCATCACCGCCGCACCGCCCTGACGTCTTATTCTCGTCGTTACGGTCATTCGTCTACGCTCCATTTTGTGCAACATATGTAGCACATTTTTGGACCTGTGCAAACGGAGGACGCCTCTCAACCCGCCCGTTCCGGCGAATAACCGGCTTCGCGGATCGCCGCTTCCGCGGTTGCGGCATCGCCCGTAACCGTCAGCTTATGGGCATCTAGGTCGATGCTGACGGACGCGCCGGGCAGCACCTCCGTTAGAGCGCCGCGCAGCGTCTTTTCGCAATGGCCGCAGGTCATGTCCGGAATGAGGAAGGTGGTTGCACTCATGGTTTTCTCCTTATCGCCGGTCGCGATGTTCTCGCACCGGCTGTCATTAAAGGTCAGTGGGTTCGCGCGGGTCTGGCGTCGGTCTTATCCGCGCCCGCGAGATCGTCGAGGATGGGGCAGTCGGGCCGGTGGTCGCCGCCGCAGCAATGGGCGAGATGGGAGAGCGTCTTCACCATGCTCTTCATCTCGGCGATCTTCTGCTCGAGATCGGCGATGTGGACGAGCGCAATCTCCTTCACCGCCGAACTCTCGCGGCTCTTGTCCTGCCAGAGTTTCAGCAGCGTCTCGGTTTCTTCGAGCGAGAAACCGAGTGTGCGCGCCCGCTTGATGAAGCGCAGATTATGCACGTCCTGCTCGCCATAGACCCGGTAATTATTGCCGGTGCGGGCGGCCGGGGTGATGAGGCCGATCTGCTCGTAATAACGGATCATCTTGGCGGAAACGCCCGATGCTTCCGATGCCTGGCCGATATTCATGACGTCACCTCCCGATGGGCCACCTTCGCCCGTTTCAACCGCAGCGCATTGGCGAGAACGAAGACGCTGGACAGCGCCATGGCGCCCGCGCCGATCATCGGCGACAGCGTGATGCCGAAGGCCGGATAAAGCACGCCCGCCGCAACCGGTATCAGCGCCGCATTATAACCGAAAGCCCAGAACAGGTTTTCCTTGATGTTGCGAATGGTCGCCCGGCTCATCTCGATGGCGTTGACCGCACCGAGAAGATCGCCGCCGACCAGCACAACATCGGCGCTTTCGATGGCGACATCCGTTCCCGTGCCGACGGCGATGCCGATATCGGCCTCGGCGAGCGCCGGCGCATCGTTGATGCCGTCGCCCACGAAGGCCAGCACCTTGCCGCCTGCGCGCATCTCGTGGATCGCCTTCACCTTGCCTTCGGGCAGCACTTCGGCCACCACGCGGGAAATGCCGACCTGCCGGGCGATTGCATTCGCCGTGCGTTCATTGTCGCCCGTCACCATCGCCACTTCGATGCCCATCGCCTGCAATGCTTTGATCGCAGTGACACTCGAGGGTTTCAGCGGATCGGCAACCGCAATCGCAGCCGCCAGCCTGCCGTCGATGGCGGCATAAAGCGGCGTCTTGCCCTCATCACCCAGCCTTGCGGCGGCCTCAGCGAAGATATCCACGGAATGGCCGAGTTTGGCCATGTAACGATCCGCGCCGACTTCGACCCTGCGACCATTGACGGTGGCGGCGATGCCGTAACCCGTCACGCTTTCGAAGTTTTCGACGGTGGCGGGTTCGAGTCCCTCCGGGGTCGCCACATTCTTTTCTTCTGCGGCCCGGACGATGGCTTCGGCAATCGGATGTTCCGAGCGGCCCTCGACGGCGGCGACCAGCGCCAGCACCTCGTTGTCGGCGAAGCCTTCCGCAACCACCAGATCGGTCAGTTCCGGGCGGCCCTTGGTGACAGTGCCGGTCTTGTCGACCACGACGATCTCAGCCGAGCGCAGTTCCTGCAGCGCCTGTCCCTTGCGGAACAGCACGCCCAGTTCCGCCGCCCGGCCGGTGCCGACCATGATCGAGGTGGGTGTGGCGAGACCCATGGCGCAGGGGCACGCAATGATGAGCACCGCCACGGCATTGACCAGCGCGAAAGTATAGGCAGGCTCGGGACCGAAGATCGCCCAGACGATGAAGGTCAGGACAGCGATTGCTATGACAACGGGCACGAACAGCGCGGTGACGCGGTCCACCAGCAGCTGAATCGGCAGCTTGGACCCTTGCGCCTCCTCAACCATGCGGATGATCTGCGACAGCATGGTGTCGGCGCCCACCTTGGTCGCCTTGAACTTGAAGGCACCTGTCTTGTTGATGGTGCCGCCGACAACCGTTGCGCCGACCGTCTTTTCCACCGGCACGGGTTCGCCCGATATCATCGATTCATCGACATAGGACGAGCCCTCGACGACTTCGCCATCCACCGCCAGCCTTTCGCCGGGACGGATGACGACGATATCGCCGGCCATCAGGTCCTCAGGGGAAATATCGATGGTGGTACCATCGCGCTCCACCCGGGCGGTCTTTGCCTGCAGGCTCATCAGTTTACGGATGGCGTCCCCGGTGCGGCCGCTGGCGCGGGCCTCCAGAAGCCGCCCGGTCAGGATCAGCGTCACAATGACGGTGGCCGCTTCGTAATAGACAAACTGCGCCTCTTCCGGCAGCAGGTCGGGCGCGAAGGTGACGACGACCGAATAGAGATAGGCGGCGGTGACGCCCAGCGCCACCAGCGAGTTCATTTCCGGCGCACCGCGCAGGAGCGCGGGGAAACCGGTCTTCAGGAAACGCAGACCCGGTCCGAAAATCACCGCCGTCGCCAGCGCGAAATAGATGTAATAGAGGTTCTGCGTCTCGATGATGCCCATCAGCCAGTGATGCATCGGCTCATAGAGATGCCCACCCATTTCCAGCACGAAAAGCGGCGCGGTCAGGATCGCGGCAATCGTCAGGTCGCGCTTCAGCGCGCCCTCTTCGCCCGCATGCTGCATATGGTCGTGGCCGCCGGCCTCGCCCGCCGCCATCTGGCCGTGGCCCTGATGATGTCCGTGGTGCTGGCCGTGACCGTTGTGGGCTGAATGGTCGTGCGGCGCCGGCGTCTTCAGCGCGAACCCGGCGAGCTTTGCCGTTTCCACAAGCGCATCCCGTTCACGCCGGCCGCCAATCGTTTCCACGGAGGCCTTGCCGGAGGCCGCATCGACCTTGACCGCGATTGTGGTGGCGACCGCTTCCAGAACGGCCTTCAGCCGCTCGGCCTCAGCCTCGCCCCGCAAGCCTTCCACCGCAAATTCGTGACGCTCAGGCGCGATATCGTAACCGACCTTCTTGATGGCGGCGCCAAGCGTTCTGGCCGAAAAACCCTCGGCCGGCTCGACCGTGAGCTTCTTCGTGGCGAAGTTCACGGAACTCGACATGACACCCGGCACCTTGGCCGCGGCCGTTTCCACCCGGCGCACGCAGGAAGCGCAGGTCATGCCTTCCACGGGAATGGAAACCGGTTCATGTCGATGGGCGTGTTTGACTGTCTCGTTCATGGGAAATCCCCTTTCGAGACCCTATGTAGAGATTCCCATGATGGGAAGGTCAAGGGAAGCGGAAACTTTTTGTTGAACACACAATCGTGAGTGCAGCCCCCCGCTGCAAAAATATGACGTCCGCCGCGATCATACGATCTGTGGACCGCTACCGGGCGAGGCCTGCCAGGCGCGTTCAGAGGGCGGCACGTCTCGCCAGATAAACCGTGGCGCCGCCGCATTCGGGATCGTTGACGACATGATCGAGAAGCCGGAAACCGTGCGCGGCGAGCAGGCTTTCATATTCATCGCGTGCGAGGCTCGCATGATAAAGCGGCCGGCCCTGAAAGGTGCCGATCGCTTCCCCGTGATCCGGTCCGGCCGTGAACATCAACGCCGCGCCGTCATTGGCATGCTGGTGGAAAATGCCGAACATGCGGCGCTGATCCTCCACCGTCAGATGGAAAAAACTGTGCCACGCGATCAACCCGTCGAAGCGGCGGCCGAGGGCCAGCTTTCGCATATCCGCAACCGCCCAGAGGTTCCCGGGAAATCTCTTCCGGCAAAGCTCGACCAGCGGCAGGGACGCATCGATGCCCGTGACGTCATAACCGCTGGCGATGAAGTAGCCGGCGATCGGCTCACCGGAACCGCAGCCAATATCGAGAATGGACGCGCCCTTCGGCAAGAGCGAGATGAACCTGTCGAGCCAGGTTTTTTCGGCAAGGGAGCGTCCACGCTGCCTGTCGAAATCGGCCCCGTGTTCATTGTAGATCGTGATGACGTCACGAGAGGCATCCGGCATATGCTTTTCCTTTTCGGGCAAAGGTCATGCCGGCTGCGCACTTACCGATGCACGGCCAGCCGGGGAATATCGCGCAGGAAGGCATCGCGCACGGCGGGGCCGAGCGGCTCGTCGGACGGTTTGTCGGAAACGCGCAGTCTCGCGAAGACGATGTGCTGGCCTTCGCGCTCCGCCCAGCCGACGAACCAGCCGAAGGGGCGGTTGCGGTCGGGATTGCCCTTTTCGTCGCGCATGTAGCCGGTGCCGGTCTTGCCATGCACGCTCCAGCTTTCCGGCGCATCGAAGACCGGCACGATTGCCCTGGTCTTGGCCTGCGCATCGCGCGAGACCGGCAGATTGCCGGCCAGAAGGCGGCGGAGAAAGCCGACCTGTTCCACCGGCGAAACCGTCAGCGACGATCCGAGCCAGGAATGGGTCAGGCCGTTGTTCTTGCCCGGCTCGCCGGAAACATCGGCATTGCCGTAGCCGAGGCGCTTCACATAGGCGGCGAATTTTTCCGGGCCGAGGCGGCGGGTGATTTCACGCGAATACCACAGCACCGAATCCTGCTCCCATATCGAGGGATCGACCGTCTTGCGGTCGGAGGCGCGCGCCTCCGTGCCGGGTTTCCAGTCCCAGGCGGGCGTTTTTTCATCCTGAAGAATACCGGCGTCGTAACCGATCAGCGCCAGCGGCACCTTGAAGGTGGAGGCCGGCGCCACGCGCTGGTCGCAGGCGCCCTGCTGATTGATGATGGCGCCGGTCTCGATGGAGGTGACCAGCGTGCATTCGAAGGCCTGGGGCTGTTGCTGGGCGTCAGCGGAAAACGGCAGGAGCCCCGGAAGGGCGAGGCATGAAAGAACGATGGCGGGCAGCCGGTAGCGCATGCGTTTTGATGTCCCTCGTCCGCTTTTGCGGATCATTTGCCGGAATGGCCGGAAGCTGTCTTTGATTTCAGACAAGTCGTACCCCGAAACCGTGACACGCTTTCGGGCGACACTGCCTTAAGGGAACGATGAGGCAGGAATAGGACCAAAACGAAAATCGACGGTTTCCGTCACGTCCGTTCCTTTTCGCCCGCCCTCTCGCCAACCGTCTCACCCACTGTCAGGGGCCAGTCGACCACATAATCCTCGAAGTCGTCAACATCCACATCGGCCTCGCTGACGGTGCGGCCGCGGGCGGAAATGCCGGCCTGATGCACCGTTTCCGTATCGCCGGAAACGAGATAGTGCCACCAGTAGAGATCCTTGCCGTCACGCACCAGCGCATAGGCGCAGGTGGGCGGCAGCCAGCCGATCTCATGCACCTTCTTCAGGTCGAGCTGAATACAGTCCGGCACGGTGGCGCGGCGGTTTTCGTAATCGGAGCATCGACAGCTCTCGCCGTCGAGCAGCACACAGCGAACCGAGGTGAACACCACTTCGCCGGTGTCCCAGTCCTCCAGCTTGTTCAGACAGCACAGGCCGCAGCCGTCGCACAGGCTTTCCCATTCCTCGCCGGTCATCTCGGTCAGCGATTTGGTTTTCCAGAACGGCGCGTCATTCATCGTTAACATTTCCGTTTCATTTTGATCTCTTGGACGGGAGTGTTTAACCGGTCCCTAATCCTTTATATCGTATCGCCAAGGGCTGGTTTGTACGATATTTTAGCATATTGGCAGGCGGCAGAGGGGTCATTGGCCCGCGAAAGGCCGCCGCGTCAAGCACTTCCGACATAACCATGCCACGGTTTTGCGTCGGGAATGGGTTGAAGCGTAGAATATCAGGCAGACATATCGATGGCAGCGTTGCGTTGAACAGGAAAACATCGCCAGGTGCAGGAAGAAAAAGACGATAAAAAAGGCCGTAAAAAACGGCACATCCTGCTCCGGATCGATAGCTTCATCGACTCCGGCCTGTGGACGGCTGCGGCAAGGCTGGTGGATTTCTGGGAAGACGTCACCATCGCCTCCCGCAAGCTGCATGTGCGCGGCTGGAAGAAGCTTCTCGTCAACCTGACCTGCGACGCGCTGACCTTCGGAACGGCGGGTTCCGTCGTGCTTCTGGCGCTCGCCATGCCCGCCTTCGAGGAAACCAAGAAGGACTGGCGTTATCGCGGCGATTTCGCCGTCACCTTCCTCGATCGCTACGGCAATACCATCGGCCATCGCGGCATCATTCATGAGGATTCCGTTCCGATCGACCAGATGCCGGATCATTTCATCAAGGCGGTGCTGGCGACCGAAGACCGGCGTTTCTTCGACCATTTCGGCATCGATTTCATCGGCCTTGCCCGCGCCATGAGCGAAAACGCCCGCGCCGGCGGCGTGGTGCAGGGCGGCTCGACGCTGACGCAGCAGCTCGCCAAGAACCTGTTCCTCACCAATGAGCGCTCGCTGGAGCGCAAGATCAAGGAAGCCTTCCTCGCGCTGTGGCTCGAGACGAACATGTCGAAGAAGGAAATCCTCAGCCTTTATCTCGACCGCGCCTATATGGGCGGCGGCACCTTCGGGGCGGCGGCGGCGGCGCAATTTTATTTCGGCAAGAACCTGACCGATGTGACGCTGGCGGAATCCGCCATTCTGGCCGGCCTGTTCAAGGCGCCGGCCAAATATGCGCCGCATGTCAACCTGCCGGCAGCCCGCGCCCGCGCCAACACCGTGCTTTCCAACCTAGTGCAGAGCGGGTTGATGACCGAGGGTCAGGTCATCGGCGCGCGGCGCAACCCGGCCACCGTCATCGACCGCGCCGATGTGAAGGCGCCGGATTATTTCCTCGACTGGGCTTTCGATGAAGTGCAGCGGCTGGCCGCCGAGGGCAAGTTCAAGGACCACACCGTCGTCGTGCGTACCACCATCGATACCGGTCTGCAGCAGGCGGCCGAACAGGCGATGGAAATGGGCCTGCGCGAATTCGGCGAAGGTTACCGCGTCAAGCAGGGCGCGATGGTGATGATCGAGAACGGCGGCGGCGTGCGCGCCATGGTCGGCGGGCGCGACTATGGCGAAAGCCAGTTCAACCGCGCCACGGCGGCGCTGCGCCAGCCGGGCTCCTCCTTCAAGGTCTATACCTACTCGGCCGCCATGGAAAAGGGCATGAAGCCGGAGACGCTGATCTCCGACGCGCCGGTGACCTGGCGCGGCTGGTCGCCGCAGAATTACGGCCGCTCCTATGCCGGCAAGGTGACGCTGCAGATGGCGCTCGCCAAATCCTACAACACCGTGCCCGTGCGTCTTGCCAAGGACGTGCTCGGCACGCAGGTCATCGTCGATACCGCCAAGGCCATGGGTGTCGCCACGCCGCTGCGCAGCGACAAGACCATTCCGCTCGGCACATCGGAAGTAACGGTGCTCGATCAGGCCACCGCCTACGCCGTTTTCCCGGCCGACGGCATGCAGTCGCGCCGCCACGGCATCGAGCAGGTGCTGGATTACGAGGGCAATGTTCTCTACGATTTCAGCCACAACGAAGCGCCCGCCAAACGGGTGCTTTCCGAAGACGCCAATTCGAAGATGAACCAGATGCTGGTGACCATCCCGGTCATGGGCACGGCCCGGCGCGGCGCGCTGGATAACGGCATCGTTTCCGGCGGCAAGACCGGCACCTCGCAGGCCTATCGCGATGCGTGGTATGTGGGTTTCACCGGCAATTACACCACGGCCGTCTGGTTCGGGAACGACGATTTCACGCCGATGAACAACATGACCGGCGGCGCGCTTCCGGCCATGGCCTTCAAGCGGCTGATGGACTACGCCCATCAGGGCATGGAACTGCGCCCCATTCCCGGCATCCAGAACCCGCTGCCGACAGGCGCGCGCCCGCAGCCTTCTGCGGAAGTGGCGGCCGCAGCCACCAGCACCCCCGCTTTGCCGGCGCTCACCCGCCCGCGCTCGCTTTCGGCCGAGGCAACGCGTGTGATCCGCTCCATCGCCAAGAAGATGAAGGACGCTTCGGCCTTGAGTGTGACGACGCAGAAGGTGGCGGATGCGTCCTTGCGCGAGGGCGCGGAGGATGCGGCGCGGCGGTGAGGTTGCGGCGGATAAAGGGTGCGTTCGGAGTTCGGGGCTCACCCCCCCTCTGCCCTGCCGGGCATCTCCCCCTCAAGGGGGGAGATCCGCTGGTGGCCCTCCCGCCACTTCATTCTCTAACCTTGAGATGGGCGAAACTTCGCCGCAGATCGATCTCCCCCCTTGAGGGGGAGATGCCCGGCAGGGCAGAGGGGGGTAAGCCACGCACTCCGCCGCCGCCGTTTCTCCAGATCCTCAACTTAGCGTAACAACACCCCCCTCGCCGTCTCCACCACATGCGACGTCAACACCCCCAGCCGCTCCGCCGCGAGCCGGTTGACTTGCCAGTAAAGCGGAATATCGAGCGGCGTGCCGGGAACGACCTCCACCAGCCTGCCCGTCTTGAGGTGATCTCCCACAAGCTGCACCGGGTTGAGCCCCCAGCCCATGCCGGAAAGGCTCGCCTTCACGAAACCGTCGGTCGAGGGCAGCCAATGGGTGGGATAGGCGATATCCTCGCCCAGCACCTTCCTGACCCAGCTCGTCTGCAGCCTGTCCTTCTGGTTGAAGGTGAGCCCCGGCGCGCGCGCAAGGGCGGCGGGCGTGACGCCCCCGGCGAAATGGCGGGCCATGAAATCCGGGCTGGCAGTGGCATGATAGCGCAACACGCCGAGGGGCAGGACCCGGCAGCCCTGCACCGACTTGGCATGGGCGGTGACGGCGGCAAGCACTCTGCCGCCGCGCAGCCATTCCACCGTGTGATCCTGATCGTCCACCGCGATATTGACGAGATAGTCGCTGCCGCCGGTGAATTTCGAAACCGCATCCAGAAACCATGTGCCGAGACTATCGGCATTGGTGGCGATGTTGAGCGTCACGCGCTCCTGCCCTGCGCCCGCTTCCGCCAGCGCCGGAAGCTGTCGGAACAATTCGCTTTCCAGCATGCCGACATGATCCATGTGACGGCACAGCCATTCGCCCTTTTCCGTTGCCACGCAGGGGTTGCCGCGCACGATCAGCACCACGCCCAGCCGCTCCTCCAGTTGCTTGATGCGCTGGGAGACGGCCGACGGCGTGACGCACAGCACCTGCGCCGCCTTTTCGAAACTGCCGGCCTGGGCCACGAGCGCCACGGCCCGCATGGAGGGATAGTCGAGCATTACGGCACCTCATGCAGGGTTTGACGGTGGCGGGAGGGCCCTGGAAGCCATGGGCGACGGCCTCTCCTTCCCTCATTCCTGTGCTTGTCACAGGAATCCAGTCGACGCACGTCTGTGCGGCGGAAGAGTCTTTTCAGCCCAAGGACTTGGGCTGGCTGGATTCCTGTGACGAGCACAGGAATGAGGGTAGAGAAATGGCAACGTTGCGGAAAATCGAGAGGTTGAAGAGAGGAGCGCGCCATTAGCTCAGCTTATCCAGATTGAGTTTATTTAACTGGATTAAACTATCTGACGGAAATATCCAAGCACTCGGTCCGGAAGCAACGCCTTCGGCCATTCCACAATGGACACAGGCAGGGGCCGCGACACGCATGGACATCCAGATCTTCTTCACCGGCCTGACGATGGGCCTCAGCCTCATCGTCGCCATCGGCGCGCAGAATGCCTTCGTTCTGAAGCAGGGGCTGGCGCGTTCGCATGTGTTTGCCGTCTGCGCCACCTGCGCCATTGCCGATGCGCTGTTGATTACCGTCGGGGTTTTCGGTTTTCAGCGGATCAGCGCCATCATGCCGGCGCTCGATCCCATCATGCGTTATGCGGGGGCCGCCTTCCTCATCTGGTATAGCGCCAAAAGCCTGCATTCGGCGCTGCGCTCCTCCGAGGCGCTTTCGGTGGCGGAGCGGCAGGAGGCAAGCCTGTGGCAGACGCTGGCCATCTGCCTTGCGCTGACCTTTCTCAATCCGCATGTCTATCTCGATACCGTCGTGCTGCTCGGCACCATTTCCACGCAGTTTCCCGGCTTCGAAAAAACCTTCGCGGCGGGCGCGGCCACCGGCTCGCTGGTGTTCTTCTTTTCACTGGGTTACGGCGCGCGCTGGCTGCGGCCGATCTTCGAAAAACCCTCCGCCTGGCGCATTCTCGAAGGCGTCATCGCCGTCACCATGTGGGCCATCGCCTTCAAGCTCATCATGGGCGCCTAAAGCGGCGGCGTATCTCCCTCTCCGATATCCCAATAGAGCCCGGCCATAAGGGTAAGCGCCTCGCGGGCGATCTCCTTCGGCAAATGTTCGTTCGGCGCATGCTGCGAGCAGCCGGGATAGGAATGCGGCACCCAGATGGTGCGCAGTTTGAGGATATCGGCAAAGATATCGTTGGGCAGCGAACCGCCGAGATTGGGCAGAAGCGCCGGTTTTCTGCCCGTCGTGCGAGCAATGGAGCGCAGCGTGAAATCCACCCATGGATCCTGCGGATCGAGCCGGGTGGCGCGGAAAATCTCGTCGCCGGCAGGCGCGATTTCCACCATGGCGAAACCCTGCCGGTCGAGATGACGCCGCACGGCGGGCAAAACCGCTTGCGGATCGATACCGACGACGAAGCGCAATTGCAGCCGCGCCCATGCCCGTGGCGGAATGGCGTTGACCGGCGCACGCGGATTGCCGGTCTCGAAAGCCAGCACTTCCAGCGCGCACCAGCCGAAAACCCGCTCGGCGGTGGAAAGGCCGGGCTCGCCCCAGTCCCGATCGATCTTCGGGCCGTCCGGCCCGCCATCGATTTCACAATCGGCAAGGGCCTCACGCACCGCTTTCGGCAATTCCTCCGGCACCAGTTCCGGCACGCGGATCTGGCCGGTCGGGCCGACGAGACTTGCGACGGCATGGGCCAGCTGCACGCCGGGATTGGAGAGCGCGCCGCCCCAATTGCCGGAATGATGGCCGCCCTCACGCGCCTCGATCACCAGATCGAAGGTGATGCCGCCGCGCGCGCCGAGAAAAACCGTCGGCCGTTCCGCATTCAGGCGCGGGCCGTCGGAGGCGACCAGAAGATCGGCCTTCAACCGCTCGCCATGGTTCCGGCAAATCTCCCTCAGGCCGGGGGAGCCCCTCTCCTCGCCCATCTCGATCAGATATTTGGCGTTGAAACCAAGCCTGCCGCGTGTCTCGAGCACGGCCTTCAACGCCGCCATATTGACCGAATGCTGCCCCTTGTTATCGGCGGTGCCGCGCCCATACCACCTGCCATTGCGCTCAGACATCACAAAGGGCGAAAGCCCCTCGGCCCAGCCCTCGTCCTGACCGCGCACCACATCCCCGTGGCCGTATCCCAGCACGGTCGGCAGCGTGTCGCCTTCGAAACGCTCGGCGATCAGAAACGGCAAATCCGCCGTCGGGTCACGCAGGATGGTGCAGGAGAAACCCATGGCGGCGAAAGCGGGCAGCATTTCCTGTTCCAGATAAAGCGTCAGCTCCTCGCCCTGCTCCTCATTCTGGCTTTCGGTCCGTCGCAAAACGCGTCGCGACAAATCCCGCTCGAAGCTGCCATCGTCGAAACAGGCGGCGGCACGGTCGATTGCGGATTGTCGCGACATGATGGAATATCCCCGGTTGTGATCATTTTCACGGAGAGTAAACAAGCCGCGCCATTTTCCAAACAGGGAATCAGTGATAGTCCTCGACCTGTTCATAAACGGGAAAACAGCGTGTTCCGAGTTCCATTCCTTGTCGGCATCGCCCTTCTGATCGCCTTTGGCGGCGGTATTGCCGCGACGCTGGCAGCCCTTGAGGCGACATCCGGCTTTGGATCGATCCGCATCGGCTCCTGGGATGCCTTTCCCGAAGCGCAGACGATCGAGGCCGATCCTTACGCCAAATCGCACCGCGCCGACGCCGGCAAGCTGCTTTACGGAACCGCGGAAGGGCTGGCTTTTACCGCCTCCGTCGACAGCGATGGACAACGCCTGAGCGGCGAATGCCGCTACCGGCTGGCCGGCGCCGTGCCGCCTGCACGTTTCTGGACGATTTACACCGCCGACCAGCAGGGCAATGTGCTGGCGGAGGATGCGGGGCGGCCCTTCGCGCTGAATTCCCGCACGCTTTTGCGCAGCGCCGATGGCGGCATCGATATCACCATCGCCGCTGACGCCCAGACCTATAATTGGCTGTCGGTGCCGCAGGGCCAGACCTTCAGGCTGGTCATGACCCTGCTCGACACGCCCGTCGCGGGCAGTTCCGGCCTGATCGATATCTCCATGCCGCAAATTCGCAAGCTGGGGTGTGGCAATGCTTAGGGTCCTGCTCGCCATCCTCACCGGTCTCGTCGGCGCAGCCGTGCTGCATGTCATCATTCTTCTGGCGATACCGCATTTCAGCAATCGCGACGCCTATACGCGCGCGGTGGCGGAAGGAAAGCCGCATCAGTTTCATCTGCTCGAAGAGACGACGGAGAAAAAGACGCTTGGCAGCGGCGATCCCTTCATGCGGGTCGCGGTCTGCACCTTCGATATCGAGGACAAGCCGGTCAGGCTCACCGCCATCGGGGCCGTGCCCTTCTGGTCGGTCGCGGTTTACGACAAGGCGTCGAATGAGGTGTTCAGCATGAATGACCGCACATCCGCCGGCGGGGTGATGGATATTCTGGTGGCGGATGCGGTGCAGATCGCCGCCATCCGCAAGGCGCAGCCACCCGCGCTTTCGCAGGCCATTCTGGCGGAATCGGATCAGACGGAAGGATATGTTGTGTTGCGGACCATGGTGCCGCAGCCGAGTTTCGGCGAAGAGGCGGAACGGTTCCTGAACGAGGCGAAATGCCAGCCGACGGCGTGGAAATAACGTCGGTTATTCTCTTTAGTCAGGATTTGAGGGCGGTTTCCGCTGCGGATTTGCCCTTGCGCGCGACTTTGCCGGTCGGCTCGGTATCGCGTTTTTCATAACGCACGCCGGTAAACAGCACGACTTTCGCCGGGCCGATCATCGTTGCCACCGCGCCGGCGGGGCGCAGGCTTCGTCGGGCGTCGCCGATTGGAATAATCTCTGCCATGCTCATCTCCTCTTCGGGACATGATTGTCAATGTTGCCCATGGGAACCGCGCAAGCCTCGTCTTGCGTCGGGAATTTCATCACCATCACATTGCGCATAGGCCAGTCCACAGACTGGTTTTCGCACGATCCAAAAATCCAAAGCGATTCTTATAAGGGGATCGTGCGCAGATTCAGGCTTCGCATGCCATTTTTGCATTTATTCCGTCGATAAGAATAACATGGAATCCTAATACTGCCCATGAAATTACAAACAGACAGAGGTTAATGATCCGTTAACCTTAATTGCCGGACCGCAACTTATTCCGGCCGGAGCCGCACCCCTTGAAAACAAAGGCGATGCGGTAAAGTTCCACGGCTTTTCGTCCGTCATCAAGGTTTTAAAATTTCCTTGTTGATAGAGGCGGATTCTCTCTTGCCACCCCCCATAGTTAACAGGACGTCAACGCATTTGCTCTAATTTGAGCCGATATTGTGTTTGCGTTTGTTGGGTAGTGCGTTGACCGACCGGTTTCGAGAACTTGAGAGGCCAAGAGCCGTGAGGAAGAAAGATGTGGTGCTGATGGCCACCGTGACGAATTTCGAGAATGTCTCCCATCCGTCAAAAACGGACCTTCGGCAGTTCGCCGAACTTTTCATGCCGCTTTTCAACGCCTCCACCGACGAAGCCAAGCGGGAGGCCATTGCCGCGCTCTCCCAGCATCCGAGCGTGCCTTCGGCTGTCGCCTTCTTCATCGCCTGCCAGCCGATTTCGCTTGCGGCGCCCTTCCTCATCTCCTCCAAATGCCTCGATGACGACACGCTGATCACCATTGCCCGCACGCAAGGGGCGGCGCATGCGCGCGCCATCGTGCGCCGCGAGGACCTCTCCCCCACCGTCATCGATGCGCTTGTCGGGCTGCGTCACGCCGAAGATCTGAAGCGGCCGGATGGAGAGACGACGGCTACCGAACCGCAAGCGGCGGAAAGCCCTGAAGAGCCGAAAGCGGAAGAAAAGACGGACAACATCGCCGCCGCTTCCGCGCTCGAAGAGGAAATGCGCCAGCGAATCAAGCAGATGGCGCATCACCTGAACCGCCCGGAAAGCGACGTTCTCGGCCTTCGCCGGTTGAGCGAGGTGCAGGAAGCGCTGCTGGTGCGTTTCGCCCGCGAGCGCAATGCCCGGCAATTCGCGGTGGCGCTGGCGGATTCTCTCTCCTCCAGCTACTGGCTGTCGGAGCGCATCATGCTCGATATATCAGGCGCACAGCTGGCAACGACGCTGACCGGCCTTGGCATGGAATTTTCCGAAGCGGCTTTCGTGCTGCAATGCTTTTATCCGCATCTTTCCGCCGCCGAAGGCGATATGAGCCGTGCCGAAGCCCTGCTCGACCGTCTCGACATCGTGGAATGCGAAGAGCGGCTGGAGAGCTGGCGGCGGGCCGACAGCTATACGCATGGCCGCGAACGGCCGGACCGCAGCGCACCGGCTGCGCGGAGAACCGGGACGCAAGGGTAAGTGGGCTGGCCTTGCATCTTCACGGGTTGAAGAAGCGGGCCATTGCCGGACAATTCTAGGCCTTGGGCTGATCCACCAGCGTCAGCAGCGTCCCGATCTCATCGGTTTCGATCTCCACCACCCACAGGTCGCTGTCGAAGCGTCGTTCCCTCTCAAGAAGAGCGGCGCTTTCCTCGCCATCCGCACCGGCGAGGCGCGTTTCGAAACGGCGCTCGGCGCGGATGTCCTCGTCATCGGCAAAGCTCTGCGGCGCGGGTCCATAGAGATTTTCGCGGTCATCGCGCAGGCGCTGACGAATGAAAATCGCCCCCGCCTCCTCCGCCCCCTTCTTTTCGACAGCGGCAAATCCGCCGGCGGCGAAAACGCGGCGGATGAGGGCTGAGACGAACATTTCGGACTTGAGGCGCATGGGGGTGCTTTCGATGGAAACGGTGGGGTGGGCTTCGCAATGTTGGTTTTGGGCGGGCGAAGGTGCTTGGGGCTTTACCCCCCTCTGCCCTGCCGGGCATCTCCCCCTCAAGGGGGGAGATCGGCAAGAGGCTCTTTCGCGGCTTCATTCTCAAACGTTGTGATGGGCGAGACCTTGCCACAGATCGATCTCCCCCCTTGAGGGGGAGATGCCCGGCAGGGCAGAGGGGGGTAAGCCCCACGCACCTCAGCCGCTGTCAAAATCTAAAGCGCCCCGATCGACTTCAACTTCTTCAACACAACCTCGCTCGGCTCACCGGTTTCCGGCAGGCGATAGTGTTTCTCAAACGCGCGGATGGCGTTGCGGGTCTGCTGGCCGGCCACGCCGTCCACCTTCACGTCCGCATAGGCGATATTGATCAGCCCCTGCTGGATCTTGGCGATCAGATCGCGGCTTGCCGGTTTGGCCGCGCTGTTGAGGGAGGCCGGTTCGGCCTTCGGGCGCGGCGCTTCCGCCTTGCGGATGGCGGCTGCGACCGGGTCGATCTCGACGCCGCCGCTGGTATCGGCAGGCCGGTCCCTGGGGATTGCGGCAACCGTCGCGCCATCTATCCTGAGCGCCGCCAGCACGCGGGTCGTCGGCTCACCGGTCTGTTCCATGCCGAGCGTTTCTTCGAAGAACATGATGGCGGCTGCGGTGCGTGGGCCCATGCGGCCATCCGCCTCGCCTTCGTAAAGCCCGCGTTTCTTCAGTTCAGCCTGAATATCGGCAACGATCTGCTGCGGCTTCTGGTTTTCGGCAACGGGCTGCGCCGGCGTTTCGTCCGCCGGCTGCTGCGCGTTTTGCGTCTCCGCCGGTCGTTCTATGCGGAAGGTGGTGACGTTGCCCTGCGTGCCGAGCGGCTCGGCCGGACGATAACCGGCAATGCCGTTCGGGTTTTCCGCATCGCGCGTGCGCAGGAAAGGCGACGGGTGCACACCCGGCTGATACCAGAGCGCATTGGCGGCCACAAAACCGAAGACGACCGCGAAGGCGCCGCAACTGCCGACCAGTTTCGGATGGCGCAGGATTTCGCGCCCGATGGCCGAAACCACCAAGGAAACAATCCCGGCGCCAATCTGGGCCGTTGTTTTCTTAGGCGATTTTCGCTTTCGCGGGGCCATCGTCACCATCCTTTTTCATCATTGCGGCCATATCGCCGAGCTGCCGGATGCGCGGCGGAAATTCCACCATGCTTTCGGCTTCGGCGCTTTCGCCGCCACCCGCCATGCCCGAACCGTCGGCAGGCAGGGTGATCGTTACGACCGTTCCCTCGCCGGGCTTGCTGGCGATGGCGAAAGTGCCGCCATGCAGTGCCACAAGCCCCTTGACCAGGGACAATCCCAGACCCGTGCCCTCATAGCGACGGGTATATTCATTCTGAACCTGCATGAAAGGCTGGCCCAGGAGTTCGATCTTGTCGGAAGCGATGCCAATGCCGGTATCGCTCACCGTCAGCTTCAACATCGCGCCCTCACGCGCGGCGTCGATCGACACCACACCACCGGCATCGGTGAATTTTATGGCGTTGCCGGCAAGATTGATCAGAACCTGCCGGATAGCGCGCTGATCGGCCGAGATTTCGCCGATACCGCGCTGGATGCGGCTGGTCAAAGTCAGGCCTTTTTCCTTCGCCTGCAGGCCGAGCATGGCCTCGCAGGACGAGATGGTTTCGGCAATCGGGAAGCTTTCCATCATCAGCTCGTAACGGCCGGCCTCCAGCTTGCTCATATCGAGCATGGTGTTGACGACAGAGAGAAGATGGGCGCCGGACTGGCGGATCAGGCCGACATATTCCCGCTGGCGGTCGTTCTCCAGCCGGCCGAAATATTCGCCGGCCAGAATATCGGAAAAACCGAGGACGGCGTTGAGCGGCGTGCGCAACTCGTGGCTGACGGCGGCAAGGAAACGCGACTTGGCGTCATTGGCCGATTCCGCCTCCGCCGCCTTGCGGGCGACATCGCGGCGCAGGCGTTCCATCTCGGTGACATCGGAAAGCTGGGCGACGATGCGGCGTAGCCGGCCGCTGGCGCTGCGGATTGCCGTCATCTCGATACGCGCATGCATGAACTGTGCCTGACGCGACTTTGCACCGGTCTCGAAGCGGAGTTCGGCGGTTGCCCTGTCCTCGCCCTGCCGCAGCAGGTCGAAAGCCTGCATCAATTCGATACGGTCCGAGACATAGACATATTCAACGAGGGCATGGTCCTTGCTGGCCTGCAGATCGGCCGGGAAGGTCGTAAGATCGCGGCCGGAGACGTGTTCGACGAAGCCAGTATCACCGATCATGAGCACGAGGCCCGGCACCTGCGTAGCGGCGATCAGGTCGTTATCGCCAGACAAGGCGGAAAAGGAGGACGCACCGCGCGCGGGACGCGAAAAGGCAATCAGCAATGCCGCAGCGGCCAGAAACAGCGCCAGCACCAGGGCAGCGCCGATGGGCAGCGCGATGGCGGGGCCGAAAACGAGGCTGAAGAGGGCTGGTACCACCAGAAGTCCGACGGCGCTGAAGGCGATCAGCCGGCGCAGGCGCGCAACGGTTCCGGCGCGCCTTTCGGCGTCCTCTTCCATGCGCGCAAGCCATCTGCCTGCGGCATGGTCGACCAATGCGACCGCTTTTTCTCTCATATTACGCAATACCAACACCGAATCCCTGAGGCGGTTCTAACGGCTCCGACAATAGAAGGCGGCGGCTTAAGGAATGGATAAAAAGAATGGCCTCAAAGGCCCGTCAAATGCCTCGCAGTCCCATTACGGGGCATTTCTTCGAAGCTTTGCCAATCATGGTTAATGACGGGTAAGCGACGGATTTCGCTTCATTTTTGCCATCGCGTTAACTTTTGTGGCAAAGCTTTGCGCCGCTTTCGCCCGGAACGCGCGGCCTCTGTCGCAATTATGCTTAACATGGACTGTTAAAATGCGAATGAATTGATGGCAGGCGTCCCGATACGAGGAGAATAGATACAATTTGAATTAAATTGCGCCGCTTTTTGCAATCGGCTGTTCGCCGGTCGCGTGTAGCTTCTTCACAAGCCCGAAAAACGGGACAAAGGCCGATGACCCGAAACCGGGCGGGGCTTTAGAAAACAAAGATCATCTGGCAGGGTAGTCTGACAATGTGGTTTCTGATCAAGGGAACATTCTGGTTTTCGCTGGTGCTGGTGGCGCTGTCCTATTTCGGCAGCAGCAACGATCCGGCCAAGGAACCTTCGGCCTTCGATATTCCCAGCGCCGTTTCGGCCGCCGGTGAAGCCTATCGTTATGTCAGCGCCATCTGCATCGAAAAGCCCGATGTCTGCGTCAAGGGCGCCGAAACCTTCCATGCGCTCGGCGAGCGGGCAAAGGAAGGCGCAAAGGTGGCCTATGAACTGCTGGACAAGCAGCTTTCTTCCGGTGACAAGCCCGCCCCCGCCGCTGAACTCGCGGCCGAGACCGAAAAACTGGCCGAAGCACCGGTCGTCAGCGTCGAATTTCCGAAGGATGCCGACATGCTGAAGACCGGCACCGTCATTCCCCTGCCGCAGAAGCGCCCGGCCCCCTGATACTGTTGCCCTGGTCCTTGCCGGCCACCGCGCCGCCACTCTTTTGCAGCCGAAAATATCCGGCTGCCGATTGCCTGCCTGACTTGCCCACGGAAACCTGTTTTCCGTGGGCTTTTTCATGGGCCATGGTTCAAAACCGGCCGCACTTCGCCTATATCCTAACAAAGACCTGCAATAATGGATGATACGGCGCGCAAATGGCCTCTCTCGAAACGATCCTTGACGACTTCGCCTTCCTCGATGACTGGGAGGATCGTTATCGTTATGTCATCGAACTCGGCAAGGCGCTTCCCGATCTGCCGGAAGACAAGCGCACGGCCGAGAACAAGGTGCATGGCTGTGCAAGCCAGGTCTGGCTCGTCAGCCACAGCAATGGTGCGGAAGACCCTCTCCTGACCTTCGAAGGCGATTCGGATGCACATATCGTGCGCGGCCTCGTCGCCATCGTGCTCGCCGTCTATTCCGGCAAGAGAGCCTCCGAAATCGCCGGTCTCGACGCCATTGAGGTATTCGACAGGATCGGGCTGGTGGAACATCTGTCGTCGCAGCGCGCTAACGGCCTGCGCTCCATGATCAAGCGCATCCGCGAGGAAGCCCGGCTGCTGGCCGCCTGACCTTCACCTCGCCATCGACGGGCGATAATCTGCATCGCCCCAATGGTGTTCCTTTCTGCCGGCGCGGGCCGCAGGCGGCGCATAATGGCGGGCAAGCGCCAGCAGTGCGGCGCGCAGCAGCAGTTTTGCCGACCGCGCCGGCCATTGCCTTTCGCGCTCCACCGTCTCCAGCCCCTTTTCGAAGCAGCAGATATCGATGGCGACGCCCGACAGTTCAGGCCCCATCGCATCGGCCGCGCGGGAAAACCGCGTTCTTGCGGCCATTGCCGCCTCGGTGAGATCGAGCGCGCCTCCCGCCTCGCCTTTTGTGCGGTTCGCTATTCTCGGCTCCCATGTCGCCGTAACCTTCGGGTTGAGGTGACCGCGATGAAAATCGGCGGCGAGGCGCTCGCCCGCCTCCAGAGCATCCGCCGGGAAAAACGCCGCACCGTCCCGTTCCTTCAACCTTGCAAGGCTGGTCAGGGGAGAGGTGTTGAGATTGCGCCGGGCCTGCTGCTTCGCATCGCCGACATCCACAACAACCGTCTGCATATGCCGGTGCTGTTCCTGAAAAACCTCGTCCCGGTCTTTTGCCATTGCACGTTTCAGGCAGGAGGCGAGCGGCGGTGCGGCGGAAAGGGTGTTGTCCCGCTGCTCGACCAGCCCGGAGGAAATGGCAAACCGCACCGTCGCGGCCGGAAACCGCAGCGCCGTGTGGCCTGCCCGCGCCCGGCGCAGGACGATATCCCCGCCCTCCTGCGACATCTCGGCCGCGCCCGCGGCGATGCAGCGCAGCAGCCGCAGGAGATGAGGGTTCGGGGAGGCAACCGGGATGCTTTTTTCCTCACTCATCCCGGGCGCCTTTCATCGCGTTGAAGATACTGCCGGTGAGCCGCTCGAGCGCGGCGACGAACTCATCGAATGCCGGTTCGTCACGCCGGTCCTCCACCACCTGGCAGGCATGGCCCACCGTCGTCCTGTCTCGGCCGAAACACGGCCCGATATCCGACATGGGAATGCCGAGCTGCACATGGCACACATACATGGCGATCTGGCGGATGTGGCATTCCGTGCGCCGGCTGTCGCGGCGCGCCAGCGTTCGGTCGCCCGTCAATTGCACCATCTCGCCGGTGAGCTGCCGTACCAGACGGCAAAGACGGGAAATCTCATCCCGCCCGGCCGCAGACGGCCAATGACGAAAGGGACGATCACCGACCCGCACGCAAGGCCGCGCGGCGGCAGGCAGAAACACAGTATCCGACGGCATATGCAACTCCTCTACGAATAGGAATTAATTCATACACCTGAGAGCAAGCATGGGGAAGTGCGAATTTGACAAGGAAGACTATGCGGTTGATACGGCTTTATTTTTACAGAATTGATGTGCGCGATAAAGGATTTTTTTCCTCAATCGAAATTTTGCGCGACACAAAAGTCGGTCGAGGGAACGGCTCCCGGGTCTGGTGCGATCCAGTTCTCGATCGCGAAAGACCCCTCTCACGGCGCAGACGCGCCGTAGCTGGATGCCGGATATGGGCCGGCAAGACGGAGGTGAGGTCTTCGAACCCCAGAAACGAAATCGGCCGGTCAAAGGACCGGCCGTATTGCCTTGCGACTTCCGGCTATCTGTCAGGACAGCAGCCGGACCGTCTTTAAAATCAACGGCTGGCCTTGCGGCGCTGACCGAGACCCATTTCCTTGGCGAGCCGCGAGCGGGCTTCGGCATAGGCGGGCGCAACCATCGGATAGTCGACCGGCAGGTCCCATTTTTCGCGATATTCTTCCGGCGTCATGCTGTGATGCGTCGTGAGATGCCGCTTGAGCGACTTGAACGAGCCGCCACATTCCAAACAGACGATGTGGTCATCCTGAACCGACTTGCGGACGGAGACGGCAGGCTTCTGCTTTTCGACATTGACCGCCACCGATGCCGGTGCCGATGTTCCGCTGAGTGCCGTGTGAACATCCGAAATAAGGCCGGGAAGCTCAGTTACCGGAACGACGTGGTTGCTAACATAGGCAGCCACAATATCCGCAGTCAGTTCGACCAGCAGATCCTGGGCGTTACCGTATGCAGTTTCCGTCATTTAAGTATCTCCTGTTTATTGATCCCCTGACGCGGGCGAACGCCGCATCGAGCGATGTGAAGTTACCCGGTGCCCCACCTTCGCCTTGTTGAAACCAACATGAAACCTACCCCTAGATTTCGAGCGAAAACCGGAAACGAATTGGTCCGAGATTCAACTTATGGCCCGCGACATGGGCAGCAATGGTCCGATGGGCCATAGATTAGACATTAATAAAATGCCTATGCCGACTATGAAGAGGCTAGATGCAAATCGCGATTAGCAACTTTACACTTAATTTGGATAACAGCAAAACAGCAAAAGTCAAATTCCTATTGTGAATTTTTCAGTTCAAAACAGTCTAATCGGAATACAAAAAATTACGGGTAATAAAATACTATGCCAAGTAGTAATTGAAAATGAATACCCCCAATTATTAGGGGGATTTTCAACTTCAAATTTTCTTGATGTCATCAACTACCGATTTAACGGCAAGCGGATAACCTGCCTTGTGAGCGGCCATGGCAAGAAGATGTGCCGAGACCGGCGCGGTAAGCACAAAGAAGAAGAAACCGGCGAGCGCCCGCGCCAGCGTCGATATTTCCATGGAATGGATGCCGACAGCCAGAAGCAGCAGGCCGGACCCCACCGTTCCCGCCTTGGAAGCCGCATGCATGCGGGTATAGACATCCGGCAGCCGATTGAGGCCGATTGCCGCGATCAGCGAGAAAATGGCGCCTGAGACCAACAGCGCCGCAACCAGAATAGCCACGATCCAAGCCATCATCGCCTGCCCTTTCCTTTTCTGTTGGCGATACCTTTTTCCATATTTTTTTCAATGGCTTCGGATGCCCTTTCGCCATCGAGAACCGCCGCTGGCCTGCG
Organism: Agrobacterium sp. 22-221-1; assembly: GCF_053522445.1. Lineage (NCBI taxonomy): Bacteria > Pseudomonadati > Pseudomonadota > Alphaproteobacteria > Hyphomicrobiales > Rhizobiaceae > Agrobacterium > Agrobacterium sp. 22-221-1. The sequence continues at coordinate 127,817 of NZ_JBNWCL010000012.1, forward strand.
CCGGCCGTCCGGGCCGCGCGACAGCACGAAGCGGGCGAAGGCCACCGTTGCCAGAAAACCGACCAGCCCGAGCGCAATCGCAATATCGACGTAAAGATTGAAGCCGGTGCGGATGGCGATGACTGCGATAAAGCCGATGGCGATGCCCACCAGCATGTCGAGCGCAACGATACGGTCCGGCAAGGTGGGGCCGACGACGACGCGATATACTGTCAGCAAAAAGGCGGCCGACAGAACAACCGATGCAAGTATAGTTGCAAATGAAACTATTTGTTCCGGCGTCATATCTGAAACGCCTCCATGATCTTTCTTTCAAAGCCGTTGCGGATGTCGTTTTTCGTCGCTTCGATATCGCTGCAATCGATCGCGTGCACGTAGAGCGTTTTCCTGTCCGCCGAAACATCGACCGACAGCGTGCCGGGCGTGAGCGTGATGAGATTGGCGAGCAGCGTGATCTCGAAATCCGTCGTCACCGTCAGCGGATAGGCGAAAATGCCGGGCTGCACGTCGAGCTTCGGCCGGGTCACCAGCACGGCGACCTTCCATGCCGAGAGTGCCAGCTCCTTGAAGAACAGCAGCACCAGCGACAGCACCCGGACAAGCCTGAGCCAGTGGTTACGCCCGCCCGGAAGCTGGTGGCGGATAATGCCGAGCGCCAGCGTCGAAACGACAAGGGCGAAAATGATGTTCGCGAGCGTGACGCTGCCTGTCACGGCGAGCCATACGGCAACGAAAAGCAATTGTACGAGATAGAGGCTCATGGTTTGCCCCCTTCGGTAAAGACCGACTGGATATAGGCCTGCGGATTAGCGAGGCCTGCGGCCGCCTGCTGGCTGAGATTGAGCAGGCTTTCCGGAAACAGGCCGAAGAATACCACCAGCACCGTCAGCCCCACCAGCGGCGCGAAAGACGGCGCTGCCGAGGGCGACGCCTGCGGCACGGAAGGCTGACCGGGGGATGCCGCAACGGGACGCCAGAAACACAAAAGGAATATCCGCCCGAAAGCGATGGTGGCGATGAAGCCGGAGGCGAGAATGGCGCCGGCGAGCCACCAGGCGCCGATATCGATCGCCGACTTGACCAGCACCGCCTTCGGCCAGAAGCCGGAAAAGGGCGGCAGGCCGGAACCGGCGAAAAACAGCGCCAGCGCCAGCGCCGAAAACCACGGAGCCTGCTGGTAAAGGCCTCTGAGCGAGGTGAGGCTGAAACCGCCGCCGAGGCGGGCGGCATGGCCGGCGGCGAGATAAAGCGCCGTCATCAGCACCATGGAATGCAGCGCGTAGAAAATGGCGCCAGTGACACCCGACGGCGTGCCGATGGCGATGCCGGCCATCATGTAGCCGATACCCGATATGACGATATAGCCGAGCATGCGGCGGATATCGTTCTGGGCGAGCGCGCCCATGGCCCCGAGCACCATGGTCAACGCCGCCGAGATGGCGATGACGATGCTGAGTTCTTCCCGCTCGACCGGAAACAGCATGACCATGACGCGCAGCAGCGAATAGATGCCGACCTTGGTGAGCAAGCCGCCGAACAAGGCGGAAACGACAATGCGCGGCGTGTGATAGGAAGCGGGCAGCCAGAAGTTCACCGGGAAGGCGGCGGCCTTCATGGCGAAGGCGAGCGCGAACAGGCTCGCAAGCGTCATCAGCGGCGCCGAACCGCGCAGCCCGGTCGCCTTCTGCGCGATATCGGCCATGTTGAGCGTGCCGAAGATGGCATAGAGATAACCCACAGTTATCAGGAACAGCGTTGTGCCGATGAGGTTCAGAATGGCGTATTTCAGCGCGCCGTCGATCTGCTCGCGCGTCGAGCCGAGCACGATCAGGCCGAAGGACGAGATCAGCAGCACCTCGAACCAGACATAGAGGTTGAAGATGTCGCCGGTCAGGAAAGCGCCGGTGACACCGGCCATCAAGAGCATCAGGAAGGGATAGAAACCGTATCGCCTGCCGCTGGCGTCGATATCCGCGCCGGCATGGATGGCGCCCGCAAGTGCGACGATGGCGGCGGCAAGCGACAGCAGCGCGCCCGTCAGGTCGGCGGTAAAGGCAATGCCGAAGGGCGGCAGCCAGCGGCCCATGACCATGGTGAAGGGGCCATCAGTGGCGACCTTCCACAAAAGCGCGGCATCGAGCAGCACCAGCAGGAACAGCGCCGCGATGGCGACGGTCGCGTGGTGGCGGATGGCGTGGCGCATCATCATCAGCACCGCGCCTGCACCAATGCAGAGCGCGATGGGGAGAATGATCAGCCAGTCGGACAGCGGCACGGGCGTCGTGACGAGCGCTGCGGAAAGGTCGGTGACTGCGGATGTGGTGGAGGATGCCATGATGTCTCAGCCTCGCCGCTCAATAACCGAGCGGCGGCAAGGGCTCGCCTGCGGGTTCTGCGGTGCGCATTTCGTCCGTATCGTCGGTCTGCAATTCCTGAAACGCACGCCAGGTCAGCACCAGAAGGAAACAGAAGAAGGAAAAGGAAATGACGATCGCCGTGAGGATGAGCGCCTGCGGCAGCGGATTGGCCGCACCCGCGGGCAGCGTATCCATGCCGGGCGGAATGATCGGCGGCACTTCGCGCGTCAGCCTGCCTGCCGTGAACAGCAAGAGGTTCACCGCATTGCCGAGAATGGCGATGCCGAGCAGCATGCGGATGCTGTGGCGCGACAGCATGAGATAGATCGCCACCGAAAAGAAGATGCCGACGAGAATGGAGAAGACCGCTTCCATCAGTCGCTTTCCCTTTCTTCCAGCGCCAGCGCAATGGAGGTGATGGCGCCGACCACGACGAGATAGACACCGATATCGAAGGACATGACGGTGGAGAGCGGTATTTCGACGCCGAACAGGCTCGGATAGACCCAGAGCCCGGTCATGAAGGGCACGCCGGCGGCGATGGAAACGAGGCCGGAAAGCATGGACAGCAGCAGCCCCGCCCCCGCAATCGACAGCGGATGAAACATGATGGCGCGCCTGACTGCGGTGACGCCATAAGCGATGCCATAGATCGCCAGCGCAGAGACCGCGATCAGGCCGCCGATGAAGCCGCCGCCCGGCTCATTATGGCCGCGCAGCAGCACGAAGATGGAAAACAGCACCATGAGGCTGGTGACGACAGGGGCGACGGTGCGCAGAATGAGCGTGTTCATGCCCGCGCTCCTTTTTTCTTCGCGGTCTTGGCCGATCCTTTGATAGCAGCAGCCGGGCGGATGCGGATCAGCGCGAGAATGGCAAGACCCGTTATCATCACGACAGCGATTTCACCGAGCGTATCCGTGCCGCGGAAGTCGACGATGATGACGTTGACCACATTGGCGCCGTGGGCGATGACCTTGGAATAGGTGTTGTAGAAATCCGTCAGGCGGTTGTCGAAGCTCGCCTCGGTCGCGCGCATTAGGAACAAAGCAAAGCCGGTTCCGCAGGCGATGGCGATGGTGCTGTCCAGCAGCTTCTGGCCAAGGCCGCGATGGTCTGACGGCGACAGGCGAAGCCGCGTCATCACCAGCGTCAGGATGACCACCGACAGCGTCTCGACCATGAATTGCGTGAAGGACAGATCGGGCGCGCCGAAGAGCAGGAAGATGACCGCCACCGCAAAACCCTGAATGCCGAGCGCGATGATGGCGGTGAGCCGGCTCGACGCCGTCAGCACTGCGATGAGCCCCGCCACGGCAATGGCGATGAAGGTCAGCTCATGGATGGGCATATCGCGCGGCCATGACGGCATGGACGGCAATTCGCCATAAAGGAACAGCGGCACAAGCAGCACGGCGGCGATGACGGCGAAGGTGGCGGTGACGTAAAATTCCAGCCTGCCCGGCTGAATGAGCCGGGTGATGTGGAACGAGACTTTCACCAGCATTTCGATGAAGACGTCAAAGCCCCTGTCCGGCCCTGCCCCCAGCGCCTTGAAGGTGCGGTCGATCAGTCCACGGACGGCGGAAAGCTGCGTATAAAGGACGATGCCGAGCGCGATGGTGAGCAGCGACAGGCCGAGCGGCACGCCGATATGGGGAATGAGCGAGATTTCCACCGGGCGCGCCTCACCGGCAATGGCGCTCGCCATCGGGGTGGAGATGTAGAAATGCGCGATGCCGGAAAAGAGCGCAATCGTCAGCCCCTTCAGCGCCAGAAGCGCCGGGCCGAGCCAGAGCAGCAGCGGGCCTTCATGCGCGTGTTTCGGGGTCTTCACCGGCTTGCCGAGGAAGGGTTTCAGCGCCACCGCAAAGGCGACGGCAAACATCAGTCCGTTGCCGAGGATGGCGATGCCGGTGAACAGCACGGCGCGCGGATTGCCATGCGCCAGCGCGTAATAAATCTCTTCCTTGGCGAGAAAACCGAAGAAAGGCGGCAGGCCGGCCATGGAAATCGCAGCCGCCAGCGCCGCTGCGAAGGTGATCGGCATGGCTTTTCTGAGGCCGCCGAGCTTCGTCACGTCGCGGGTGCCGGTCTCGTGGTCGATAATGCCGGCGACCATGAAGAGCGCGCCCTTGAACAGCGAATGCGCCACCAGATAAAGCACCGCCGCCTCGATGGCATGGTCGGAGCCGAAACCCGTCAGCATGACCAGCAGGCCGAGCGACGACACCGTCGTATAGGCGAGCATCAGCTTGAGATCGGTCTGGCGCACGGCCAGCAGCGCGCCGGTGAGCATGGTCAGCCCACCGAAGAAGGGCAGCAGTATCTGCCAGGCGGCGGTATCGCCGAGAACCGGGTTGAGGCGCATCAGCAGATAGACGCCGGCCTTCACCATGGTTGCCGAATGCAGATAGGCGGATACCGGCGTTGGCGCTTCCATGGCGTTGGGCAGCCAGAAATGGAAGGGAAACTGCGCCGATTTGGTGAAGGCGCCGCCGAGAACCAGAAGCAGCGCGGCCAGATAAAACGGGCTGTCGCGCAAGACATCGCCGCCGCGCACCAGCATCGACAGTTGCGTCAAGCCGCTGATATCCCATATGAAAATCAGCCCGGCGAGAAGCAGCAAACCGCCGCCGCCCGTCACCACCAGCGCCTGCAGCGCAGCGCGGCGCGAGGCGGCGCGCTCATGGTCGAAGCCGATCAGTAGGAAGGAGGTGATGGAGGTGAGTTCCCAGAAGACGAACAGCATCAGCAGGCTGTCGGAAACCACGACGCCCAGCATCGCCCCCATGAAGAGCAGCAGGAAGGACAGGAACCGGCCCTGCTGCGGGTGGCCTTTCATATAACCGCCCGCATAAAGCACGATCAGCAGGCCGATGCCGGTGATCAGCAGCGCAAAGGTCAGCGACAGGCCGTCGATGAACCAGGAGAAGCTGAGATTGAAACTCGGCACCCAGGCATAACCGCCGGTCACTACCCCGCCTGCCGCGATCTGCGGCAGCATCAGCGCAAAATGCGCAAAGGCGAGAGCAGGCGCAATCGCCAGGACCCACGCCGCATTGTGACCGAACCTTTTAACCAGGACGGGTGCGGCAAGCGCTGCCAGAAACGGCAGAAACAGCGACAGGAATGTCAACGGCGTGACATCTGATGTCATTCACATCTCCCGGGATGTCCCCCATCCCTGCGCGCCAATAATGGCGTTCTTCTTCAAATCGTTTTTTCAGTTAGAGCGCATTTCCGGACGGAAAACCGGGCTCCACTTTTCCTGGAAATGCTCTAAGGCATAGACAAAGCCATCTCAACCCAAATCGGTACTCCCGGCCCATAACGAACGCGTTATGACGCCCATCCCCTTTCAATCCGCCTCCGCGATGACTATTTGAGGCGGGAACAGAAAGGATCATTCCATGAGCGATCTGACATCCCCAAAAATCAAAAAAAGCGATGCCGAATGGCGTGAACAGCTGACGCCGGAACAATATCGCATCCTGCGCGAACACGGCACCGAGCGCGCCTTCACCGGGCCCTATTGGGATACATTCCAGAAAGGCCTCTATCGCTGTGCGGCCTGCGACGAGCCGCTGTTCCTCTCCGATACGAAATTCGATGCCGGCTGCGGATGGCCGAGCTATTTCGAGCCGGTAAAGCCGGGCGCCGTGACGGAACATCGCGACGCCAGCTACGGCATGGTGCGCACGGAAATCCGCTGCGCCAATTGCGGCGGCCATCTCGGCCACGTCTTCCCGGACGGCCCGAAGCCGACAGGCCTGCGTTATTGTATCAACGGCCATTCGATGGTGTTCGAGCCGGTTTGAGCCATGCCGCGTACTTCTTCTCCCCGCCGGGGAGAAGGTGGCCCGAAGGGTCGGATGAGGGGGTGACGTTGCCGGATTTCGGAGAGCTTGCCCCCTCATCCCGCTGCCGCGACCTTCTCCCCGGCGGGGAGAAGAAACAAGCGACACCCGCCCGTTCCATAGATTGCCTTTAGTCTCTCAGCCTAATTTCAGCTCCATGCACGTCAAATCCAGCCAGCGGCCGAACTTGGTGCCGACTTCCGAAAACCGGCCGACGACCCTGAAGCCGAGGCTTTCATGCAGGCGGATGGAGGCGGTGTTTTCCGCCTCGATGGCGGCGATCAGCACATGCACGTCGTTGCTGGAGGCATGATCGATCAACGCCTGCATCAGCTTTTTGCCGATGCCGTGGCCGCGCGCATCCTTATGCACATAGACCGAATGTTCGCGAGTGTGGCGATAACCGTCGAAAGCGCGCCAGTCGCCATAGGAAGCATAACCTGCGACCTTGCCGTCGAGGATTGCGACGATGACCGGAAAGCCGCGTGACTTGCGGGCGGCGAACCATTCCTTGCGGTTTTCCAGATCGACCAGCACGTCGTTCCAGATCGCGGTCGTATTCAGCACCGCATCATTGTAAATCTCCATGATGCCGGAGAGATCGTCCACGGTCGCGTCGCGCAGTTGCACGCTCATTGTCGTTCACCCTTTTCCTGCTTGCAGCGGCGGTATTTTCGTCCGCCATCTGCACGAGGATTAGGCGATGATGCGAATGGCTGTCCAGTACCCATCCCGCCATCGGGGCGCATTCTTCAGGATGCCAGCGGCACGAGGCTGAAGGAGGTGACCACGGCGAAATAATGAACGGCGGCGGCGGCGACCACGAAAGCGTGCCAGATGGCATTCTGGAAGCGCAGCTTTTCCCAGACATGGAAGATGACGCCGAGCGAATAGATGACGCCGCCGGCGACGATCAGCCAGAGCGTGACCGGGGCGAGATGCGACGACAGCGGCCCGACCACCATGACGCCGCTCCAGCCCATGGCGAGATAAAGGCCGATGGCGACCCGGTCGTAACGGCCGGGAAACAGGCATTTGAGAAGGATGCCGCACAGCGCCGCAAGCCAGATCAGCCCCAGCATGACGGCGATCAGCGGATCGTGGATGCCGCGCATCAGAAAGGGCGTATAGGTGGCGGCGATGAGGATGAAGATTGCCGAATGATCCAGCCGGCGCAGAAACCATTTCACCCTGGAGTGCGGCCAGATATTATAGGTGAAGGACACGGAGAGACAGGCGACGAGGCCGAGACCGTAAATCCACGCGGCGGCGATCGCGCTGAGCGTCCCCCAGGCGGTCGCGTAGAAAATCAGCGCCGTGGCGCCGATAAGCGCAAACACGATGCCGACACCATGGACGATGCCATCGGCGACAATCTCGTGAAAATCATACTGGCGCCCGAACCGCCATAAATCGCTCATAGTCCAATCCCGTCTGCGTGCTGTCCTCAAAGCATGGAGACAATATTAGACAGGAACAAGACAGCGCCCGGTTAACGGCAATCAAATTGCGTTCGAGGCTGTTGCGAAAGGAGAGGTGCAGGTTGCCCGTAGCCAGAACAATTGCCTGTGGAACGAGCGGTAGACGCTTGTTTCTTCTCCCCGCCGGGGAGAAGTCCGCGGCAGCGGGATGAGGGGGCAAGGGTAGATGTGTTCGGAGAGCTTGCCCCCTCATCCGGCCCTTCGGGCCACCTTCTCCCCGGCGGGGAGAAGAAACCCAGTCACGCTTTCCCCTGCCCTCACAACGCCGCAGCGCATTCCTGGCAAAACGGCGTATAGGGCACCGCCTTCAGCCGATCCTCCGAAATCCGCTTGCCGCATTTGACACAGGTGCCGAAGGTGCCGCTGGCGATACGGTCGAGGGCTGCGTCGATGGCGCGCAGCTCGTCCTGACCCACCTGCCCCAGCTCGTCCAGCACCTCGTCATTGCTGCGTTCGGTGGCGCGATCCTCATCATCGGGATTGCGAGGCTCTTCGAAATCGGCCTCGATTTTGTGCAGGCGGCGATAAAGCTCGCGCTGGCGGTCACGCAGGATTTTCTCGTAACTTTCGACATTCATGTTTTTTCCTCCAGCCCATCTTCTTGTATCGCCGCATTCCCAGACGGAAAACCGGATTCCACTTTTCCTGGGAATGCTTGGGGGCGGAAAATCCGCCCGCAACCCTGAAACGTCAGGCTTTTATCGGTCCACCAGCACCGAGCATTTGGCATGGCGCACCACGCGGTCGGCGGTGGCGCCGATGAAATAATTGCTGAAATCCGGCGTGTGCGACGCGATGATGATGAGGTCGGCCTTGTGTTCCTCGGCGGCGGCGATGATTTCACGCGCGGGCGCGCCGCTTCTGATTTCCTGGCTGCCCTTGAAACCGGCTCTGGTCTTGATGTCCGAAAGCTTGGTCTTGGCGTCCTTGATGGCGTTTTCGATCAGGTCGACAGGCAGGTCGATCGCCATATAGCCCGGCAGTTCCTCGACAACATTGATGAGAACGATCTCGCCATCAGGATCCAGAAGCGCCTTGGCCTTTTCGAGAATCTTTTCCCCCTTGTCGGTGGCGCTGAGGTCTACCGGTACGATGATCTTCTTGTACATGGCTGTCTCCTTTGGCTTGATCCGCCGTTTAGCGTGTCGGGCTAGGCTTATATTTCCCCTTCGGCACGGCCTTCACCTTGATCGAAGTCAAAGCCGGAGCCGGGCCGGAACGGGGCATTGTCAACGAATAGTGGACGGTCAATCGCCAGACGACGATCTTTGCTGAACGACGAAACCAGCCCATATTCGCCTTCGACAAACGCCGCAAAGCGGCGTCGGCCGATGGTTTCGGCGACCGATCCGCCCCGGGGCGCTTCGGATTCAATATGGAGATCATGATGAGTGAAATCAAACAATTCGCCCTGACGCGGCCGGCCTATGTCGGCCAGGCGCATCTCGTCGTTCACGATCTGCCGCGCGTTTCGGATTTCTACCAGAAGATCATCGGCCTTTCCGTTCTTGAAAAGAACCCTAGCGGCGAAGTGCTTGGTATCGGCGGTCAGCCGCTACTGACACTTTCCACCTCCAGCACGGCGGAACGCGCGCCGCGCAATGCCGCAGGCCTGTTCCACACGGCCTTCCTGATGCCGAGCCGGAACGACCTGGCCCATTGGCTGGCGCATGCCGCCCATAACAATATCCAGTTTCAGGGCGCATCCGACCATCTGGTGAGCGAGGCAATCTATCTCGCCGACCCGGAAGGCAACGGCATCGAGGTCTATCGCGACCGTTCGCCGGATGAATGGACCTACCAGCCTGATGGCACGGTTGAGATGGCCACGCTCGGCCTCAACTTGCAGGCGCTTTATGACAGCGCGCCGAAGACCCCATTCACCGGTGCGGTGGAGGGAACCGCCATCGGCCATATCCATCTGCAGGTCGGCAATATTCCGCAGGCGGATGAGTTTTATCAGAATGTGCTGGGGCTGAAGATCATGGCGCGGTATCCGGGTGCGAGTTTCTTCGGCTCCGGGGCCTATCACCACCACGTCGCCGCCAATATCTGGAACAGCCGGGGTGCTGCGGCCCGCAAGGACAATATGACCGGCCTTTCCGGCTATTCGCTGACATTCAACGAGCCGGCCGCGCTTGAGACGGCGATTGCCGCCCTCGACCGGCTGGAAATCGCCACCGAAAGGCAAAGTGACGGCATTGTCCTCAAAGATCCGTGGGGCATCGGGCTAAAGCTTTCCGCCTAAAGCATCGCCGCATTTGCGGCCGGGAAACCGGGCTCCATATTTGCTCGGCATGCTCCAACTGCAAAAAGGGGCGGCGGAAATTTGCGCCGCCCCGGAACCGCCACATTTTTCGAACGTTTGTCACCTGATTGGGGGACCGTTCGATGAATGAAAATGCCAGACCGGACAAGACCGGCAATTCGGTCGCAGCCGGCGCCACAGCCGGAACCGTTCCGATCACGAGGGCGGACCCGCTGGAGGCCCCGCCATCCACGTCGCGCCGCGACGATGCGCGCAGCCAGCAGCCGCTTGGCCGCGAAGCGCTGGATGTGGTCGTCGCCTGGTCGGTGATCGGCATCTTCCTCATCATGCTGATGGCGGTCATCCACGAATTGTCGCTCATCCTCATTCCGGTGGTGATGGCCATCGTGGTGGGCATGATCCTCGGCATCGCCGCCGAAAAGCTCGGTTCCTACGGCATTCCCGGCTTCGGCGTCGCGCTCATTCTATCGAGCCTCGTGGCGGCGGTGATGTTCTTCGTGGTCAATTCGCTGACCGAGCCGCTCTCGCTTCTCGCTTCGGAAGGGCCGGCGCTGGTGGAGCGCAGCATCGACCGTTTCCTGCCCTATCTGCAAAGCCTCAGATGGCTGAATATTTCGGCGGCGAGCTTCAGTCTGGGCTCGATGTCGATGGAATCTTTGATTTCGCGCAGCGGCGAAATCATTTCCGTGCTCGGCTCCAACGTCACCCCGGCCGTCATTCAGGGCCTGATCTTCCTCGCCGCGCTGCTGATGTTTCTCTATAGCCGGCTGCGGCTGCGCAAGGCGATCATCATGGCCTTTCCGGCCCGCCACCAGCGGCTTCGCACCATCCGCATCATCGGTTCTGTGGAAGAGGTGCTCGGCACCTATTTCGCCACGGCGGCGCTGATCTATGCCGGGCTTGGCGTGACGATGGTGATCATCGCCTATTTCGGCGGACTGGCCATGCCGCTTCTGTGGGGGCTGTTCGCCTTTCTCTCCAGCTTCGTGCCGTTTCTCGGCATCACCGCCATGACGATTTCGCTGACGGTGGCGGGTATCATCACCCATGACAACATCATTCTGGCGCTTCTGCCGGCGGCTATCTTCTTCACCATTCACCTGTTGATGGAAAACCTCGCCTTTCCGGCGGTGGTGGGCCGCAACATGGAGATAAACCCCTTCCTCGTCTTCGTGATGATCATCTTCTGGACATGGATGTGGGGGGCGGCCGGGGCCATGCTGGCGCTGCCGCTGTCGCTGATCGCCATGACGGTGACGCGGGAACTCTTCCCCTCACGCCGGGTGGTGCCGAAACTGCCGGATTGAGCACGGCTTCAACGGCAGGCGCGGGCGCGTGGGGCTTACCCCCCTCTGCCCTGCCGGGCATCTCCCCCTCAAGGGGGGAGATCGATCTGCGGCGAGGTTTCGCCCATCTCAAGGTTAGAGAACGAAGTGGCGGGAGGGCCACCAGCCGATCTCGCCCCTTGAGGGGGAGATGCCCGGCAGGGCAGAGGGGGTAAACCCCACGCGCCAGCAGTCAGGCCGCTCAGGAAGCGAGCGGCATTCCCTGCGCCTCCCCCTGCGCGCTCGCCATGCGGCGCTCGTGCTCGATCAGCCATTTCTTGCGCCACAGCCCGCCACCATAGCCGGTCAGGCTGCCATCCGCGCCCAGCACACGGTGGCACGGCACGACAATCGCAATCTGGTTGGCGCCATTGGCACGCGCAACCGCACGCACGGCGGATGACCTGTCCATGGCGGTTGCGAGCGAGGAATAGCTGACGATCTCACCCACCGGGATTTCCCGCAGGCTGCGCCAGACATCGCGCTCGAAGGGCGTGCCGTGGCCGGCAAGCCTAGTTTCGAAGGCGGCTGAATGCCCGGTGAAATAGGCCTTTAGTTCCGCTTCGATCTGGCCGGTCACGGCCGTCCGGCCAAGCACCATATCTGCGCCGGTGCGCGTCTTCAGTCGTTTCAGCTCGGCGGGAAGCGCCGGCCGGTCGGCGAATTCGAGGAGATGCAAAGAGTGATCGTCGGCCACGGCGAGCATCGGGCCGATTGGCGTATCGATCCAGTCACCCTTCAAAAACCCTTTGCCCTTCATGGCGGCGGGCGAAGAGCCGAAGAACTGGTTGATGGCGGCGCGGAAACCGCTGCCGGATTCGTAACCGGCATCGATCTGCGCGCCGATCACCGCTTCGCCGGAAGCGATGCTTTCCGCAGCGCTACCCACCCGCCGCAATCTGGCGATTTCCAGAAAGCTCATGCCGAAACGGCGCTTGAAGGTGCGGCGCACGGTGGACGGATCATGGCCGAACGCCACCACATCCTCCTCGCGCCAGCGCCGCGCCGGTTCGTTTTCCAGCGCCGTCAGCAGCGACGTTACGGTCTCATCGGCGGAGCCATAGGACAGCATCGGCTTGCAGCGCTTGCAGGGACGGAAACCGGCTTCCAGACATTCGGCGATGGTCTCGCGGAACCGGCAGTTTTCGATCTTCGGCTTGCGCGCCGTGCAGGTGAAGCGGCAGAAAATCTTCGTCGACGTCACACACACATAGGCCACGCCCTCATAGGCGGGGTCCTTGTTCACAAGGGCGGAATAGAGTGTTTCGGTGTCGGGGCGTTTGAACAGCATCATGGGGAGGATGCTAGCGCAAATTTTTGACCCGCGCCGCCGAAAAACGGGCATGGATGTGGAAGGATGTATCTTCATCCTTCAGTCCTGCCGACGGCTGCTTTCAGTGAGGCGAGCGGGTGCGGCATATTTCTTCTCCCCGCCGGGGAGAAGGTGGCGCGCAGCGCCGGATGAGGGGGCGACGGTGGAGAGATGCGGAAAGCTTGCCCCCTCATCTGCCCTTCGGGCATCTTCTCCCCGGCGGGGAGAAGAAACGGGCGGCGACCTTGTGCCTCAATTCCCCGGCGGTGCGAAGGACGGGTCATCCAGCCTTGTGAAAATCACGCCGCGCGCCTTCAGCGCCAGAAGGCCTTTCACCACGCCCTCGCCCGCTTCATGGGTGGGCTGGTTGATGTGGGAGATAATGACATCGCCATCCCTGGCGGAAGCGATGTGTTTCGCCGTCGCGGCCGCACCCAGCAGCGAGCCGCCATCGCCATTGACGGAATAACCGGCGACCCGCATGCCGAGCCGGTTGATGGTGGTCATGGAGGACCTGGTATATTTGGCGGTGGCACCGCGGAACCATTGCGGCTGGAGGCCGGTGGCGGCGACGATGGCCTGCCGGCCGCCCTCCACCTCCTGCTCGACCGCCGCTTCCGAACCGGCGGCGGCGATGCCGTAGATGGAAACCGGCTTATCTACCGCCGGCACATGGTTTTCGCCATGGTTTTCGATCTCGAACAGATCGGGATGCGCCATGAGCGTGGCCAGCGCCTCGCTATTGTGTTTCAGCCAGCGGGCGGTGACGAAGATCGTTGCCGGAATGCGCTCCTTCACCAGCGTATCGAGAATACGGTGGTCGGTCTTGCCCATGCAGGCATCGAGCGTCATCGCCACCCGCACCTTGCCGTCATGCTGCGGCGACATTTTCAGCGTCGGTTCGACAAGGCCGGTCCCCGCTAAGGCGGCGGAAGAAGCGCAGAAAAACAGGGTGGCGATGAAGAGGCGACGCAGCATTTTATGTTCCGGAGTGTGAAGACGTGGCAATCCGCCCGCAAAGCGCCCGAATTAAGGCGCGGTTTCCAGTGCCGACAGCGCTTCCAGCGCCTCTTCCACCCGCTGGCGTTCGGCGCTGGTGAGCGGCAGGATCGGCCGGGGCGGTTCGCTGACCGTCAGCGACAGGATGTTGGCGGCGACATAAACCACGCGGATGCTGCCGAATTCCTTAAACAGCGCCCAGAGCGGCTGGAAGGCCGCATCGATCCTCTTCGCCTCTTCCGCATTGCCGGCCTGAGCCGCCCGCATCAGCCGCAGGGCCGGAACCGGCAGCAGGCCGGCGACTACGCTGTACCAGGTGTCGCCGCCGGCAAGCGTGGCGTCGGCGCAGCCCCAGTCGCCGCTGTAACCGATGGCGAAATTATCCGACAGCTTCGGCCTCAGCCGCGCAAGTTCACCGGCATAATCGGAATCGGCCGGCAACGGCATCTTGATGGCGCGGATATTCGGGATATAGGCAAGCCGCACCAGAAGCTCGTCGCTGAAGGCAAAGCGGGTCGTGGTGGGGTTGTTGTAGATGGCGAGCGGCAGGCCCGTTGCGCCGGCCACGGCGGCGAAATGGTGATAGGCCTCTTCCTGCGTCAGCGGCGTATAGGAGACGGGTGCCAGCAGCAGCGCATCGGCGCCGGCCGCTTCCGCATCCTTGGCCAGCGCCACGGCGTCATCGGTGCGCAATGCGCCGACGCCTGCCATCAATATGCGCTTGCCCTTGAGGATGGCGGCGGCGGCCTCGATGGCCCGACGCCGCTCCTCGCGCGTGAGATACATGTAGATGCCTGTGCTGCCGAGAATACCGACAGAATCGACCGCCGCCGCATCCAGCCGCTCGATCAGGGCACAGAAGGCCTCGGCATCGACCCGCCCGGCCTCATCGGCCGGCGTGATCGGAAAAGCAGAAAGCCCCTTGAATCGTTTCGCCATGTTTATGTCCCTCACTTCGATCGGAAGTCAGGGTTACAGAGCCGTTGACGACGCGGCAACAAAGCGGCGGCTAAACGCCGGCCTGAAATCGAAAAATTCCGTGCTCAGTCATAAAGATACAACTTCTTCCACTGCTCCTCGGGAATTTTATCGCCCACACGGTAGTCGAAGGACTGGATGCTGAGGCTGTCACTCTTGAGCTGGCACTTATATTTGAGCTTGTACCATTCGCCCGAACTTCTGAAGACCGCGCCCGGCGCCTTGATGGAGTTCTTGCCGACTTCCGGATCACCGAAAGTATAGGCGATGACCTTGTCCGGCCGCATGCCCTTCTGCTCGGTCGCTATCCTTTCCATCGCCTCGATATCGCAGCGCTGTTCCAGCCGCTCCTCGGGGGCAAGCGCGTTCAACTGCCGCATGACGCTGGCATCGATCGCGAAAGCAGGCGTGAAGGTCTGCAAGCCAAGGAAAAAGGCAGAAAGGGCAGCGGGAAAAAGCTTTCGCATGGGATCCTGTCAGTTTTTTCGTTTGTTCTTGTGGTGGGCGGCAGGCCGGGCGGCCTGCATCCATCATCGCTGATTTGCCGGATATTGCCAAAATGTGATCGAAAGCTGACGAAATTGTGCCCAAGCCGCATTCCGCCTGTGGAGATTTGAAACTTGATCGGCCGCAAGGCCCGCTCTACATCTTGGTGCCGCCCAAGAATTCTTCATACGAAAGCGAGTTTCCCTTGCCGATTTTCAAGAACCTGCCCGCCGCCCCGACCGCCGAAAAACGGCCCGTTCAGGATACGCATCACGGCATTACCCGCACCGATGACTACGCATGGTTCCGGGCCGATAACTGGCAGGCCATGTTCAAGGACCCAACCCTGCTCGACCCGTCGATCCGCGCCCATCTGGAGGCGGAGAACGCCTATATGGAAGCGGCCATGGGTGACACCAAGGCGCTTCAGGAAAAGCTGTTCGAGGAAATGAAGGGCCGCATCAAGCAGGATGATTCCTCCGTACCGGTCAATGACGGGCCTTATGCCTATGGCACGCTGTTCGTGACCGGCGGCGAGCAGCCGCATTATTTCCGCACCCCGCGCGGCGGCGGCGAAAAACACGTGCTGCTGAACGGCGACAAAGAGGCCGAGGGCAAGGATTATTTCCGTCTTGCCGGCCTCGACCAGTCCTCCGATCACAGTCACGGCATCTGGGGTTATGACGACAAGGGTTCGGAATATTTCACCCTGCGCATCCGCAACCTCGAGACCGGCGAAGACCTTGCCGATGTCGTGGAAAACACCGGCGGTGGCGGCGCATGGGCGCCCGATGGCAAGAGCTTCTTTTATACGCTGCAGGACGAGAACCACCGCCCCTCCAAGGTCTTCCATCATATCATCGGCGAGCCGCAATCGGCCGACCGGCTGGTCTATGAGGAAAAGGATCCCGGTTTCTTCATGGGCGTCGGCGCGTCGGTGCTCGACGATTTCATCTTCATCGACATTCACGACCATGAGACCAGCGAATATCGCATTCTCTCCACCAAAGACCTGACCGCCGAGCCTGCTATCGTGGCGGAGCGCGAAGAGGGCATCGAATATTCGATGTGCGAAGGCGGCGATGTTTTCTTCATCCTCACCAATGACGGCGACGCCAAGGATTTCCGCATCGTGGAAGCACTGGTCACCGCACCCGGCAAGGAGAACTGGAAAGAGGTGGTTCCGCACGAGCCGGGCCGCCTCATCCTCTCCGTCGATGCCTATGCCCGCCACCTGATCTGGCTGGAACGCCGCGACGGCCTGCCGCGCATCGTCATCCGCGACCGCCGCACCGGCGAGGAACATTCCATCGCCTTTGCCGAAGAGGCCTATTCGCTCGGCCTGCATGGCGCGGCGGAATATGACACCGACGTCATCCGCTTTTCCTATTCCTCGATGACGACGCCGAGCCAGCTGTTCGATTACGACATGGTGACGCGCGAGCGCACGCTGCTGAAGACGCAGGAAGTGCCCTCCGGCCACAATCCGGACGATTACATCACCCGTCGCATCATGGCCCCTGCCCATGATGGCGAGCTGGTGCCGGTCTCCCTGCTCTATCGCAAGGATGTGGCGCTTAACGGTTCCGCCCCCTGCCTGCTTTATGGTTATGGCGCTTACGGCATCTCCATTCCCGCCTCTTTCTCCACCACAACGCTGTCGCTCGCCGACCGTGGTTTCATCTATGCCATCGCCCACATCCGCGGCGGCAAGGACAAGGGTTTCGAATGGTACGAGACCGGCAAGATGGAAGCCAAGCAGAACACCTTCAAGGACTTCATCGCCGCTGCCGATCATCTGGTGCAGGAAGGTTTCACCTCCTATGGGGGCATTATCGCCGAAGGCGGCTCGGCCGGCGGCATGCTGATGGGAGCCGTTGCCAATATGGCGCCGGAAAAATTCGCCGGCATCATCGCCGCCGTTCCCTTCGTGGACGTGCTGACCACCATGCTCGATGACACTTTGCCGCTCACCCCGCCGGAATGGCCTGAATGGGGCAATCCGCTGGAATCGGCAGAGGAATATGGCTGGATCGCCGCCTACAGCCCCTATGACAATGTGGGTGCGAAACCTTACCCGCCTATCCTTGCGCTTTCCGGCCTCACCGATCCGCGCGTGACCTATTGGGAGCCGACCAAATGGGTGGCGAAGCTGCGTGAGAAGACCACGGGAGAAGCGCCCATCCTGCTGAAAACCAACATGGCGGCCGGCCATGGCGGCAAGTCGGGCCGTTTCCAGCGGCTGGAGGAAATTGCCTTCGAATATGCCTTCGCGCTGAAGGTGGCCGGCAAGGACGCGGCGTGACCCGCTGATGGCGGAACGGGCGGCGGATAACGTCGCCCGCTTCGAAAACAGTATAAAAATACCCTTCGAAAACCCGTTTCTGAATATTTTTTCCACAAAATCGCGCCGGTATTTTTTCTTTAAATACCACTTTACAGCATAACGGATTTTTATTTCAAAATACTGAAATTCAAAATACACCTCAGTAAATTACAAATATATTTTCAGTATTACGCCAGACGGGAAAATGTTCCGGGAATCGAACGCATGGCTGCGATGCGCCATTTCGCGTTGCAATATCACTTTTTGGCCGTATTATGCCGGTCGTTGACATATTCATGCGCCTTTTCGCCGCGTCTCCTGCGGCAATGCCGCAGCGTGTTCTGCGGATATTCTTCTTGCCGTCATTTTTCGGCTTTTCCACGCGCCATGTCAGTTCGCCCTTGGCAATCCGGGCTTTGCAGTGCTCCCGCTTTGCCAATTGAAAACACTGCATCAGACTTGGGGGTCTTACACATGAAGAAACTCCTCGCCTCGACCATTCTCGTAACGGGCTTTACCATCGCTGCCGGTGCAGCAAATTCCGCCAATGCCGCTGAAGAGTGCGGCAGCATTTCCATCGCCGAAATGAACTGGGCATCCGCCGGTGCCGCGGCTTACGTCGACAAGTTCATCATGGAAAACGGCTATGACTGCACGGTCAATGTCGTCAGCGGCGATACCATGCCGACCTTCGCCTCCATGAACGAAAAGGGCCAGCCGGACATGGCGCCCGAATTGTGGGTTAACGCCGTGCGCGAGCCGCTCGATGCCGCCGTCAAGGAAGGCCGCATGATCGAGGCATCTAAAATCCTTACCGATGGCGGTGTCGAAGGCTGGTGGATCCCGAAATTCATCGCTGACGCGCACCCTGATATCAAGACCGTCGAGGATGCACTGAAACATCCCGAACTTTTCCCCGCGCCGGAAGACGCCAGCAAGGGCGCCGTGCATAATTGCCCGTCCGGCTGGAACTGCCAGGTGACCACCGCCAATCTCTACAAGGCGCGCGAGGGCGACAAAAAGGGCTTTACCCTGGTCGATACCGGCTCGGCCGCCGGCCTCGACGGCTCCATCGCCAATGCGTTTGAAAAGAAGCAGGGCTGGCTCGGCTATTACTGGTCGCCCACCGCCATTCTCGGCAAATACGAGATGGTGAAGCTGGATGATGGCGTCGAGCTCGATCGCGCCCATTATGACGAATGCACGGCCAAGGTCGATTGCGCCGATGCCAAGGTCAATGCCTATCCGGTGGCCGATGTCTTTACCGTCATCACCAAGGACTTCGAAAGCAAGGCCGGCGTAACGCTGGACTACATCAAGGCCCGCAGCTGGGACAACAAGACGGTTGCCGAGATCCTCGCCTGGATGGATGAGAACCAGGGCACCAACGAGGACGGCGCGGAGTATTTCCTCGAGAACCACGAGGAAATCTGGACGAAGTGGGTTCCGGCCGAGGTGGCGGAGAAGATCAAGGCTTCGATGTGATTGATTGATGGGGGGCCGGCGCAAGCCGCTTACCCCCCTCTGCCCTGCCGGGCATCTCCCCCTCAAGGGGGGGAGATCGACCTGCGGCGGGGTATCGCCCATCACAAACGTTGAGAATTGGAAAAGGGTGCGCCCTGCCGATCTCCCCCCTTGAGGGGGAGATGTCCGGCAGGACAGAGGGGGGTGCCGCACGCACCGACCTCCCGCCCACCCCAAAACCCAAAGGGAAAACAACAATAATGGCCCTCTGCACTTACCTGCCGGACATGCTCTGCAAGTTCCCGGCCATCGACAATTCCACGATGCGTGTGGCACGCAAGACCATCGATGACGGTTTTCGCGACATCGTGCGCAACTACGGCGATGCGATCGATGTGATCGTGCATCCGCTGCAGCTCTTCCTCAATTCCTCGGAGCGGCTGTTCATCCAGACACCGTGGATCGTCACGCTCCTCATCATTCTCGCCATCGTGCATCTGGCCGGTCGCAGCTTCAGAATTACCAGCGGCACGGCGCTAGCCCTGCTGATGATCGGCGCCGTCGGTCTCTGGCGCGATGCCATGACGACGCTTTCCATCGTCGCCATCGCCACCCTGATCGCCATCGTCATCGGCCTGCCGCTCGGCATCCTGATGGGTCGTTCGGAACGCCTGCAACGCCTCATCAATCCCGTGCTCGACGTGATGCAGACACTGCCCAGCTTCGTTTATCTCATCCCCGTGGTGGTGATTTTCGGCATCGGCAAGGTTCCGGGCCTGATCGCAGTGGTGATCTATGCCATCCCGCCCGTCATCCGGCTGACCAGCCTCGGCATCCGCCTGGTGGACCGCGAAGTGCTGGAAGCGGCAGACGCCTTCGGTTCTTCCAACGGCCAGAAGCTGTTCAACGTGCAGCTGCCGCTGGCGCTGCCCACCATCATGACCGGCATCAACCAGACCATCATGATGGCGCTCGCCATGGTCGTCGTCGCCTCCATGGTCGGGGTCGGCGGGCTCGGCAAGAACGTGCTGCAGGCCATCAACAACCAGTTCTTCACGGTGGGCTTCCTGAACGGTTTCGCTCTGGTCGCCATCGCCATCATGTTCGACCGGGCGAGCCAGGCTTTCGGCAAGCGCCTGCAGAAGTACCGCGAGGTCTCCCATGGCTAAAAGCATCGAAATCCGAAACCTTTACAAGATCTTCGGCAAGCATCCCGAGAAGCACCTCGAAGCGGTGCGATCCGGCATGGACAAGGCCGAACTGAACGACAGGCACAACCACGTGCTTGGCCTCAACAACATCAACATCACCATGCCGGGCGGCAAGATCACCGTCGTTATGGGTCTTTCCGGCTCCGGCAAGTCGACGCTGATCCGCCACATCAACCGGCTGATCGATCCGACCGCCGGCGAGGTGCTTTACGATGGCGAGGACATCTGCGGCATGAGCGCTTCGGCGCTCAGGCAATTCCGCCGTCACAAGACGGCAATGGTGTTCCAGAAATTCGGCCTTCTGCCGCACCGCACCGTGCTGGAAAACAGCGTCTACGGGCTCGATATCCAGGGTGTGCCGCGCAGCAAGAGCGAAGAAAAGGGCCGTTACTGGCTGGAACGCGTCGGCCTTGCGGGTTACGAGGATTATTATCCGAACCAGCTTTCCGGCGGCATGCAGCAGCGTGTCGGCCTTGCCCGCGCACTTGCCAATGACGCCGATATTCTGCTGATGGACGAAGCCTATTCGGCGCTCGATCCGCTGATCCGTGTCGACATGCAGACCATGCTGCTCGATCTGCAGCAGGAGCTGAAGAAGACCGTGGTGTTCATCACCCACGATCTGGACGAGGCGCTCAGGCTCGGCGACCACATCGCCATTCTCAAAGACGGCGAAGTGGTGCAGCAGGGCGATGGCCAGAGCATCATCCTCTCCCCGGCCGATGGTTACGTCACCGACTTCGTGCGCGACGTCAATCGCGGCCGCGTGCTGCAGGCGACCACGGTGATGGAGCCGCTGGAAAGCCGCCCCGAGGGCATGCCCGTGCCGGAAAACGCGACGCTGGAAACGATTGCCCGCGACATGTCGGAAGCCAACGAGACGACCGCTCATGTAGTGGACGAGGACGGCAAGCCGGTCGGCAGCATCGGGCTGGACACGCTGGTGGCTGCGATGGTGACGCCCGCGCCGCAGGAAGTTGAGGCGGAGGAGCCGGAGAAGCTCCAGGAAACGGTTATGCCGGTGGAGAAGGAAACGGCGTAATCCGGCACCGGACGGATTGGCCGCGTCCGTGAGATTTCCTCTTTCCGTCATACCGGCCTTGAGCCGGTATCCAGCCGGCCCTGAAAGGACTCTCTCGCCGCGCAGACGCGCGTCGGCTGGCAACTGTATTGGCGGATATTATTCTCAGGGTGTCCTGAATGTGGTTTTATCCCTGAGCATGGCGTTTGCGA
>NZ_JBNWCL010000013.1:0-148570 GCF_053522445.1 Agrobacterium sp. 22-221-1
AAACGAGGAACTTGACCACGACCGCAGACCCGAAACATACCTAACAGGCGGGTCAATTCTCGGTGGAAACGCCGGGTCAGTTCTCAGTGGCAATCAACAGCTATATCAGTGACAGATCGTCGCGCTTTCGATCCCGCGGCAAGATCTCTCCTTACGCCCCGCAGCCGCGCCTGAAGTATGACTTGCACAGGCGAGGCTCCGTTTTCAGCGCAAAGCCGCCTTAACGACCGGGGTGACATACCAGCGAGCCGTGCAAGGTCGGAAGGCCCGAAGTCTGGATTTCTGACCTCGCAGGCGGCTGTGTCGCACAATCTTTCGAAGAGTCGATGACGAGGAGGTAACTCGTTGGCCTGGGAAAGAATTCCGTTAACGACAAGATCGCTTGCAATGCCTCCTATCGTTTGCAGTTCCTGAGGACTGATCTGAGTGACGCGTCGTGCGAGACTTTTGAGAAAGTCGAGTGCCACGCCGCTCGCTCCCTCCCGCGCCTGAAAGGTCCGGGCGTTCAGTTTTCGCAGTCCAGGGGACCAGGATGCCAGCGCTTCATGCGAAGCGCGAAGCACTATCTGCTTGAAAGGGCCTTTGAATCCCAGCCGATAGGATCTCGCGCTGTCGTAGAAGACGAATTCACCAGGATTTGTTTCAGCAACCCGGTCGTCCTGACGCACGACCCCTTGGCCCTCGATCTGAAATGCGATCAGAAGCACCTCTTGGCCATCGGCGCGGATATGCTCGGATGTGCGCTCGGTAAGCTGGGCTGTCGAGTCCACGATGCTCAAACTATCGGCTCCCCGAAAGAACTCTCTGACTTCGCCGTAGAAATCGGCAGCCTCGCTTTTGCTTTCAAGGCGAACATAAGTTGACCAGATCTTTTCTTTCCAAACATCGAGCGCATTGGGCGTTGCTTGCATGACTGACCCCTCCGAATATTTCGCTGGAAGACGGGAAGCAAAGACTGGGCCAGATGGCCATTCCCCCCAACAGAATTGGCCATTTTGGCCAAGCAGCTCCTCATGCGATGTGCTTGTCTGAGACACGGAACAAGGGAGACAAATATGATAACCGCGCAGTATAAAGTGGCGGCTGTTCAGGCCGCGCCGGAATTTCTCGATCTTGGAAAAGGGGTGGACAAGGCAATCTCATTGATTGAGCAAGCCGCAAGCGAAGGTGCGTCTTTGGTCGCCTTTCCGGAGGTCTGGCTACCGGGCTATCCTTGGTGGATTTGGCTTGATTCCCCAGCCTGGGGCATGCAATTTTTGGAAAGGTATTTCGCCAACGCCATGGAAGTGGGCGACGCCAATTATGAAAAGCTGCAGAAGGCAGCAGCCGACAATGGCATCCATCTCGTCATGGGTTATGTCGAACGCTTTGGCAGCACGCTGTATATTTCACAGGCAATCATCGATGACAAAGGCGCCACGATCGCCAACCGGCGGAAGTTGAAGCCTACGCATGCGGAACGTACCGTGTTTGGCGAAGGCGATGGTTCGCATCTGGCCGTCCATAACACCCGGTTGGGGCGTCTGGGCGCTTTGTGCTGTGCCGAACACGTTCAGCCGCTCTCGAAATATGCAATGTATTCCCAGAACGAGCAGGTTCACGTTGCGAGCTGGCCAAGCTTCTCAGTTTATCGCGGTGCGGCGTTTCAGTTGAGCGCAGAGGCCAATCTCGCTGCCAGTCAGGTTTATGCGCTTGAAGGCGGAACCTATGTTCTTGCACCATGCGCCACCGTGTCCAAGGCAATGATCGAGATGCTGGTCGATACACCGGCAAAGCAGAACCTGCTCCTTGAAGGTGGCGGCTTCACGATGATTTTCGGGCCGGACGGGGCGCCGTTAGCACAGCCGATACCCGAGACGGAAGAAGGGATCGTCTATGCGGAGGTCAATCTCGGATCAATCGGCGTCGCCAAGGCAGCCTATGATCCCGCTGGCCATTACTCTCGCCCGGATGTCGTGAAGTTGTTGTTCAACAAGCGTGAAATGCAGCGCGTCCAACCTTTCGAGCCCGATTATGCGACGGTAGAGCAAGATCGGTCTGAATGACGTTGGAGAATGATAATGGACATTACCCGTGAAACTATGTTGCCAAGGGGATGACGGCGGCCGCCCTTTCCAGCAGCACCCGCGAGCGGCAAATTATCCATAGCACTGCATATCTTGAATCGCCACGCCCTGCTCCACGAAAAACGACACAAATTTGTCACCATTGGAGGAGATGCAGCAGAAGATGAAGGCGTTCCTGAGCCGGGCGACCTTATAATTTTTGACGCTCCTCAATGGTATTCGAATGAATGAATCAATCGTTCGCAAAGAAATGGCCGGCCATATTTACCTGGAAAAATCCGCCTTTAGCCGGACGATCACGCGTTGAAAGACTGTCTTCATGGTTAGACAATCGATTAGCCGCCCGGATTAGACACCGCCACTTTGCCCTGTCACTGGCTTTTGCAATCTCGCTATCTGGCTCCGGTTGCGTAACGACGCCTCGTACCATCTATACCGCCGGTGAAGCATCAGTTGCACAGATCGACGGCTTCGACGATATTCGCGCATATGCTGATGCCCCGCCTAGTAGTCTTGGAGACAAGACCCGGTGGTTACCGCTGACAGGCGGAAAGAGCCTCGACGTTCTGTGCCTCTCCGGCGGAGGGTCAGGGGGAGCATTCACAGTCGGTGTCCTGTCGGCATGGAGCAGGCAACATACCCGACCTGTATTCGATGTGGTCACCGGGGTTAGTACCGGGGCGCTTATAGCACCGTATGCTTTCCTCGGCTCGGCATATGATAAGCCTCTCGCCGACCTCTACACTGGTGGAAAGGCGAAGGAACTCGTAGACGCGCGATGGTTGGGAACTGGTCTCTTGGGAACCAGCATCCTTAAGGGCGAACGCTTGCGACAGGTGATATCAGAATACATCACAAGCGATATCCTCCGACAGGTCGCAGCCGAACATCGCCGTGGAAGGAGGCTGTTTGTCTTGACGACCAATCTCGACTCACAGCGCGGCGTCGTTTGGAACATGGGTGCGATCGCGGACAGCGGCAACCCCGACTCTCTGGCGCTTTTCCGAAACATCTTGATCGCCTCCGCCAGCATACCAGGTGTCTTTCCCGCGGTGGCTGTCAAGGCAAAGTCCGGCGCAAAGCAGATCGAAGAACTGCATTCCGATGGTGGTGCCTCCATGCAATTTTTCGGGTTACCCGACAATATGCTCGCATCGCCGGGCAAACCCAGCCTTCCCGACAAGAAGCAGCTTGAAATCTATGTGATTATAAACAACGCGTTGATGCCAGAATTCGCGACAACGAATAACTCGACAATCGCGGTGGCCGGCAGGTCCTACGCGACGATGGTGAAATCCCAGACGAAGCAAGCTCTGCTCGCGCTCTATAACCACAGTCAAAGAACGAACATTCGATTGAGGATTGCCTCGATCGACAAACAAATCCCTTACAGCATATTCGATCCTTTCAATACCGACTATATGCGTGCTGTATTTGCCGACGGATATGACCAGACTGTCGCGGGTACCCTATGGAAGGACAACCCGGTCTTCTGATGGCTGAAGTCGCCTGGGTCGTGTGCGGGCTTCCGTGACGGCTGGACAATGTCACTTCGTCAACTCGGGTGTCACAGTGCCGAATACTGTTTGAGTTTTCTGTCGAGCAATTCCAAAACGGCGTCTCGATCTTGATCCCGCACCGCTTTCATCCAGGCGACCGCAAGCGGCAATGTCTTTAGTGGGGGACCGTCGGAAGACTTCAGCGTCACATAGCGCACGCCGGAAATCGTGAGTTTCGAGGTCCAGCGTGGTACGACGGCGCATCCAATACCAGCGGCAACCAGATTGATGATCGTTTGCTTCTCGTCCGCCATTTGTGCAATTCGCGGACGAAGGCCGACATCCGAGAAAATTTCAAAGGTAAGATCGTGGCTGTGCGGCCTGGAGCGACGCTCCGGCACGATGAGAGGCTCGTCGACGAGGTCCCGCACCGTGATGTCGGCTCTGCTGGCCAATGGATGGTTTTCCGGGAGCGCTACCACGGCCGATTCTTCCAGAAGCGTCTTCACGTTGATGTTCCTGCTCAACCCCTCGCGTGGTCGGATGAACACGAGGTCCAATCCTCCGGCAAGAAGCTTGGGGACCAGACGGATCGATTTGTCTTCAACGAGGTGAACGATGAGTTCAGGCCTTTCTGCCTTCAGATCGTGGAGGATCTGCGGTATCAGGCCTGCCGCTGCGCTGTCGATCGCGCCAATTCTCAGGACACTGCTCGGCCTGTGCCGTTCCGCTCTGAACCGCTGTTCAAGCTCCTCAAGCCGTGTGAGAATCGGCCGAATCTCTTCGAGAAGAACAACTCCATCCTCGGTAAGGGCAACGTTGCGCGTCGTTCGACTGAGCAAAGGCGTTCGTAACGACGCTTCCAATAACTTCACATGTCTGCCAAGTGAGGCAGGCAATAGCCCGATCCTCTGAGCGGCACGACCGAAATGCAGTTCTTCCGCGACAGCAACGAAACATCGCAGTTGCTCAAGTTCCATAATCTCCTCCATTATTCCATATTTTTATATAATTATTTGAGGATTGGATAGAGGGAAAGTCGTCACTACGGTCAACAGAAGGCGCAGGAGGCGCTGTAGTTAACTTGGGAGGAGCTCGCTATGACCGGCGACCTTGAAGCGCGTGTTCTGCGCAAAATCACTTTTCGTATCGTACCCTTCATTATGCTGCTCTACTTCATAGCGTTTCTGGACCGCGTGAACATTGGCTTTGCAGCATTGACGATGAACCAGGACTTGGGTTTCTCGTCGACCGTATTCGGCGTGGGTGCCGGTATTTTCTTTCTCGGTTACTTCCTTTTCGAAGTACCCTCCAACCTTATCCTGAACAAGGTCGGCGCGCGTATCTGGATCGCCAGAGTAATGATCACCTGGGGTATCATTTCCGGGTGCATGGCCTTTGTGCAAGGGGTTACCAGTTTCTACACGCTCAGGTTCCTGCTCGGTATCGCCGAAGCAGGCTTTTTTCCCGGCATTATTCTTTATCTGAGTTTCTGGTTTCCCGCACGGCGCCGCGCGGCAGTAACAGCGATCTTCATGGCCGCAGCTCCATTGTCGACCGCGCTTGGATCGCCAATTTCCGGCGCGCTCCTGGAAATGCACGGGTTGCTTGGCCTTGCAGGCTGGCAGTGGATGTTCCTGATCGAGGCTGCACCTGCTGTCATCCTCGGCGTCGTCGTCCTTTTCTATCTGACCGATCGTCCGGAAAAGGCCAAATGGCTGACAGCGGAGGAGCGTGACTGGCTCGTCAAGACCATGAACGCTGAACAGGCGTCAAAAGCAAGCAAGTCGAGCCACAGCATTCTCGCCGGACTGGCCGATATCCGTGTTCTGGCACTTTCGCTCGTCTATTTCGGCACCTCGGCCGGCCTCTACACGCTCGGTATCTGGGCACCGCAGATCATCAAACAGTTCGGCCTGTCGTCGCTTCAGGTCGGCTTTATCAATGCTATTCCCGCTGTCTTCGCGGTAGTGGCGATGGTTCTTTGGGCACGGCACTCCGATAAGACCGGCGAACGCACGTGGCATGTTGTCGGAGCGTGTCTGTTGGCCGCAGCAGGTCTGGCTTTTGCGACCGGCGCAACCACTATCTTTGCGGTCCTTATTGCTCTCACGCTGGTCAATATCGGGATTAGCTGCTCGAAGCCTCCGCTCTGGAGCATGCCCACGCTGTTCCTTTCGGGTCCGGCTGCTGCGGCAGGGATTGCCACCATCAACTCTATCGGCAATCTCGGCGGGTTTGTGGGCCCTTCGATGATCGGCTGGATCAAAGATGCCACCGGAAGCTTTACGGGCGGACTCTACTTCGTCGCTGCCCTTCTTGTGGTCTCGGCGTTTATAACCCTTCTCCTCGCCCGGAAGGCCGGCGAAAAGAACGTCGAAGCTACTGTCCAACATTGACACATGAATAGGAGATCTACCATGCGAGAATACAAGATAGCCGCCATTCCTGCTGATGGGATCGGCCCTGAAGTGATTGCAGCCGGGCTGCAGGTGCTGGAAGCACTGGAGAAGCGCAGCGGCGACTTCAAGATCCACTCGGAGACCTTCGACTGGGGCTCGGATTATTACAAGAAGCACGGCGTCATGATGCCCGCCGACGGGCTGGAGACGCTCAAGACGTTCGACGCCATATATTTCGGTGCCGTCGGCGCACCCGACGTACCCGACCACATCACGCTCTGGGGTCTGCGTTTGCCGATCTGCCAGGGTTTCGACCAGTATGCGAATGTGCGCCCTACGAAGATCCTGCCGGGCATCACTCCTCCCCTGCGCAATTGCGGCCCGGGCGACCTTGACTGGGTGATCGTGCGCGAGAATTCCGAAGGCGAATATTCCGGTCATGGCGGTCGCGCCCACAAGGGCCTGCCGGAGGAAGTAGGCACGGAAGTGGCGATCTTCACCCGCGTCGGCGTCACCCGCATCATGCGCTATGCCTTCAAACTCGCGCAGTCGCGGCCGCGCAAGCTCTTGACCGTCGTCACCAAATCCAACGCCCAGCGCCACGGCATGGTGATGTGGGACGAGATCGCCGCGGAAGTGTCAAAGGAGTTTCCCGACGTCACCTGGGACAAGATGCTGGTCGATGCGATGACGGTTCGCATGACGCTGAACCCCAAGAGCCTCGATACCATCGTCGCCACCAACCTGCATGCCGACATCCTGTCCGACCTCGCCGGCGCGCTTGCAGGTTCGCTCGGGGTTGCTCCGACCGGCAACATCGATCCTGAACGCCGTTTCCCGTCGATGTTCGAGCCGATCCACGGATCTGCCTTCGACATTACCGGCAAGGGCATCGCCAATCCGATCGCCACGTTCTGGACGGCAGCACAGATGCTCGAACATCTCGGCGAGAAGGATGCCGCCGCGCGGCTAATGGCAGCTGTCGAGCGCGTTACCGAGGCTGGCATCCTGACGCCCGATGTCGGCGGAACTGCAAACACGCAACAAGTCACCGACGCCGTCTGCGAAGCCATCGCAGGATCGAATATTCTGGTTGCCGCGGAATGATCTGGAACGATGCGTCCGCCCGCGATGTGCTGCGTCGCATCTTCGACGCAGCCGTTGCAAGCGCCGATCCGGCCAAGGTGGTCGCATCCCACCTGCCGGAACGGCCCAAGGGTCGCTGCGTCGTGATCGGCGCCGGCAAGGCCTCGGCCGCAATGGCCGCGGCTCTCGATACCGCCTGGAGCGATGTGGATCTCACCGGGATCGTTGTTACGCGGTACGGCCACGCCGTACCTTCCGGGCGTATCGAAATCATCGAAGCATCCCATCCGGTTCCTGATGCAATGAGCGTCGAGGCAGCAACCCGTATCATGGCAGCGGTGGGCGGTCTCGGAGCGGACGATCTGGTGATTGCCCTGATTTCAGGGGGCGGATCCTCTCTTCTCGTTTCCCCTGCAGGACGCATGACGCTCGATGACAAGAAGGCGGTTAACAGGGCGCTCCTGGCAAGCGGTGCCACCATCTCCGAAATGAATACCGTGCGCAGACAGCTTTCTGCGATCAAGGGCGGCCGCCTTGCACAGGCCGCCTACCCCGCCCGTGTCGTCAGCCTGGTCATCTCCGATGTTCCGGGTGACGACCCATCCGAAATCGCTTCCGGTCCGACGGTCGCAAACCCGACGACCGTGGATGAGGCCAGGGAAATTGTCAGCCGGTATCGTCTGAACCTTCCCGAGACAGCCGTTGAGGTCCTTGCCAATGGCGGTGCAGCCGCAGGTCCGGACAGCCGGAATTCTGAGGTCAGGATGATCGCCTCACCAGGCATGGCGCTTGTTGCCGCTGCACAAACCGCCCGCTCCCACGGACTGAAGTCCTTGATCCTTGGCGACGCGCTGCAGGGGGAAGCAAGGGAAGTCGGTACCGTATTTGCCGGGATCGCGCTATCTGCAAAGCAGAATAGCAACCCGATTGACGGTCCAGCTGTCATCCTGTCCGGCGGTGAAACCTCTGTCTCGCTTCCGCCTGACGCCACAGGCCGCGGCGGGCGCAACACCGAGTTCCTGCTCAGTCTCGCCATCGGCCTGAATGAAGCGGACAGCATCTGGGCGATCGCGGGCGACACGGACGGGATAGACGGTGTCGAGGACGCCGCCGGAGCCATCGTTACGCCGACAACCTTATCCCGCCTGCGCCAGGCCGGCGTCACACCGCGCGCGGCCCTGTCGGGCCACGACAGCTACACCGCGTTCAAGGCGATCGGCGACCTCGTGGTCACCGGGCCGACGCTTACCAACGTCAACGACATTCGCGCCATCCTGATCGGATAGAAACACCATGTTCATTCGCAGCAATCGCAGGGCCAAGATCGTCGCAACGGTCGGGCCGGCCTCCAATTCGCCCGAAATTCTGAAAGCACTTTTCAATGCAGGCGTCGATACATTCCGGCTCAACTTCAGCCACGGAAGCCGTGACGATCATGCCGCCGTCTATCGCCACATCCGGGCGATGGAGAAGGAGTTCGATACGGCGATCGGCATCCTCCAGGACCTCCAGGGACCGAAGATCCGTATCGGTGTACTGGAGGATGGTCGTCTCGACCTCCAGAAGGGTGCTGCCATTCGCTTCGTCTGCGGCACGGAGCCCGGCAATGGCCTGATGGATATCCCGCTCCCTCATCGCGAGATTTTTGCAGCGGTCAGGCCGGGTGACGATCTGCTGATCGATGACGGCCGGGTGCGGGTACGCACCATCAGCATCGATGACGAACATCTCGATGCCGAGGTAATTGTCGGTGGCCCGATTTCCAACCGCAAGGGTGTGAACGTCCCAGGTGCGGTACTCGACATATCGCCGCTGACCACGAAGGACCGGAAAGATCTCGAGTTTGGCCTTGAGCTTGGGGTCGATTGGGTCGCGCTTTCATTTGTGCAGAAGGCGCGCGACATGATCGAGGCACGCTCGCTCGTCAGCAACCGCGCCGGGCTCGTCGCCAAGATCGAGAAGCCATCTGCGCTGGACGAGATCGACGATATCGTCGCACTTTCGGATGCGATCATGGTTGCACGCGGCGACCTCGGCGTCGAAATCCCTCCGGAGGACGTACCCGGCAAGCAGAAGGAGATCATCCGCGCTTGCCGGATGGCGGCAAAGCCGGTGATCGTCGCAACGCAGATGCTGGATTCCATGGTCTCGGCACCGACGCCGACACGGGCGGAGGCTTCGGATGTCGCCGGCGCAATATACGACGGCGCGGACGCAGTGATGCTGTCGGCGGAATCTGCCACCGGTTCCTATCCGATCGAAGCTGTCGAGATGATGAGCCGCATCATAGAAAAGACAGAACAGCACAAACATTATCGACTGATAGTTGAGGCTACGGAGCCGCAGGTCGTACAGTCGCCGCCCCATGCGGTTGCCGCCGCAGCAGCCGGTGTTGCTATAGCGGTCAAGGCGCCCGTTCTTGTTGCCTACACGGCGAGTGGTACGACCGCATCGCGGATCTCCCGTTCTCGGCCTCCGTTGCCGGTACTTGCCCTTACGCCATCGCTGCAGGTCGCACGTCAACTCAACCTTTTCTGGGGTGTTGTCAGCCTGCAGTCGGAGGACGTGCATGACTATGAACAATCGATTCAACGGGCGCGGTTGGCGGTGCTGGATACAAACCTGGCAAGAACGAACGATAATATCGTGATTGTCACGGGATTCCCACTGAGCCAACCCGGCAGCACCAATAACTTGCGCGTTGCTCAGGTCGGATCCAGCTAAAGGTTCCGCAGATTAAAGCGGTCAATCAACGGGACGAGAGCGTCGTGGGCATGTTCACGGTGTTTGCGGGCTGCCCTGCTCGCCGCAGCAGCGTCAGCCTGTTCGATCGCCCTGATGACTTCAAAATGCTCGTCAGAAGAGTGAACAGGGCGCGGTCGAAGGTTAAGCGTAAACATCCGAGCCCGATGGAGTTGATCGGAAACCGTCCCGGCCATCCGCATGAGGCGACGGTTTCCGCACCGCGACACGAGCGTCTCATGGAATTCCTCGTCAGCCGCCGCCCATGTCGCGAGATCATTTCGTTCTATTGCCCTGACCATGGATTCAGTTGATCGGGTAAGAGATCGAACGACTGACCGACGTTCGTCATCAGGGAGCCTCGCCAGCCGGGTCGCAGCCGCACCCTCCAGCGCAATGATGACTTCGTATATTTCTTCGATATCCGCAGGGGACAAAGCGCAGATAATGATGCCCTTCTTCGGAAGGATCCGAACGAGTCCATCCTCCTGGAGACGGGCCATAGCCTCGTGAACGGGCGTTCGGCTCATACCCAGCTGGCGCGCAATTTCAATTTCCGCGGCCTGATATCCGGACGGGAAAACATTCGAGCGGATGGCAGCCTTGATGGCGTTGTACGCCGCCGACACCCTACCGGCGCCCTCGGTTTCGTGAGCCGCGTCATATTCAGGGTCGCGCGGAGCGACACCGAGAGTTTCATCCATTTTGATCATCACTATTCCTACCAGTTCGCAAAATTTATAGTGAGTATATCGCGGTTGACAAACGGACGCGAGTTGTTAAATTTATTCTTGCATGCAAGCTGGCATGGATCGGAGTGTGGAGGCACTCCGGCGCGCTCTTGAGGAGGAAGACGCGATGAAGACTACCCTATTGAACCTGGCAGGAATTATGTTGGCAACCTCGGGTTCCTTCGTTTCCGCTCAGGAAAATTTTCCGAACAAGCCCATCACCATCATGGTACCCGCCGCAGCCGGGGGGCCAAGCGACACGGTCGCACGCCTCGTTGCGCAATCCATGTCGAAGACACTTGGTCAGCAGGTTCTTGTCGAAAACATGGGCGGTGCCGGGGGATCGCTTGGAGCGGGGAATGTTGCCAAGGCAGAGCCCGATGGATACCGGCTCCTGCTTTATCATATTGGTGTGGCGACGTTCGCAGCGCTTTATCCCAGCCTGAGCTACAAACCTATCGACGACTTCTCAAGCGTAGGTCTGATTACCGAAGTTCCGATGACCATCGTCGGACGCAAGAACCTTGAGCCCAAGACGTTTGCCGATCTGGTCAGCTACGTGAAGAAGAATGGACCAGTGGTAACCTTCGGCACAGCTGGTACGGGTGCCGTTTCGGACTTGTGCGGGCGCCTTCTGCAGGATGCGCTGGCGACCAAAATCACACTCGTTCCCTATAAGGGTATGGGCCCTGCGATGACGGATCTCATCGGTGGACGCATCGATCTTGCCTGCGATCAAACGACAAATACAACAACGCAAATCAAGGCCAAGGAAGTCTTCGCCTATGCTGTTACGACCAGGGCGAGGATAGACGTTCTTCCCGATCTTCCCACTGTCGACGAGAGCGGACTAAAAGGTTTCGAATTAAGCGCGTGGCACGCCCTTTGGGCTCCAAAGGGTACGCCGGCTTCTGTCCGGGGCAAACTTTCCCAAGCATTGAAAACCGCGCTAAAGGATCCTGTCGTAGTCGAGCGGTTCGCCAGCCTCGGCACGGTCCCGGTGTCGGAAGACTTGGCGACGCCTGACGCACTTGATCAGAAATTCAAAGCTGAAGTCGAACGACTGACCAAGATCGTTAGCGAAACCGGCAAATAAGACATTCAAGTTCTGGCCTCGTCTGCACCCTTGACGCGGATTTGGAGAGGGCGTGCATTCCTGTTTGCACGCTCTCACCGCTTGTTCGTTCCTAACTCGAGAAATCACCATGCGAGAATACAAGATAGCCGCCATTCCTGCTGATGGGATCGGCCCTGAAGTGATTGCAGCCGGGCTGCAGGTGCTGGAAGCACTGGAGAAGCGCAGCGGCGACTTCAAGATCCACTCGGAGACCTTCGACTGGGGCTCGGATTATTACAAGAAGCACGGCGTCATGATGCCCGCCGACGGGCTGGAGACGCTCAAGACGTTCGACGCCATATATTTCGGTGCCGTCGGCGCACCCGACGTACCCGACCACATCACGCTCTGGGGTCTGCGTTTGCCGATCTGCCAGGGTTTCGACCAGTATGCGAATGTGCGCCCTACGAAGATCCTGCCGGGCATCACTCCTCCCCTGCGCAATTGCGGCCCGGGCGACCTTGACTGGGTGATCGTGCGCGAGAATTCCGAAGGCGAATATTCCGGTCATGGCGGTCGCGCCCACAAGGGCCTGCCGGAGGAAGTAGGCACGGAAGTGGCGATCTTCACCCGCGTCGGCGTCACCCGCATCATGCGCTATGCCTTCAAACTCGCGCAGTCGCGGCCGCGCAAGCTCTTGACCGTCGTCACCAAATCCAACGCCCAGCGCCACGGCATGGTGATGTGGGACGAGATCGCCGCGGAAGTGTCAAAGGAGTTTCCCGACGTCACCTGGGACAAGATGCTGGTCGATGCGATGACGGTTCGCATGACGCTGAACCCCAAGAGCCTCGATACCATCGTCGCCACCAACCTGCATGCCGACATCCTGTCCGACCTCGCCGGCGCGCTTGCAGGTTCGCTCGGGGTTGCTCCGACCGGCAACATCGATCCTGAACGCCGTTTCCCGTCGATGTTCGAGCCGATCCACGGATCTGCCTTCGACATTACCGGCAAGGGCATCGCCAATCCGATCGCCACGTTCTGGACGGCAGCACAGATGCTCGAACATCTCGGCGAGAAGGATGCCGCCGCGCGGCTAATGGCAGCTGTCGAGCGCGTTACCGAGGCTGGCATCCTGACGCCCGATGTCGGCGGAACTGCAAACACGCAACAAGTCACCGACGCCGTCTGCGAAGCCATCGCAGGATCGAATATTCTTTGATCCTTTAAGGGCATCTGTCGGAGGAGGAAGAAGATGATGGGACAAGAAACAAGGAGCCGCCGCGACGTGTTTGCCGGCGGCACCTTCATCGTCATAGCATCGATTTTTTTGATCCAGGGATCTCGCTACGAATTCGGTACAGCGATCCAGATGGGCCCGGGTTTCTTTCCCGTGGTGTTGGCCGCACTCCTGGGGGTCTTCGGCCTCTTTACGGTCATCGGCGGATTGCGCAAGGCGCCGGAGGCAAGCGACGGCACGGTCTCCTGGCGCGCACTTGTGCTCGTCTGTCTGGCACTGGCCGTATTCGGGGCTGGCGCACGTCCGCTCGGCCTCATTCCCGTCGTGCTGATCTGCACTTTCATGACCGCCCTGGCTTCGCGAAAGAACTCTCTCTTGTCCGCAGCGGTCATGGCATTGGTGATGGCTGTGCTTTGCTACATCATTTTCAAGATCGGTCTTGCGGTCGCATTGCCGGCCTTTGGACCATTCTTCGGGCGCTGAGGTACATTCCATGTTCGACCTTCTTTCCAATCTCGCGCTCGGCTTCGAAACGGCGCTCACGCCAGTCAATATCGTCTGGTGTTTCGTCGGCGTGCTCCTCGGTACCTTGGTCGGCGTGTTGCCCGGGATCGGGCCGACTGCAACCATCGCGATGCTCCTGCCTATCACCTTCACCTTTTCGCCGGTGACATCGCTGATCATGCTCTCGGGAATTTATTATGGTGCGCAATACGGTGGCTCGACGACGGCAATTCTGATCAATCTGCCGGGCGAAAGCTCGTCTGCCGTAACGGCGATCGATGGCTATCAAATGGCCCGAAAGGGCCGGGCCGGACAAGCACTCGCCACGGCTGCGCTCGGCTCTTTCTTTGCCGGATGCGTCGCAACCCTGCTTCTGGCCATTGCGGCGCCGCCACTCGCCGCCGTGGCCCTTGAATTCGGCGCTCCCGAATATTTCGCCCTGATCGTGCTGGGTCTTCTGGTGTCTATTTCTCTGGCACACGGTTCGGTTCTCAAGGCACTCGGCATGATTGTCGTCGGCCTGCTGTTGGGCACGGTCGGTCAGGATATCTATACCGGACAGGAACGCTTCACCTTCGGGCAAATGGAACTGACGGAAGGGATCAACTTCGTTTCCATCGCGGTCGGCGTGTTCGGCGTGGCTGAAATCTTCCGCAACCTTCAAGACGAACACGAACGAGAGGTCGGCGTCAAACGTGTTACCAACCTATGGCTCGGTCGGGAGGATTTTCGCCGCGTCGTCGGTCCGGTCATCCGCGGCACCGCTCTAGGCTCCGTCTTAGGCGTCCTGCCTGGCGGTGGCCACGTGCTCGCTTCTTTTGCCAGCTATTCGGCGGAAAAGAACCTGTCCAAGCATCCGGAGGAATTCGGTCATGGTGCAATTGAGGGCGTTGCAGGTCCGGAGAGCGCTAATAATGCAGCTGCCCAGACATCATTTATTCCGCTCCTGACGCTTGGAATTCCCGCCCATCCCGTCATGGCGTTGATCGTAGGGGCTTTCATCCTTCAAGGGATCACGCCTGGTCCAGACGTTATCAACAGCCAGCCCGCGCTGTTCTGGGGCATCATCGCCTCGATGTGGATCGGCAACTTGCTACTGGTGATCCTTAATCTGCCGTTGATTGGCCTGTGGGTTAAGATGCTGACTATCCCCTACCGGATGCTGTTTCCGGCTATCGTGGTGTTCGCCGCCATCGGCTGCTACTCGATTAATAATAATCCGTTCGACGTATATGCGATCATCGTCGCCGGGGTGCTCGGCTTCCTTCTGATCCGCATGGGATGCGAGCCTGCACCGCTGCTACTTGGATTCGTTCTTGGGCCGCTCCTGGAGGAACATCTCCGACGCGCGATGATCATCTCGCGAGGAGACGCGATGGTGTTCGTTACCAATCCGATCGCGGCAAGCCTTCTGGCGGTCGGGTTGGCCTGCATAGTCATCGCCTTGCTACCGGCCATACGTTCGAAACGCGACAAGGTCTTCGTGGAGGAAGATTGAGACAGCCTCGCCTGCGGCAAAAGAATGATTCGAACATAAACTCTGGAGGAGAGTTCCCATGATGCGCAGCTTCATTTTAGCAGGCTTATCCGCCGCCTCATTTCTGGCGCCAGCTGATAGTCATGCCGGGTTAGCGGAGACAATCAGCGCCCGCCAGAAAATCTTCGGAATTGAAAACGTCGACGCGAAGACCGGTAAATTGCCGGAGAACAAGGTCATCTTTTCCTGGTTATCCAACTCAACATTCGCCACATCCGTTGAAGGCGTGTGTTCTACATGGATATCTATGTGACACGCCTCGAAGTGAAAGCCGGAAACGCGGCTCCCATCGCCGCCAGCAAGCCGAGGCACCGCACATGATGCGCAGGACGATGGACAATAAACAATGACAATCTCCTTTTGGAAGCGCTCGAACGGAAGACGAGCATGAAAATCAACGGTAAGTTCTGCGGCCAAGCACGATGCGAGCGTTGCAGCGACTTGGAGGTGCGACCGTGCGCCACGGCTCTGGCGTGGCGCACGACAACGAGGGTCTGATCAGACGGGCTTTTCTGAAGCGGACAGGGCCGCAGCAGGGGTCCAGTTTCCGTGCAGAGACATGCGCAGGCGAAACGGAATCTTGATCCGTGCAACGGGTCCCGCAGCCATTTTCAGGGAGTCAAGCACGACCAATTCGGTATCATCACCGTTGAGATGGTTCAGGAGTGAGATGACGTATCCATCGCCTTCTGGCGCACCCTCCGAGCGCGGTACGAAAATAGGCTCCTGAAAGCATTGAGCGTTTCCCGGAAACCAGGCATCCGTCTCTCCGGTCTTGACGTTGACATGAGCAAGCTGGTTGAAGAACTGAAACGGTCGCTCGCCAAGGCTCTCATCGAAAGGCAGCGTGGGATCGAATGCAAGAACGAAGCCGTGTTCATACGGTTTTCCTGTGAAACGCTCGTCACAGCGCGGAAACTCGCAAGGAAATGAGGTGATGGGCCTTGGCTGGATCGCATGTTCGTCTGTACCGGAATCTCCCGGACCATTGAGATTGAATGACCAGCGCATCAGCTGTGAGCTGAGCGTCTCCGGGAGTGGAAGTGAGCCGTCGGCCTGCGGGAAGAAGTAAAAAATGTTGCCGGTCGTGACAGGCATGTCGACCTGCAGCATCCCATCTTCTTCATACGAATTGAGGGTGTGGCCCTGGAACCCGTCCTTCGGTCCATGAAACCACATGACATCCTCAGCGCTGCCGTCGCGAGGAAGGACGCCAAAGAGCTGGGGGAGATCAGGTTGCCATTCGAAATGTTGGCCGCCGGCCTTCATCCGCTCGACGTCAACGGTTAGCGGAATGAGTGGAAAGACGACGTGCCGGGCGGTAACCGCAAAGTCATGGATCATCGCGGCATAGGGAGCCTTGAACCAGATTTCCTTCTTCAGTTTTCCCGTCGCGTCGATCTCGAAATAGGCGATATCAGGGGTACCATCTCCTTTAGCCTCATAGGCGAAACAAAGAAGGTCGCCATTGTCGGGATCCACTTTTGGATGCGCGGTAAAGGTTGCGGATTTGATTTGGCCGTTGAAATCCCAAATACCGATCGTCTCGAGTGTCTCTGGGTCAAGGGCGTAAGGAAGTGCGTCTTCCTTCATAGCCAGCAACACGCCAGCGTGATAGAGAACTGTTGTGTTGGCAGTGGTGTTGTTCTCGGCAGCCAGCGGATCGTTAGTAAAGACGTTTCGATAGACCCCGTTGAGGGAACGTCTTTCGCGCAGTTGCGCTACCAGCCGGTCCGTATGGACATATCTACGGCGCAGGCTGACACGGCCTTTGTCGAACTTGAACGCCGAGACTAGGCCATCACCGTTGAAGAAAATGTCCTTGCCCAGCATGGGGGGATAGTAAGAATCTGGCGACACCTGAAAAAAGGTGCCGTTGATTTCCGTGGGAAGATCACCTTCGATCTCGAGGTCGAAAATCTGCGTTTCGACGCGGCTGGGCTTATAAAGGCCGGTGAACTCAGGGATTTCCGGAAAAGACATTGTCATAATGAATTCCTTTCGCTTTTGATGAAGTGAGGGTTAGAATGGATAAGCGCGTGGTGTTTCCTGCACGCTGATCCAATGATCGGTGGTCAGTTCCTGGATGATCCAGTCGCTGTTAAAGCGGCCAATCCCGCTGTTTTTCTCCCCACCGAACATCGTGTTCGGATCGTCATTGGGAGAAATATCGTTGATGTGGGTCATGCCGGCTTCAATGTTCTTGGCGAAGCGCAGCCCTCGGGCGGCATTTTCGGTGAACACGGAGCTTGAAAGACCAAACTCTACTGCGTTCGCCATGCGTAGCGCCTCGCCTTCGTTGGCGGCGCGTATCAAAGGTGCAATGGGACTAAACAGCTCAGTTTGAGCCAGTTCGGACGCGTTGTCGACGTCCACGAAAACCTGCGGCGGCAAGACCAGGCCGGCGGGGGCCTCCCCCAGAAGCTGGCGGGTACCGGCAGTGCGTGCCTTCTCGATATGTCCAATAGCTGCACTAAATTGCTTGGTGTTGATGAGCGGGCCAATCGCAGTATCGGGATCATCGGGATCGCCCACCTTGAGATTGCGTGCCCGATCAACAAAGGCCTCGACGAAACGGTCGTAGAGCTTGGCCTCGATGATGATGCGGTTGGTGCTCATGCAGATCTGGCCCTGGTGCATGAATCGTCCGACGATCGCCGCAGACACTGCACGGTCCAGATCTGCGTCGTCGAGGACAACGCACGGAGCATTGCCGCCGAGTTCCAGCGCGAGGCGCTTAAGGGTTCGACCGTTCATCGCCAGTTCGCCGATACGCCGGCCCACACGCGTTGAGCCAGTGAAGGAAATAAACTTCGGGATCTCGTGAAGAGTGAAAGCGTCGCCAACCTCACTAACGTCGCCAACGACCACGTTGAGGAGACCAGCCGGCAAGCCTGCTTCCTCATATATGCTCGCAATTAGAAGACCGCCTGTCACCGGCGTGTCTTCTGCCGGCTTGATCACCACTCCGTTGCCCACTGCCAGCGCCGGAGCAATGGATCGATTTGAAAGATGCATCGGAAAATTCCAGGGGCTGATGACCCCGACGACCCCAATTGGGCTGCGATAGACCCGGCTTTCCTTTCCTAAAATATCGGTTGGCAGGATTCGTCCGGCGACCCTGGCCGGCATGGTCGCAGCTGCCAATGTGCAGTCACGAACGGCGGCCCATTCGATCTCGGCCTTGATCCGTGTGCTTCCCGATTCAGCGATGAGCCAATCGACGATTTCGGCATGGCGCCGCTCAATGACCTCAACTGCGCGATACATGATGGCAGACCTGTCGCCCGGTGGTAGCCGTGCCCATTCGATCTGCACCTCGGCTGCTGTGCGATAGGCCTCGTCGAGATCCTCACGTGAAGCGCAGGGAATTTCTGTAAGAAGCTCGCCATTATAGGGATTTGTATCGACGATCGTGCTTCCTGCTCGACCGGCTCGCCAGCGACCGGCAATGTATTGGCCGGCGAATTGGCTCGTCGTTTGGTAATCAGGCATTGGGTGTCCTCCTGTTATTCGAAGCGATCAGGGCATCCAGAGCGACGCTGGCCTTCGTGGCGGCGTTCCGCGCGGATTCCTGTTGATATTCGCGAACGTTACCTGCAGCTGCGACGCAGACCTGCGTTGCCTTGAAGAGAGCGCTATCAGCCTCTGTGACATCAAGCAGCCGCAGATGGGCGTTGCGCAGGCGCTGGAAATAGGCTGCCAAATTCTTTCCTTCGGCGGCCTCGGCAATGTATTTCGTCAGCCGGGCGACACGGCGTGCCAGTGCGTCGCGTCGAAGCGCAGGTGTCGAAGGAACCAGCCAAAAAATAGCAACAGCTATCATAACACCAGAGACGATCGCCGCTGCCTCTGACAATACGATGCCAGTTGCCGTGGGCGCACTTCCCGGCTGCGCGGTCAGAAGAAACGTCATTGCCATGTCGATGGCCATTTTAGCTGTCGCCGACTGACGCATCAGCCAGGCTGCAATCAACAGGAATGGCATGATGCTGAAGAGTGTTAGGAACAGGCTGTCCGCATGCGGTAAAACATAGAGGCGCACCAGGGATCCCGCGGTTGCACCAACAACTGTGCCAAGTAGGACCTGAATGACCATATGATTTCCATGATCATGATCAGAGAAAAGCGAGGTAAATAAAACGGCAGTCATCGCCATCATCGCACCGGCTTGCCAGTCAACACCGATCCAGACTGCAACCGCGATCGCCAGCGCTAACACGGGCCGTGCCGCAGCGCGCCATATGGCAGCAAAATCAAAATCGAACCAGAAATAGGTCTTTGCCGACCAGGGGCTGGGTTCCAGCGCCGCCGCGAGCTCACATAAGGTGTGAGCAAGGGCCAACCGACCACTCGCCGTTGCGCTCTGAGCCAGGTGCCACGCATGCTGCCCTGGAGCGCGCGGTTCAAGGTTAGGGGCAGGACGGTTGCCCTGTCCCGGCGTTGTCAACGCGATCAATTCCAGCAACGCACCGGATATGTAGCGCAGGCGCAGGGCATCGGCTCTACGGCGCAAAGATCCTGCTGCGAATTGATCAAGAGCGCGATCGAAAGCACTAATTTCCGAAAGAAGTGAAGGATCTGAAGCCGGTTCGTAGCCGTGAAGATCGCTTTCCACCCGGAGGATCACCCGCTCTAGCAGGTTTCGGGCCATCATTTCGGCGCCGTCATCCCGTGACGACAACGCCCGAAACGATAGCGCCGCCGAAGAAGCGACGCCTATAAGTGTGCAAAGGATACGATCCTGGGCCAGCGCGCCATCCGCGACACCACCATCTAGACCGAGCATGACAACGATGCCTGCCGTATAGCCGGCCAGTACAAAACCATAATTGCGGAAATGGCGGAAAATCGTACCAAGTCCGGCGCAAAGCCCTAGCCAAGCGGCGAGTACACCCGATGCGATTAGCAAATTATCCATCCACAAAGTCAGGATAGAAGCGCCGACAGTGGCGCCACAGATCGTACCGACCAACCGCGCCAGGCTGCGTTCAAGGAGTAGGCCCGGGGTTGGTTGGGCAACTAGCCACACGGTCATCGCCGCCCACCATGGATGATCAATACCGACCTCTTGCGCGGCAGCCAGGGCCAGCAGCCCGGCAATCGTCGTCCGCATGGCGAACTCCAAGGGGCGACCGGGAGGGCGCTCTGTCGGCCGGATATCGGAGCGCTTAGTCGGCGTGCAAGCAGGTGGGGAGCAGGCTCGCCCAACGCCTTCACTAAGGTCACACGATGTAGCAACGAAATCCAACCACAATCTCCATATCTAAACGTTATCGTTCAGTTATAGGAAGGCTTGATCGCTGTCAATGTTATTTGTACTATACCGTTCAGTTTTAAATGCAGCCTGGCCGTCAGGCCCAGCGTACGGGAATGCTGCAATGCGAAGAAAGACTGAAGACCAGCGGCTAAAGTTTGTGGAATCCGCGGGGAAGCTCTTTATTGAAAAAGGGTTTGGTGCAGTGACGATGGAGGCCGTTGCGGCCGAAGCAGGTGCGTCCAAGGCGACGCTTTATAGCTATTTTCCCGCAAAAGAGGCTTTGTTCGAAGCCTTCGTCATACATGTTGGAAAGGGAGGTATCGAACAAATCGAGGCGGCCAAACTTCAGGAGGATGCATTTGATACACTTCAGCAAGTGGGAGTGGCGTATCTTGCATTGGTCACGCGACCGTATGTGATTGAGGTTAATCGCCTCATCATGGGAGAAGCAGGACGACATCCACATCTGAGCCGCATCTTTTATGAGAATGGCGCCCGAAGAACCTTGGATGCTATCGAGCACACAATTGGAGCTTTGTTAGATTCCGGCAAACTCGTAAAATCTGACGTTCGCGAGACAAGCCTTTATTTCAAAGCTCTTTGCGACGCAGGTATAGTTGAACGTCAGCTATGGGGACTTGACGTCACGCCTGACGAACGAATTCGTCAGGCTGCCGTCAACAGGGCGACCTCCGTTTTTCTATCAGCTTTTGGGACTGGCAGCCACGGGCCGGAGCATGATGTAGAGATTACCTAAGTACAGTCGTATTCACGTCCGAGAAGTCACGATATTTGGATTTAAATAGGTTGTAATATATTGGATCTTAGTGCGCTACCGCAAGCATATCCTCGATCTCATCCCATCGTTCGAATAATTGGTCTCGAGATCCGCGAGCTCTTACACGACCGCGTTCCACCACGATCCCCTGCTCGGCAATCTCGAGGGCCATTCTTGCATGCTGCTCAACGATGATCATCGCCATGGCGCTTTCTCGGCGAAGGCGGATCAGAACGTCGAGAAGGATATCGACAATGACGGGGGCCAATCCCTCGAATGGCTCGTCAAGTAAGAGGCACGCGGGATCGCTCATTAGCGCTCGCGCAATCGCTAGCATCTGCTGTTCGCCGCCAGACAACTGCCCACCGCCATTCTGCCTCCGCTCGGCAAGCCGCGGGAAGAGATCGTAGACCCGCTCCAGCGTCCAGTTGCCACCGAGATCGGCGACGCGAAGGTTCTCCTCGACGCTCAGTGTCGCGAAGATCTGCCGCTCCTGCGGAACGAAGCCAATTCCGCTCCGGCAGCGTAGGCTTGGCGAAAACGCACCTATTTCGGTTCCTTTCAGGCGAATGCTGCCTTTCTTTAGCGACAGACGGCCAGCGAGGGTACAGATCAGCGTGGTCTTTCCCGCGCCGTTGCGCCCGAGAAGCGCAAGCCCTCCGCCAATTGGTAGAGAAAGGCTAACCCCGTCCACGATCCGGGTTGGACCGTAGCCGCTGACGATGTCGCGGGCATCGAGTATGACGTCGGTCACCATGATCTGTTCCCTAGATAGGCTGCGCGCACATTGGCGTCGTGGAGGATTTCCTCAGGCGTTCCCCGGGCGATGACGGTGCCCTCGGCTAGAACCGTGATCTGGCGCGCGAAGCGGAACACCAGCGGCATGTCGTGCTCCACCAGCAGTACGGCTATGTCGTCGGGTAGTTCTTCCAGCGCGCCGAGGATTGTGTCGTGGTCGGCGGCGGGAAGCCCGGCAGCCGGTTCATCCAGCAGCAGCACCCTGGGCCGCAAGGCCATGGCCACGGCCAGCTCCACCAGCCGTTGCTGGCCATAGGCCAGATCGCGCACGGCAACGGGTGCTACATTGCCCAGCCGCATGCGCCGGGCAATATCCTCGGCTTCAGCGACCACCTTGCCCGGAAAACCGTGACAGACGGAAAGTGACAGGCCAAGCCTCTCCCTTTCCGAAACCGCCAGCGCGATGTTTTCCAGCGCTGTAAAACTCGCGAATAGATTCGTGACCTGGAAATTCCGCACAAGACCCATGCGGGCGCGGCGATGCTGCGGCAGCGATACGACATCTACGCCCCCCAGCAATATCCTGCCCTTGCGCGGCGTCAGCCGCCCGGTGATGAGATTGATAAGCGTCGTCTTTCCAGCGCCGTTTGGGCCAATCAGCGCATGACGCGCGCCCTTTTCGAGCGAGAGGGAAACGTCGTTGGTAACAACGAGACCGCCGAACTTCATCGTCAGGTTGGCGAGTTCGAGAGCGCTCATTGGCTGAGCCTTTCCTTAATACGGACGAGCAGACGGACAAGACCGCCCGGCGCGAACAGCACGAGACCGACGAGAATGATGCCGAGCCACAGCTGCCACATAACCGGATTGTCCCTAGACAGGAAATCCTGGGCGATGAGATAGACTGACGGGCCGATGATCGCGCCGTAAAGGCGACCGGAACCGCCGAGTGCTAGCATCACGAGAATGGTGGCGGAAAGCTCGAAGCCGATATCCTTGAGGCCTACGAACTGGTTGACCTCTGCCTGAAGCGCACCCGCCAGCCCGGCCAGGAAGGCGGAAACGGTTAAGATCAGCAATTGCCGGGGCAGAACTGCCATGCCTATGGCCGCAGCGCGGCCCGGATTGTCACGGATCGCCATGATGGATTGGCCAAGTGGTGAACGCACCAGCAGTCTAACGGCGGCGAAGACCAGAAGGAAAACCGCCGCGGAAAAATAATAGCCCGTCTCACCCATGAGATCGAATTCCAACAGGCCGAGAACCGGCCATGTTTCTATGCCGAGCAGGCCATCAACGCCGCCGGTGATCGATGTTGCCTTGTTGGCAATCTCGCTGAACAGGAAGACTGTGCAAAGGGTCAGCATGAGCAGGGTGAAGCGCGAGGTTCTGAGCACGATGGCGCCGACCGCCAAGCCGACCACGGCGGAGGCGATGCCACCGATGAGAAGCCCACTGAGTGGTTCGCCCCAGCCGCGCTGCGAAGCAATACCCGCCGCATAGGCGCCGACCCCGAAGAAGGCGGCATGGCCGAGCGTGACGATACCAGCATAGCCGACCAGAAGATCGAGCGAGAGAGCGAAGATGACGGCAACGAGGATCTGCGTGCCGAGCGCATAATAGTGTTCGCCCAGCAGCGGCACCACCGCCAGCGCCAGCAGGATAAGCCCCTCGCTGACCCTGATGCGATGCTTCTCACGCAGAGTATCTCGAAAGGCTGGCGTGGAAATGCGAGGTGAAGGGGAAACGGGCATGTTCATGCGTCATATCCTTCCGAAGAGACCGCTCGGCCGGACAAGCAGCAGGACGAAGACGGAGAGAAATAGGATGATGGTGCCGAGCGACGGCAGGTAGAAGGCCGACAGAGTCTGGA
Source organism: Agrobacterium sp. 22-221-1 (assembly GCF_053522445.1). Lineage (NCBI taxonomy): Bacteria > Pseudomonadati > Pseudomonadota > Alphaproteobacteria > Hyphomicrobiales > Rhizobiaceae > Agrobacterium > Agrobacterium sp. 22-221-1. Next base: position 23,517 of record NZ_JBNWCL010000013.1, read on the forward strand.
TGGCGCCAACGAAAAGTGCCGCGATGAACGACCCCTTGAGGGTTCCGAGGCCGGCAATGGCCACCACGATCTGCACATAGACGAGAATATCGAAGGCATAGGAAGGGTTCAGCCCGAAGACATCGGCGCCCAGCATGCCCCCCAGCGCGGCGAGTGCCCCGCCAAAGGCAAAGGTAGCGGTAAAGACGAACCGGGTTCTGATGCCGATGGATTCCGCCATGCCCCGGTTTTCGACAGCCGCACGGATGATGGCGCCGATCCGGGTGCGTTCAAGGGCCAGCAGAATGAGAACGGCGGTCAGCGCACCGATGCCGATGACCACCAGTTTGTAGAGATAGAAGGAAAAGGGGCCGATGGAAACATTCTGGACCAGGCTTTCCGGCACGCCCACGGGGCGCATCAACGGCCCAAAGAACAACCGCGCCAACGCCCCGACGATGAAGATCAGGCCGATGCAGAACAGGACTTGATCGAGTTCGGAGCGCCCATAGAGCCGCGAATAAAGAAGTTTCTCGGCAAGGGCGGCGAGAATTCCCACCGCGATGGGCGCAGCGACGAGCATGACCGGCCATGGCACGCCCCCGGCAATGGCGATGGCGGCCATATAGCCGCCCGCCATGGCGAAGACGCCATGCGCGAGGTTGACGAACCCCATGAGACCCAACGTGACCGACAGCCCCACGGATATTAGATAGAGAACGCTCGCATAAGCCAGCGACTGAAATGCAATATCGACCAAAATGTTCATCGGCCCCTCCTTCCCGATAGTTGAGCCTCCGTCAGAGAGGATGTTCGGCCTTCCAGGGATCCTTCACATCCGGGATCGTTTCGATCTCGACGTTGGTGAGTTCTCCTGCGGCCTCCCGCACCTCACGGATGTAGATGTTCTGGACGATGTCGCGGGTTTCGGGATCGATCGAGATCGGCCCGCGCGGACTGTCGGCTTTGAAGGTCTTCATCGCCTCAATGGCGGCGGCGGCATCGGCCTGCCCCTTCGTTGCGGCAATGGCGGCGCAGATGAGGTGCATTCCGTCATAGGCGCCAGCCGCCATGTAGTTGGGCCGCACGGGCGAGAAGCCGTAGGTCGCCTTCCACGCCTCCACGAACGCTTTGTTGGCCGGGCGCTCGCCCGCCATGCTGTATTGACCGGCGGTGATGACGCCGAGTGCGGCAGTGCCGATATTCGGCAGTTCCTCATCGCTCGTCAGATCTCCGGGACCAATGAGCTGGATGCCCGCGCCGCGAAGGTCCGCTTCCTGGCAGGCACGCATAAAGGCCGAAGCCTGCACGCCGCCCGGATGGAAGGCAAAGACCACATCCGGCTTCTTTTCCTTGGCGGCCAGCAGGAAGGGCACGAAATTCGGGCTTTGAAGCGGCATTTTCACCGATGCGACGATCTCGCCACCCTTGGCCGTGAAGCCTCTGGTGAAGGATTCCTCCGCATCGTGGCCGGGCGCAAAATCGGTCGTCAGCAAATAGGCGCGCCGGAAGCCGCGCGTTCCCGCAGCCCATTCCCCGAGCGGCTGGTTGACCTGCCAATGGGTGAAGGCCGTGCGCGCATACCAAGGTGAAAGCTGGGTCGTGTTGGCGCCCGACGCATTGAACAGCACACAGGGCACCTTGGCCTTGTTGAGCAGTGGCGCGACTGCATTGGCGTTCGGCGTCCACTGGAAACCGCCGAGGTATTGCACGCCATCACGGGTGACGAGTTCCTGCACTAGCCGCTTGGCGACATCGGGATTGGCGCCCCCGTCATCGCGGATGACGAGTTCGACCGGAACATCGCCCAGAAGCGCTTTGCCCTCCGTTTCAAGGTAGAGTTTCGCCGCATTGGCCATGATCTGGCCGCTCGACGCGAAAGGACCGGACATGGTCAGCACCAGTCCGATCTTTATCGGCGAGCTGGCCGTGCGCCCTTTTCCGGCCCAACCGGCCAGCGGTGCGGCCGCGAAAAGTCCGAGCGCCTTGCGGCGTGTGAATTGCAATCCTGTCGTCATGATTTCCTCCCAAAAAACACGTCGTCGCGCATGACACGAGCTTCGCCGAACCTAAGGGCCCCAACGCGCTCAACACATACAGTTGCGCTCATCCTCCGATGCTACCATAGCGATGAGCCTCCCGCGGCGACACTCCCAATGCCCCCGGCTTTAATCGCAGAAGTACATCAGATTATTATCGAATTTTGAGAAAAATCAAGACTAATATTGATTTCAGATTTTAAAATGTGATAAAATGTTGAATATTATCATTTATTGATAATAATGTAATTTCTATCAAGGGCCGACTGAGGCAGACTGTAGTTCTCCGCAAGATACAGACGATGTCTGGAACCGGGAAAATGCATGATCCAGTTTCCGGCTGTCCAAGGCGAGTCTCTGGCCAGCTGAGGCCATACTTTCCCCTATGGAAGCGTTTTCCTGTGCGACATGACCGATATTGCCAATCGCGCCATTGATTTGGTCGAGCGCGCCTGACTGTTCATGTGCGGCGATGGTCATTGCGGCCATGTGATTGTTGACAACCTTGATGGTCTCGACGATGCCCGCGAGTTCGCTACCCGTAGCCTTGACAAGGTGCACGCCTTTGCCGACAGCCGTTTCCGACTTCCCGATCAGGTTCTTGATCTGCCTTGCCGACGAGGCACACCGTTGCGCCAGTTCGCGGACTTCCCCGGCTACCACGGCAAAGCCCTTGCCGGCCTCTCCTGCGCGGGCCGCCTCCACACCGGCGTTAAGCGCCAAAAGGTTGATCTGGAACGCAATCCCGTCGATGACGCCGATGATTTCATTCATTTGTTCGGCACCGTGTTCGATTCTCTGCATCGCGTCGATCGCGACGCCCATCCCCTCGGCTGCCCATATGGCCCCTTCGTTCGTCTCCCTTGTCAGATCTCGGATTTCGATGGTCCTTTGGGAGGTCGCCGCCACATTGACCGTAAGTTGTTCCAGTGCGGCTGCGGTTTCCTCAAGCGCGACGGCCTGCCGTTGACTGCGGCGGGCGAGTTTCTCAGCCGCCTCAGAAACCTCGTGCGCACCCGCCGTGACGCCGATCACCACCGAACCTGCTTCGGCGAAGGCTTGTCGCAACTTTCGGATCGACCGGTTGAAATCGTGCCTGAGCCCTTCGAATTGCGTGGCAAAAGGCTCATCGAGTTCGAATAACATATTGCCATCTGCGAGCCGGTTTAGCCCTGTCGCGAGCGCGGCGGTCGCAAGGTCGAGCCGTTCCCCTGTTTCACGCTCCGCCAAGGCCTGCATTTCCGCTCGCTCGAGTTCTGCACGATGCCGCGCCTCCTGAGCCGCCGTTTCCAGTTGCGCGCTCCGAAGGGCTGATTGCCTGAAGAATTCGACTGAGCGGGCCATGTCGCCGATCACATCGCCACGGTCCTGCATTTCGACCGGTGATGCCGCATCTCCGTTCGCAAAGCTGAACATGCGTTCGCGCAGTTCAGCGATAGCATGCGTGATCTGGTTATGCGCAACTGTGCTCAAGGCCAAAATTCCTAAAATGATGCACATCGTAAGAACGGCGTATCGAATGACGGTTTCCCGCGCCGCATCGATCCGCTCCCGGGTGAAGGTGTTCAATGCTGCTCTAAGCCTGACCGATCAGTTCAACATATGCCGCAAGCCGGGCATCAGTCGCCATGCGCCAGCGTTGCAGATCCTCCGGGGCGGAATTCTCCGCACGGTTGGCGAAAAGAGCATCGCGATATGTGTCGATCACCCGGCCTGGATCGGATGTCGCAAAAGCCCTGAAAGCGGAATGGATCGCGGACGGCAGGAAGTTCTCCGCTACCGGCTCGTAAACATGCCGGAGATCGCTGGCCAGACGCAGGAAATCCTCTTGTTTGCGATCCAGAGACTGGTTGGTGAACAAGTCCAGCCCCGCGCCGCGCTCGATCATGGCTGCATCGGCGAGCTGAAGCAGCGCATAGTAGCCGTCGGGCCCGCGCGATCGCCGTATCGTCCATGAGACTTCAGGACTGGCGAACAAGTGCCAGCGCCACCGCACCGAGAGGCTGGTAGAGCGCGACAGGACCCCCGGGATAGGCAATACCGCGATCTTCCTGCTGTCTGGCCTCGGCGATCCGCAACCTCCCTTCGCGCAATTGCAGTACAAGGGGTGCGATCCGAGCATGGTCTCCGCCCTTATCTCGATATTGTGCTTCCAGACCAAAGAGTCCGGAGAAGACGGTATCAGTCTGTGTCCGCGCCGCCGCCCGGCCGGCCAGGGGCATGAATGCCTCCTCGGCCAGAGCCGCGGAAAGATCAGCGACGGCAATGGCCAGTTGCTGGAGAACGGCCATGTCCCGCAATGCCGTATATTCATGGTAATGGCGCAGGCTCTGCTGTCCGCCCACCAAGCATAGGAACAGAACGGGAAGCACCATCAAAGCGTAGAAATATGTGCTGATCGAAAGGGAACGCAGCGGAAGGCGGCCGCGCCCTGGAAATGTCGTGCGTTTCAATTTTCCGCTCCCCGGTCTTTGATCAATTCGAAAGCCAGCTGAAGCCGGCCCCGAAGAACCGGCTGCGGCGCTTTTCACCAGATCTTGCGGATGAAGCTCAATTGCAGGTAATCCCCGTCGAAGGCGTTCCGCGTGTAGACGTCGGTCAGGTACTTGATCGAAAGCGTGCTGCGGTATTCTGGAAAATCGATCGCTAGAATCGGACCAAGCCGCAGCGATTCATGCCGCTGGCCTCCGGCGGCCGGCACGGCCGGAGAACCTTCATCGTCCTGAACCTGCCACTTCACATTGCCGGCAAGGCCGAACTGGAAACGGTTGTAGCGTTCCGTGACTGCGAAATCCGCCGAGAGATAATCGCCGTCGCGATAGCTGAAACCGCCGGTCGAATCGTCGCGCTCGAAGTTGTGGTTGTAAAACAGCCGCGCGGAGAACTCGGTCGCATCAAGAAGGATCGGCCGCGTCCGGTAGGTGAAGGCGACATTGGGCGAGAGAACCCAGTTGCTGAAGCCCGGATTGCCGACGGCGGCATTGTCGAAGGTGCCGATCGGCGCCGTGACGCCGAGACCGAAGCCGAGCGTCAGTCCCACCGGCATGGGCGGCACGAAATCCGGCGTCGGACGCGGCTGGCCAAGTGCCGCCGGAGGCGGCCCCTCATACCAGCTCTTCGACCAGAAGAAGACATCCGAATAGGCGTCGAAGAAACCGGTATGCTTGCTGCTGAGATCGACCGGCAGCGTATTGGTGATGGTCATGTCGTGCTTGCCATAGGCAAAGACCAGCGACGAGGCCATCCGCCCGCCGAGGACCTCACCGGGATAGACGTAGAGGCCACCCAGTTGGCCCTGAAACAGACGCTCTTGCGTATCCGGGAACATCGCATTTCCATCGCCGTCGTTCAGCCGGTTGCGCCAGTTGCCCCATAGTCCGCCGATCGCATAGAAACCCGATTCCGGCGGCAGTTCGGCCGCCCGGATGTCCGTGGTCGCGCCGGGTGTCGCGGTCTGGTAGAATTCCGCGGCATGCGTGCCGCCGGCCGTCAAAACGGCGCAACAGGACAGAACAAGGCCTGTGACACCGATGCTTGCATAACGCTTTTTCATTTCAAATCCCCCTTGCGATGACTGTCAGTGCATGGTGAGGACGGGTGCGCCCGTCGTGGCGGGTTCACGCAGGCCGCGTCCGAATCCCAAACCGGCGAGAAGAAGCAGTACGGCCACGACGGTAAAGCCAAAAAACACCCCCATGGCCGCGACCATGCTGCCCGCGAGGTTCGACGCCGCGCCGACGCAGAGCGGGCAAACGAACTGGCCGATGAAGAACATTGAGGTCCACACGCCGGAAGCTCGGCCCCGATAGCATTCCGGCAGCCGGTTCATGGTGAAGGCCAGCACCAAAGGCAGCGAAATACCGCAGCCGATATTGTTGACGAACATGCCGGCAATGCCGCCCGCCAGCGACGGCTGAGTGTAGAGCACGGCATAACCTGAGGCCTGCGCGACCATGGCAAAGGCCAGCAGGGCTCCGATGGACCGCCTGGACTGGAGGCGGAACAGCGTCGCGCCCACCACCACGCCGAGCGATCCAATGGCGCTTGCCAGTCCCAGCATGGCCGGATGGGAAAAACCCCGCTCGCTGAGCACGAGGGAAATATGGACCGGCATGACATAGAACAGCGCACCGCAGACAAGGGTCAGTGCCAGGCAACTGATGAAGCGAGCGGTGAACAGCCCGCCGGGGCGCTCCTGTTCCCGCTGGTCTTCGGCGACGGCGCGCGCCGGCTCGAACAGAAGAACGAGCACGAGCGGAATGAATAGCGCCGTCGCCCCATAGACGAGGAAGGGCGCGCGCCAGTCATAGCCGCCGAGAAAACCGGCAAGCCCAAAGCAGATGGTCGCCACCAGCGAAGCGGAGCCGAACTGCACCGAAAGCCAGTGGGTCCGCCGCTCGCCGGTGAAGTAATCGCAGATAAGCGCCGTGCTGGCGGTCATGACGCCGGCCTCGGCCACGCCGACGATGGCCCGCGTGAGGATGATGGCATAGAGATTGTCGAGCCAGAACGGCGCAAGGCCGGCAACCGCATAGATCGAAAGCGCCACGACAAGCACGCGCAGCCGCCCGATGCGATCAGCCATGAGACCGGCGACCGGCGCGAGCAGCGCGACGAACAAAGCCGGCGTGACCAGTGCCACCGGGGCGAGAAGCCCCGCATGCGGCACGGCGGAAAAATGATCGATCATATGCGGCAGGACCGGGGCGAACAGGGTGGAGCCTATCGGCGCCAGCCATGCGACCGCCACCAGCAGCAGCCCCTGGCGGGCACCCGCTGTCAAATGTTGCATCTTTTACCCTCCTCAAAGGCACGCGCAATCGCCCACGCGCGAAGCGTGCCGAACTCCTTGATGCTGTTTCAGAAATTATGCGTGTGACGGGGCTACACCCCACCCTTTCATGGAAAATCAGGCTCCGCTCTCCTCCAGCGGCGCCTGACCCATTATCGTTGCACCGAAATCAAATGATCGGTGGTGAACTCTTCGATGATCCATCGGCCATTGAAGCGGCCGAGACCGGAATTCTTCTCGCCCCCGAACATCACATGCGGATAGTCGTGGACGGTGATATCGTTGATGTGGGTCATGCCGGCCTCGATGCGCTGCGCAAACGCAAGTCCCCGCGCCTCATCGCGGGTGAAGACCGCGCTGGACAGGCCGAATTCCGTATCATTCGCGAAGGCTAGTGCCTCGGCTTCGTTGGCGGCGCGGATGAGCGGCGCGACCGGCCCGAAAATTTCGTTCCGAGCAAAGTCCGAAGTGTTGGTCACGTCCGAGAAAACATGCGGAGCCACCAGGCGGCCTTCGATCGGGCCGGATACGCATTCGCGGAAACCGCTTTCACGGGCGCGTGCAATGCTTGCTTTCACGCTGCGTACCTGGCTGTCGTTGCATAGCGGCCCGACCAGCGTATCGGGTTCGTTGGGATCGCCGTATTTCACCGCCTTCACGGCGGCGGTGTAGGCTTCAACGAAGTGGTCGTAGATCGAGGCGTCGACGATGATGCGGTTGGTACTCATGCAGATCTGGCCTTGATGCATGAAGCGACCAATAAGGGCCGCGCCCACCGCCTTCTCCAGATCGGCGTCATCGAGCACCACCAGCGGCGCATTGCCGCCGAGTTCGAGACCGATACGCTTCAGCAGGGACGATTCACCTGCGGTCTGGGCAATATGCCGCCCGACCGGCGTCGATCCGGTGAAGGTGAGTACCCGCGGCACCGGATGGCGCGAGAAGGCATCGCCGATCACGCCGGAAGAACCGACCACGACGTTGAGCACACCGGCTGGCAGCCCCGCTTCTTCGTAGATTTTCGCAAGCAGGAGGCCGCCGGTGACGGGCGTGTCGTTCGAAGGCTTCAGCACAACCGCGTTCCCGAGCGCCAGAGCCGGCGCGACGGACCGGTTGGAGAGATGCAGCGGAAAGTTCCACGGGCTGATGACACCGACGACACCGACCGGCTTCTTGTAGACGCGCGCTTCCTTACCCGGCCTGTCGACCGGAATGATATGACCCTGGGCGGCGGCAGGCATCGTGGCGGCTTCCAGCATGCCGGCGCGCACAGCACCCCATTCGACCCCCGCCTTGATCCGCGTGCTGCCGGATTCCCTCACGAGCCAGCCGATGATCTCTTCCTTGCGGGCATCAAGGATCGACACGGCCCGCAGGAACACCGCGGCACGCTCGGCCGGCAGCGTGAGCGCCCATGTCGTCTGCGCCTCCTTCGCCGCAGCGAAAGCAGCATCGAGATCGGCAAGGCTCGCCTGGGTGATTTCCGCCAGAACCGCATTGTCAAAGGGATTCCGGTCGAGGGTGAGCGCCCCCTCGGTGCCCGTCACCCATCGGCCGGCGATGAACTGGCCGTTGAACCCATCATAGGCCGGTGAAGAAAATACGAATGAATTGATGTTCTGCTGCAAAGCACACCTCCTCTCGACGGCATCTGCTCGGACGGGACCGCAACCGATGACGCTCTTCCATTCGCGATCGCAATGATCGGCACGAAAGAGCAAGCTCCTCATTGATAGTAATATTCTGCGAATCATTTGCAGAATGTCAATCGCAAATTACCATATTTTGATAAAATGAAAAATTTAGCAATTATATTAAAGTAGAAAGAGACAAACGTGACAAAAGACGGAACACCGTCGAAGGCATCGGCCTCCGAGGGATTGTCAATTGACTACATAGTGGGCAATCGCGCGAAACGCTTCGCTTCAGGCAATCTCCAGAGTGTCCCTGGAAACCGCTTCCCCGAACTCGGTCGGATATTCTATGATCACGGCCCGAAAAGCGTCATCGCTGGCGTGCTGGGCGAAGCGGCGGCAGCAGGCGAACTGGTCATCGACGATCCGGACGTCGCCGCGTGGCAGTTCAAGGCACTTTGCGAGGCGAGGCTCTTCGAGCAATATCTCTGGGCGACCCGCAGCAGCGTGACCGATGCGGAAATCAACGATAATGTGGAGCCAGCTTGCGCGATGTTTCTCGAAAGCTTCAAGGCCCGCTGAAAATGAACGGTTTAGGCCGGGTCGGGCGCGGTCACATCCCGCAACTTGCGCGACAACATGTCGGCAACCGGCGTCAAGGTCATGAGAAGTCGGCGCTCGATACTTTCACTGCTGTCGGCGGCGCGCACAATCAGGCTCATGCTGGCATTGATGGCGGTCTCGGGACACGAAACAGGAACCGCGATACCAACCAGCCCCTGATCGACTTCGCTGCGGGTGATGGCGTAGCCCTGACGCCGGATCGTCAGCAGTTCGGCGAGCATGTCGTCCTTCAGGGCGCGACCATGCCCGGCAGTCTTGAGGATCTTGCCGAGACGAACTTTCGGCAATTGCGCGAGAATGGTCTTGGAAGTGGCTCCACGCAGAAGCGGCATGGGCCGGCCGCGTTCATAACTCGTCTCGACGGCGCTTCCGGGCGTCCTGTGGTCCGCAACGCAGATGACCTGATCCCGGTAAAGCCGCGCCAGAACGGCGATGCAGGGAACCTGCACCGCATCCAAAACCTCGGCCAGCATTGGATCGCCGTCGCGGATCAGCGGGTCGGAAATACGCAGGCGCCGGTCGAACTCGATGATTGCCGCCCCCAGCCGATAATGTGCCTCGATCGACGGATCGAGAAATCCCTGCCCAACCAGTTCGCGAACGGTGCGATAGACAGTGCTGGCGGGCACCTGGGTGGCGCCCGCCATCTCCTGAATTGTCCAGTCAGGTTTGCGCTCGTCGAACAGCCTCAAAATTTCGACAAAGCGATCAAGTCCCGCCATGAATCTCCCTCGGATATGCCAACAAGAACGGATAATATTGTTCTAGTTGCCATTTAATGATAACCGAAGTCAATCTGCGATGCGGCAGCTCCTTCTTTACCGCATTTCATGAGGCGGCAGCGAATAAATCCCTATCGGGCACGCCGGGCATGAATGCTCCGAGGGTCGCGATGTGCGCCAACAGTTCACCGCTGCGCGCCACCGGCACAGCCGCCGCCACATAACGATCCCTCCTCAGAAGAAGCGCATGGCCAAGATAGGCCTGCATCTGCGGTGCGCTGAACAGGCGTCCGGTATCACGATACACGGGGAAGGCGCCGTCGATTGGGTTCATCCATTCCGGCGTCAACCCGGCAATGCACGCACCGGCCGCCTCAAGCGCCTGCACGGTCTCTGCGGAAAGAACCAGATCGGGAAACTCATCGAAAAGCAGAACCACCGGCTTGTCCGGCAGGACATGATCGAGCAGTGCGCGGCTGCGCCCGGTATCGTCCACCACGGGCTGAGGAATAAGCCGCCCCACCACCGTATCCTTTTCCGAACGTCCGTCCGGCCACAGAAGCCCGTGGCGGAAGCGGGGCTTGGGCTTGTAGCGCATCTGGGCGAAATAATCACGGGCCGGTGGGTACAGACCCAGAGCGCGGAAGGCCACGCGGGCAAGAAGCGCCTTTGCGGCATTTTCCGGCATCATGATCCGCCCCATGCGCAATGCCAGCTCAATCATTTCCCAGGCATGCGGCTTGCGCTCGGTCTCGTAGCTGTCGAGCAGCGCATCCGAAACATTTCCATGCACTGCCTCGGCCAGTTTCCAGGCCAGGTTATGGGCATCTCTCAGGCCGCTGTTCATGCCCTGCCCCGCAAAGGGCGGCGTCAGATGCGCAGCGTCTCCGGCCAGGAAGATACGGCCTTCCCGCCAGCGCTCGGCAAGGCGTGCGTGGAAAGTGTAGACGCGCACGCGGCGGAACTCGCAATCGCGATCGGGGCCGACATGGGCCAGCATGCCGCGCACGAAAGCCTCATCCGTCGCCGCTTTCTCATCTTCGCCGGCATGCAGCATGAATTCATAACGGCGGATATTGTCCGGCCCCGGCAGCGAAATGCACGGGCGGGCGGGATCGCAGTACACTTCGGTATGGCGGAAGCGGTTTTCGGTCCTCACCAGATCGACGATAAGCCAGCGTTCGGTAAAGGTAGAGCCGGTCAGCGCTATACCCAGCTTGCCGCGCGTGGGTGAGCGCCCGCCATCGCTTGCCACCATATAGCGGGCCGTCACTGTGCGCTGCGCACCCGTGGCGTGAACGACCTCAAGCGAAACAGCCCGTTCGTCCTGCGTGAAGGACTGCATTTCCCAACCGAAAAGCTGGATGACGCTCTCATGACGCGCAAGCCCGTCGCGCATCAACGCTTCGAGATCCGGCTGCTGGAAGGCATTGCGCTTATCGAAACCGTAATCACGCGAAGTCGGCTCGACCGTCAGGAAGAGATCATGCCCCGGCGACAGGTAGCGCGAGCCGTAGCCGCGCGCCACGATCTTTTCCACGTCTTCGGCAAGACCGGCGGCCTGCAGGGCTCGCATAGATTCATCATCGATTGAAACGGCGCGCGGCTCCTGCACCGTCGTGACGTTGCGCTCGATGAGCGCAACCGAAATGCCCATGCCCCCGAGAAGATTCGCAAGGGTCAGCCCTGTCGGTCCCGCACCGACAATGGCAATATCGACCTCCAAAACGGCTTCTGTGACGGTCATCGGGTTCTCCTCTCCCATTGTTTCGGTCCCTTTTTTAAATTCGCGGCGCTCCCCACGCCGCGAACCGTCAGGGTTCCTGCTCGATCGGGCTGACCAGAAGGCCCACGCCGGGAATGTCCACTTCGAACACATCCCCCGGCTTCATGAAGACCGGCGGATCACGGCGGTCGCCCACGCCACCCGGCGTGCCGGTGAGGATGACGTCGCCGGGCTGCAACGGCGTGAAGGAGGAGCAATAGGAAATCAACGTGGCGATCGGGAAAATCAGATCGGCCAGCGTCGCATCCTGCATCACCTGCCCGTTGAGACGCCCTGTGATCTTCAGCTTCGTGTAATCGCCGATCTCGTCAGGGGTCACCAGTTGCGGCCCGAACGCCCCCGTGGCGGGAAAGTTCTTGCCCGGCGTGAACTGGAACGTGTGGCGCTGCCAGTCGCGGATCGTTGCGTCGTTGTAGCAGGCGTAGCCTGCCACATAGTCCATGGCATCCGCCTCGGTAATATAGCGCCCGCCACGGCCGATAACCACCGCCAGCTCCGCCTCATAGTCCAGATGATCCGAAACGCGGGGCTTCAGGATCGGTTGGCGATGCGCGATCTGCGTATCGGCAAAGCGCGTGAAGATGGTGGGGAATTTGGCATCCGGCCGCTTGGTCTCGGCGCGGTGCGTCTCGTAGTTAAGGCCGACGCACAAAATCTTTCCCGCGTCGGGAATGACCGGCAAAAGCGCGACATCCGCTTCGGTGAACTCCGCCTTGCGGCCAGCGGCATAATCCTTAGCCGCGTCGAGAAGACCGGCCTCTATGGCCTGTTTCAGCGTAACGGCACCGGCGGCAAGCCTGCCGGTGAGATCGACGATACCGCCTTCGACGCGCACGCCGAAACCTGTCCGGCCAAGCCGGGTGTAACTGATGAACTGCATGGATGTTTCCTCAATCTACGCTCTGGCGGATCACGAACGAAGGATCGCCTCGCCCCACTTGTTGAGCGTGCGCGGATGCTGCGGCCAATCGACAGTGTCGCGGTCGTAGATAACCTCAAGCTCGGCCGAAATCTCGATCCAGTTGCCATCGGGATCGGTAATAAAGATGAAGAGATTGTTGCCGGGGCCATGGCGACCCGGACCCCAGGTGAGCTGCACGTCGCAAGCGGCCAGATGATCGCACCAGTCGCGAATATAAACCCACTCCCCTGCCTCGTAGGAATGGTGGTCGACGCCCACGCGGCCCGGCGTACAGAAGCAGGCGATAGTGTGGTGCTCATGGTTGGACGTGGTGAAGGCCGTGGCAAGCCGCCCGTCTTCATGAAGCACGCGGTCCGTAAGCTGGAAACCCAGCTTACGGACGTAGAAATCCACGAAGGCGGCAACATCCTCGGATGCATAGGTGAGATGTTGCGTGGGCCCCTGAATGCCTTTGAGGCCCGGCTTATCAGGCTTTGCAACACCGAAGCAGACCAAGCGGCCATCGGGATCGCGAACCGCGAAGGCGCCATCCTCGAAATAGGGCGAGGGGCTTGGCAGCAAGGCAACGCCCTCAGCCTCCGCACGCTCGCGCAGGAGGGCCAGTCCTTCGGCATTGCGGCAGGCTAGCCCGGAATAGGCAAGTTTCCTGTCCGTGCCCGCAACCGCGATGAAACGGCGCCTCGGACCTTCGCAACGCCATTCGTCGCCGGACTGCGACAGCTCCATGTTCATGGCATTGGCATAAAACCGCGCCAGCCTCTCCGGATCGGAGCTTTCAAATGCAACGTGGTGCAGATACGCGCCAGCGCGAACAGCTGTATGGGTCATATTGTCCTCCCTGATGTGACGCTAATTAAATTATCGTTTTTTGATAATTATGCAATATAGATTCATCTAAAATTTCATTTTTACGGAATTATTCCGCTATTTCATCGAAAATTGCGGTATGCCGGGGAACGTCCTGATTGCGCAGCAATAAATATAAAAAATTACCATGTTTTGATAATTTGATGGTTTTGATGATTTTCAATGTTAGGGCATCACTCCCAACGGCAAGCCGAGGAACTTGTCGACAAGGGAGGAACACAATGCCAATCGAGATTACCCGCCGTGCGGCTCTTCGCGCCGGCGTCTTCACGTCCCTGGGCGCACTTGCGGCCCCTCTTCTGCCGCGCACGGCCATGGCGGCGGCAAGGGAAATCAGGATCGGCGTCGTTTCGCCGAAAACCGGCGCCATGGCGGCATTCGCGGAGCCGACCGAATTCGTCATGGCAAGGATCATGGAGGCAACGGGAGGCGTGATCGAAAACGGCGGCAACCGCCATCCCATCCGCTTCATCGAACGCGACACTCAATCCAACTTCAACCGGGCTGCCGAAGTGACCCAGTATCTCATCTTGTCCGCAATACGGCTTCTCCACCAACAGCATACACAAAATTTCGCAGGTCAGGGATCAAGGCCTGAAGGCCGTCGCGATTGCACGCAGGGCGGGCGTGAGGATTTGTTTTGGAACCGAAGAGCGGCCGAGGCCGGCGATCTGACGGTTCACGCCTCATAGACCCGGCACATCGCCAGTCCCCGCCGGCTCCCGACGGTCCTATCCTCCTGCAGCACAGACAGGAGAGAACGAAATGCGTGGAGCGGATATTTTGGTGGAAATGCTCATCGGTTACGGGGTTGACACCATTTTCGGCGTCCCGGGGGACACGAACGTCCCCCTCTACGAGGCCCTTCAGCACCGTGAAGACAAGATTCACCATGTCATGGCCCGCGATGAGCGTTCAGCCGGCTACATGGCTGACGCCTATGGGCGGTTCACCAATAGACCGGGGGTTTTGGAGTGCCCCTCAGGCGCGGGCGCGATGTATTCGCTGCCCCCGGTCGCCGAATCGAACGGCTCGTCCGTGCCAGTAATCCTTCTCACCATCGACATCCCGCTTCCCGGTGAAGGCCGCGGCGTCCTCACGGAACTCGATTGCGCCAAGCTCTTCGAGCCGGTGACGAAACTGTCCGTTCAGGTGAAATCGCCGGAAAAACTGCCGGAAATCATCCGCCGGGCTTTTCGTGTCGCATGCTCCGGCAAACCCGGCGCTGTGCATCTGCAGATCCCGGAGGATATGCTGCTTGCAGAAGTGGACCCAGAGCGGATTTCCCTTCATGTCGAGGAGGAATGCCGCACTTTTCCCGCTTATCCGACGCTGCCGCCACGCTCGAAGCTGGAGAACCTGCTCAAACTTCTGGCCAGGGCCGAGAGGCCGCTGATCGTTGCGGGCGGCGGGGTGAACCGCGCGCGCGCCGGCGACCGGATCACGCAGCTTGCCGAAAAATACAACGTGCCAATGTGCACGACAATGACCGGCCAGGGCGCCATTGACGACGACCACCGCCTCGCCATCGGCGTCATCGGCGACAACGGCTTTCATCCCCATGCGAACTGGGCGCTGGAGCATTCGGATTTCACACTCTTCGTTGGCTCACGCATCGGCTCTGTCGTCACCATCGGTTGGACCTTCCCGCGGATCACCCTTAACCGCCGTCTGGCGCAGATCGACATTTCCCCGGAAATCATGGCGAACAACTATGAGAACCTGCTGTCCATCCAGGGCGATGCCCTGTTGGTTCTGGAAGAACTCCTGACGCTGGACGCTGCAATAGAACCCGCCCGACACGAAGCTTGGATCGACAGCCTCAATGATCGTCGAAAGGTTTTCTGGGAGCACGCCGAGGAAGCGCTTTCCGACGAGCGGGTTCCCTTGCGGCCGGAGAGGGCCGTACGTGCCTTCAATGAGGCGCTCCATGCCTCCTGCAAGCCGGCTTTGATCTACTCCGACGCCGGCACGCCGACGCCCTACATGACGCGCTTTCTTAAAATCAATGATCGTGAAACGCGTTTCGCCATTCCGCGCGCCTTCGGTGGGCTCGGTTCGGCCCTTCCCGCCACGGTCGGAGCCTGGCGGGCCGATCCATCCAAGAGGCCGATCGGTCTCTTTGGTGACGGATCGTTCGGCATGACGGTCGGCGAATTGGAAACGCTGGTGCGCTTGCAAGTGCCGGCAATCCTTCTCCTCTTCAACAACGGGACATTCGGCTGGATCAAGGGCCTCCACCGGCTCAAAGGTCACAATCAATGCTTTGGCGTAGACTTTCTGGCGCCGCGCGGTCAGGCAATCGCGGAAGCCTATGGCCTCAAGGCCTGGACAGCCAAGACGGGTTTGGAACTCGATGGCGCACTTGCCGCCGCCTTTGCCCACGGCGACGGACCGTGCTTCGTCGACATTCACGTCGAATCCATCGCAGACCGAGTGCCGCCGGTCTATTCCTGGCTATTGAAGCGGGGAGAAGATCCGCTTGAACTGAAGCCCATAGAGAAGTCCTATTTTTGACTTAAGGGATGCGTCAGAGGCAGGAATTGCCGCCGGCGCGCGAATTCGGTGGCAAACCAGTCACGGAAGATCCGCACATTAGCCGAGTTCATCCGCGCCTGCGGGAAACAGAGATAAAAGCCTTCTCCCGATGTTTGAAGCCTGCCTAGCGCGGGATTAAGGATCCCCGCGGCCAGTTCGGTGCGCACATGGAGCTCGGGAACGATCGCCAGCCCCATGCCGTTGATGGCGCATTCAAGGATCATATCGAAGTTCGGCAGGCGCGGGCCATAAATGCGGCTCTTGTAATGCACGCCTGCACCCCGCAGCCAATGCAGCCATAGGCTCGGGCGGCTGGAATTCTGAATCAGCGGATATTCCAGCAGCGCCTCGTCGTTCGGGAGGCCTTGCAACGGCATCAGCTTCGGCGCGCCTACCACAATCAATTCCTCATCGAAAAGCAGCTGGCTGCGCGCTCCACTCCAATTTCCGGTGCCGCGCAGAAACGCCAGATCCAGCTCGGATGCCGCGAAATCGAGATCGTGACGGCAGGGATAAACCTCGAACCATGTCTGGGGATGCGCGGCTGCAAATGCGGTCAGCATCGTCGCGCCCCAACGCCGCATCAGTGTCGGCGGAAAGCCGATCTTCAGCATGCTCTGTGCTTTTCGACCGCGGACGGCATCGATGGAGACATCTTCCAGCTTATCGAGAAGGCGCGAAATCTCATCATAATACCGCGTGCCCTCCTCCGTCAGGATCAGCTTAGGCCCGGCGCGCTCGAACAGGGTAAGACCCAGAAAATCTTCAAGGTTTTTTATTTGCCGGCTGATGCCGCTTTGGGTGATCCCCATGTCCTCGGCCGCCTTGGTAAAACTCAAGTGACGCACGGATGCATCGAATGCATGCAGGGCACTCAAGGATGGCAGAAAACGGCGCATGACGAAGCTCCTGTAGACGATCATGAATAAAAGTCATGAAGAACCCATTTTTCAATGCTTTTCTTTGGGAAAGTTTGAACGCAGTCTTTCCACAAAGAAAGTGGGAACAACATGGACTACGGCGACAGCATTGACCGCAATCTGCTCAGCATCCTTGAGGAAAACGCACGCGTGCCTGCCAGTGAATTGGCCCGACGTGTCGGCCTCGCACGATCGAGTGTCCAGGAGCGCATCGAGCGGCTGGAACGCCGCGGCGTCATTCTCGGCTATCGCGCGATCGTCGGTCGCCGCGAGATCGATCAAAGCGTTTCAGCCTATATCTTCATCACTACCGCCATGCGCGCCACGCAAAGGTTATTCGTGGTATTGCGCGGCTATCCCGAGATATTGACAGCCGATGCGATCAGCGGCCCGGCAAACATCCTCTGCCGTGTGAACGTCAATTTTTTGGAAGATCTGGAAGCCCTGATCGAAGAGCTCGCCCGGATCGAGGAAATCGAGAGCGTGACCTATTCGGTCGTGCTTTCCAATAAAATCAATCGCGACAACGCATTGATCGCCCGCAAGGCGCAATAGGGAACGAATAATCAACTGGGGATATGGCCATGAACAGACGTGACTTCGGAAGAGTAATGCTGCTTGCAGGCGCTGCAGCACTCCTCCCATCTTCCGCACTTCTCGCAGCAACCGAAGGCGCAACGCTCGAAGCAATCCGGGCTCGTGGTGCGTTGCGGATCGGCGTATTTGCAGGCACCGAGCCTTATTATCACAAGAACCTGGCAACCGGAGAGTGGGAAGGTTTCTGCGTCGCAATGGGCCGTGATCTGGCGCAACATATCGGCGTCAAACTGGAGCTGGTCGAGACGACCTGGGGCAATTCCGTGATCGATCTGCAAAGCGACAAGATCGACATCATGTTCGGGCTCAGCAACAATCCGGAGCGCGCCAAGGTTGTCGACTTCACCAAGGCGCTGATGGACAATACTTTCACCCTCGTTGCCCGCAAGGACCTGGAAGTGACGAAGTGGGAGGAGATGAACAGGCCGGAGGTGCGGGTGGCGGTCGACCTTGGGTCGACGCAGGACAATTTCGCCCGCAAGAACCTGCCGAACTGCACACTGGTCGCGCTCAAATCTGCGGATGAGACCATTCTGGCGCTTCAGTCGGGCCGCGCCGACGCCATCATTCAGGTCGCCCTGCTTGCTGTCGTGACGACGAAGAACCTTGCGCCGAATGTCAAGCTTATCATTCCTGAACCCCATGCAAGCCAGCCGACCACGATTGGTGTGCGCCGCGATCCGAATGGCGAGTTCCGCGATTATGTCGATACCTGGCTTGCGGAGCGCCGCGAGCAGGGCAAGATCTCGAACTGGATTGTCGAAAGCCTCGCACTCGTCGGGGTCGACAAGGCTGCGTTGCCTGCAAATCTGACGTTCTGACAGGAACCCAATGTCCGCTTCCTCAGGTGCCTTGGGCATCATCATGCTGGATACGACGTTCGAGCGTCCACCTGGTGATGTCGGCCATGCCGGGTCATGGCGTTTTCCGGTCAAGTTTCGCAAAGTGCGCGGTGCGTCCGTTTCCCTCGTCGTCCGTGCAGGCGGCGAGGGTCTCGTTGAAGATTTCATCGCCGCCGGACGAGAGCTGATTTCGGAGGGCTGCAGCGCAATCATCACGTCCTGCGGCTTCATGGCGCGACATCAGCGGAAATTGGCCGAGGCGCTCGGCGTGCCGGTCGCCGCCTCCAGCCTGATGCAGCTGCCCATGGTGGAAATGACGCTTGGCGCCGGGCTGCGTCCCGGCGTGATAACCTATGATGCCGCCAGCCTCGGTCCCGACGTGTTCGAAGCCTGCGGGGCCGATCCATCGGTGCCCGTGCACGGGGTGCCTGCCGGCGGCGCATTTCATGCGCTCATCGAGGGCTCCGCCGCATATGATCATGCGGCACTGGAGGCCGAAGTGATCGATGTTGCCCGAAAGCTCATCGCCGAGCATCCCTCGGTCGGCGCGATCGTGCTGGAATGCACCAACATGCCGCCCTTTGCACAAGCGATCTCGGCAGCCCTCGGCCTTCCCGTCTTCGATATCCTGACGCTTGGCGAGTGGCTTTTCACATCAACCTCTCCCCGGATATTCCGCCGGGCCGAACAAAGCGCGCTGTGATGCAGTATCAATGGGACTTCTCCGGCCTTTGGCAATACCGCGGCCTGTTTCTTCAAGGCTTGGGTTACACGGTCGGCTTTACTGTTCTTACCATCATCTCCGGCATCGTCGTCGGCACGGTCTTCGCTCTTGCCCGGCTCTCTGGGATGAAAGTCGTTACCGTTCCGATCATGACGATTGTGGAGCTGTTCCGCTGTACACCTGTCCTCGTGCAACTGGTCTGGTGTTATTATGCCCTGCCCATGCTGGTCGGTATCCAGATTTCGCCAGCGATGGCAGCCTTCATCACGCTGACCATGTACGGCGCCGCGTTTTATGCCGAGATCATCCGGGGCGGCATCGTCTCGATCGATACGGGACAATGGGATGCGGGCCGCGCGATCGGCATGCGGCGAGGCCAGTTGATGGCCAAGATCATCCTGCCGCAGGCCTTGCGCCGCATGGTGCCGCCGCTGGTGAACCAGTCCGTCCTGCAGCTCAAGAACACCTCGCTTCTCTCCGTGCTCGCGGTGCCCGACCTGCTCTATCAAGGTCAACTGGTGACATCCGCCACCTACCGGCCACTCGAAACATACACCCTGATTGCAGCCATCTATCTGGCCGTCCTGTTTCCCATGACACGCCTGGCGCATTGGCTGGAGGGCCGCAGGACATGAATAACGAGATCCAGACGATGGCCGGCACGGAACCGATGATCGAGGTCGTGGGCTTGAAGAAGTCCTTCGGACCGCTGGAGGTCCTGAAAGATATCAATCTTTCCGTGCCACGCGGTCATGTGGTGGCGATGATCGGGCCGAGCGGTTCGGGAAAATCCACCCTGTTGCGCAGCCTCAATCTGCTGTCGTTGCCTGATGCGGGCTGCATCACCATCGGCGGAAAGCGGATGGACTTTTCCTCGGGCCATGTCGCCATGCGCGACCGGGATCTGGCAACCTTCCGCGCCAATACGGGAATGGTGTTTCAAAACTTCAATCTGTTCCCGCACATGAGCGTCATCGACAATGTGATGATCGGGCCGGTGAGCGTGTTGAAGCAGAACAGCAATTCTGCGCGGGCACTCGCGATGGAGCTTCTCTCCAAAGTCGGGCTGGTCGAGAAAGCCGATGCACGCCCGGAGCAGCTTTCCGGTGGACAGAAGCAGCGCGTGGCGATTGCCCGGGCACTGGCGATGAAACCGGAGGTCATGCTGTTCGACGAGGCCACCTCGGCACTCGATCCTGCACTGGTGGGTGAGGTTCTGGCGGTCATCCGCCAGCTCGCCGAGCAGGGTATGACGATGATCCTCGTCACCCATGAGATGGCTTTTGCCCGCGATGTCGCCGACACCGTCATCTTCATGCAGGACGGCTTCGTCATCGAGTCGGGCGATGCGCGCCAGGTCATCAACGAACCCCGCGAGACAAAAACGCGGGAATTCCTCAGCCATTTCCATGGCGGACTTTCCTGAGAGCAGGACGAAAACAGCAATGACAGGCAAGGTAATCGTGGTCGGCGCGGGCATCATCGGTGCCACCACAGCATTAAGATTGGCGGAAGCGGGCTGGGACGTGGCACTTTGCGATGGCAATGCGCCAGGCAGCGAGGCCGGCGCAAGCTATGGCAATGGCGGCTGGATCAGCCCGGCATCGATCATCCCGATGAGCATGCCTGGCCTGTGGCGCAAGGTTCCCGGTTTCCTCCTCGACCGAAACGGGCCGCTGACGATCGATTGGGCGTCTCTGCCGCAGCTGGCGCCGTGGCTCCTGCGTTTTTTGTGGGCAGGTGCGAGCAAGTCCCGTGTGCGCCGGACGGCGAAATTACTGAACTTCCTGCTGCACGATGGACCCGAACGGCATCTGGAGCTCGCGCGGAAGACCGGACAGGAGCAGCTCATTCTTCAAAAGGGGCTGCTCTACGCCTATCCCGACCGAGCCTCCTTCGAGGCGGAAGCACTGAGCTGGGAGCTGCGTCGCGAGAATGGCGTTGCCTATGCGGAATGGAATGAGGCTGAAATCCGCGAAAGGCTGCCGGCGCTCGGCCCTGCCTATCGGTTCGCCATCCATGTGGTCGACGGTGCTCACTGCCGCGACACCGGACGCTATGTGACCGGCATTGTGGACGCCGCGCGACGCAGGGGCGTGCAATTCCACCAATCCGCCGTGACCGCTATCCTCGACGGCCCGACACCGCAGGCAGTACTCGAGGGCGGCGAGACGTTATCTGCCGACCGCATCGTTGTGGCTGCGGGCATACATTCCGGCCATCTGCTGCGCCCGCTCGGTGTGCGCATTCCGATGCAGAGCGAACGGGGTTACCATGTGACCGTTACATCGGGGCAAACGCCTTTCGAGATCCCCGTGATGCCGAGCACCGGCCGGATGGCCAATACACCGACAGACATGGGTTTGCGCCTTTCGGGCCAGGTCGAGCTCGCATCGGTCGATAAGCCTCCGAATTGGGAGCGCGCGCAGGTGCTGCAACGGCATGCTCTGGCGAGCTACCCCTATCTGTCCACGGACAAGACACCCAGGCTTCGGCTCTGGATGGGGCATCGTCCCTCCACGCCGGATGGCCTGCCGGTGATTGGCCCGCTGTCGCGGCATCCTGGTCTTGTCGCCGCATTCGGCCACGGGCATGTCGGCATTGCCGCCGCTCCCAAGACAGCTGACCTCGTGCTCGACGCACTCGAAAATCGCATCAGCGGCGAAGCCCTTCCGTTTCTGCCGAGCCGTTTCAGGCAATAATTGAACATGACCGGAAATGAATAGAGTCCGATGACAGTCGGCTCCTGTGGCGCACTCAAGAACCTTGGCGCCTTGAAGGGACATGAACCGCCGACTCGTTATCGGATTACCCTAAGGAATTGGATCCGCGCGCACTTCATTGAGGCAATGTTCGGACCGAAACAATATGCCGGTGCCTTACCGCCCTTCCATGCGCACGTTAGATCCTATGCCTCTAATCGTTGCAATCTCTGATACCAAGTCGGCCCGGAAAGTTTTGAGCGCCCGTGGCGGGTATATTTGCTTTACATAGAGCCATCACACGGTCTACGCGCTCAGTGCGTTGCTGAGATCTTTTAATCCAATCATCAACATCATCGGATCGGACGGAGAGGGCATGAATCCGACAGCTTCATAGAATGCACGTGCGTCATCGGATATCGCGTGCACCAGTACGCCACGGATACCGAGGATTTCGGCGGCGTTCAGCAGACGCAGGCCGGCATCACGCACCAACGCCCGGCCGATACCACAGCCTTGATAAGAAAGGTCGATAGCGAGTCGACCAAGCACAGCAACCGGGATCGGATCTGGCATGTTTCGCTTGAAGCGACCTGGTGCTTCTGGTGTCCTGACCGCTCCGGAGGCGAGAGCATAGTAAGCAACGACGCGGTTCCCCTCACAGACAACGAAAGTACGTGATGCACCGCCCGCCTGGTTGGCTCGCGCTCTTCGACGCAGCCAATCATCAAGCTCCGGGACCCCAGAATTAAACTCTACAAGCTCATGATGTTCAGCCAATGGAGCTGGGGAAGTAAGGGTCACGCCTTATCCCACGGAGCTTTGACCGACATCGTGCGCTTTAGGCGCTCATTCAACTGCGCAGGCGCATCGAGCCGGGCGAGGTATTCAGCATACGCCTCCGGGCTGACCGTGAATACAGTGCGATCAAGAAGCACTTCCTCGGCGCGACGTTCGGAGGCCTCCAGCATGAAATCCGTCCGTGTCTTGCCAAGCAGCTCAGCCGCGCGATCGATGAGATTGCGCGTCGCGGGTTTGATACGGATATTCAGCGGAACACTTGCATCCAAGTTTTTGCTCGTGTGTGACGTCGGCATGGGCAACTCCTATGTGATAAGGATATATACCGTAACGACACCATCGTTACAAGCACCGTTACGATGGTGTCGTTGCGGATTCGTATTTTGACTGAGTAGTGTCTGCTTTAAGGTCTTGAACCCTATCGAACCGGCAACCCTGTTATTCGCAGGACGGCGCGAGTGAGCTGAACTTTCTTCACCGCACAGTGCCGACACTCCTCCAAAATACGAGCGCCTGACTGGATTATTGCGATGGCCAGCGTTCCTTGGAGCAGGCCATCAAGCGGCTGGCGAAGTCGATGAAACAGGCTGCCTGAGAAGCCAGAGATCAGAAGCCGTAGCGTCGATCAAGTTCTTGGAGGGCAGCCTGAACCTCATCGATGGAAACCGACTCCGGTGTTCCGGGAATATGGCGGAACAACGGCTTCGAATCGACCGCGTAGAAATCCGAGGCCCATGCAGCCAGGATGGTCCGCTTGTCGTGTGCGGTGAGAGCAGTCACTTTTACGACATCGATCGGCCGCTCAATCTGCATGCCCTGAAGCAGGATCGCCGGCCCCATCGCCGCGGCATTGCTCACGGCCTGCTGTAACATCTCGTGCATGTCGGCCTTCCTATCGAACGTGTGGATCTTTGTCCCGCCGAAGGTGCGATGCCGCGATGGCATCATTCTCCGGCGCCAGCAGATCATGCTTTTCAGCGAAGGCGGCGAATAGGCCGCGCGCGGTCTCCGCTTCGATCTCGCCGCGCAGTGCCGCACCACAGGCTTTCAGCGCCATCGAGTGTGCCGTGTCACGCAACGATGCTGGCCATTCAGCAAGATGCCGGTAGGCATCCATGACGCTCCTGACCACAGCCGGGAAGCCGAGGCCGACAAGGATGGTAACTGGTTGTCTGAACATATCGGGTTTCATTGTCTCTCTCCTTCCCAACCCGTGATGTTAACGGGCGCCGCTGCCCGCGACGCCCCTTCTCCGCAGTTTCGGTCAGGCGGCCTTTTGCGCTTCGATCTGCACCGGGGCGGTCGACTGCACGAGGGCCGGCTGGGTCTGGATGTCGATCTTCCGCGGCTTCAAGGCCTCGGGGATCTCACGAACGAGATTGATCGACAGAAGACCATTGTTCAAATCGGCACCATTCACCCTGACATGGTCGGCAAGCTCGAACCGGTGTTCGAACGGACGGCCGGCAATGCCGCGATGCAGATAACCTTCGGATGCCGTCTCCTGCTTCTTGCCAGTGACCGTCAGCAGATTGGACTGGAAGGTGATGTCGAGATCATCCTGGGCAAAACCTGCGACCGCGATCGAAATCCGGTAGCTATCATCACCGATCTTGACGATGTCATAGGGCGGCCAGTCGCTGATCGAACGGGCGCGCTGAGCGTTTTCGAGAAGATTGAACACCCGGTCGAAGCCGACGCTGGAGCGGAAGAGAGGTGCGTAGTCGTAAGATGTTGCCATAGCCATATCCTCCTTGAAGCAACATGGGTACGGAAGCGCCGAAAGGCAGCGCTCCCAGCAAGGCCAGCCCTTTATCAGCGGTTGGCGGCAATCGATTTGGTTTTTGAGAATTTAGGATTCAAGAGCACCAGTCGAAAAAATTTAAGACCTCGCCGACGCACTGAAACCCTTTGCTCAGTTGAGGTCATAAACAGCGGCATTGTCCTGGATCTCGCGCAACCCTTTGTAAGATGCGTGTCGCCAATTACCGTCGTCGGTCCAGCCGCGGAATTCAATTTCCGCGATCAAGGTCGGCTGCGCGTAAACGTAGTTCTTGCCTTTAAGCGGCACGGCTGGTGTCCGTGTCTTCAGTGTGTCGAGCGTCTTCTTCAGGTAGGCTGCATCCTTTTCCTTGAAGCCCGCGCCGACGGCGCCGACATAGACCAATCGTGGTCCCGGCGAGCCGCCAGCAGCAAACCGCCAATCCCGCCGCGCGCCACCGCCGACTGCTCGTAGCCGACGATCATGAAACTCTTGCTCTGCACGCACTTGATCTTCAGCCAGTCGCCGGTCCGACCAGGGCGGTAGGGGCTATTTCGATGTTTGGCGATGATACCTCTCATGCCGATCGAGCAGGCGTTGACCAATAGCTCAGCGTCGTCTCCCTCTATCTCTTCGGACAACTGGATCGCACCGACGGCGCCCTCCAGCAAGTCTGTCAAGAGATGACGGCGAACTGACAGTTCGGTCCGGATCAAATCGTGACCGTCCAAATAGAGAAGGTCAAAGGCGAAGAGAACGGACTCCGTCGAAACGCGCTTGCCCCCTCTTCTGCCGAGCCAGCGCTGCAGCCCTCCAAAGTCCGGGCGGCCTTCCTCATTCAGTACCACCGCCTCGCCATCAATGAATGCCGCCGTCCTGGATGAACGGATCGGCCGATTTTCCGTGCAATTCACTTTGGGTAAACAGTCGATCTGCATTCATGTTTTCACCTGCCTTCTCAATTCTTCGGATCCTCTTCATGAGCCACTTGTCCCGATCGTCGTTGCTTATTATTGACAGGGTCTTCGCGGCATCCCGGTACCGATCTCATGGCAATCGTCGCAAGTAAGCATTGGAGGTGTTGCATGGCAATCTACAAGGGCGCGCTGGCATTGCTGGGAAAGTCGGAAACCGACGCAGCGGTCGTGGACTACTTAAAGTCGCTGGGTGCGACACTCCCGCTCACGCGGCCACCACGCGGCGAGAAGGAAACGAACGTCGAGGTCCCCGGTCAACAGATTGAACTGCTCTTTACTCTCGGAAGCGAGTTGCCGAACGGGACGCGCTTTGCGGAAGGGGAGTTGGTTCTGCGTACATTCTTCGTTCTTCCGGAGGGAGCAGGAAGACCGATCGATGGAACGCCTTTCGATCTCGATATGACCATGACCCGGGAGCAGGCGCGAGCAAAGTTCGGCGAGCCGGAATGGAGCAGCGGTGGTAGTTTGAAAAACGATCGCTGGGTGCTTGGAGACAAGCGGATGCTGCTAAGCTTCACCTCGGACGAACAGCGCATCCGACAAGTGTCAGTGTCGCAATTGTTCGAGTGAGCGGGGGCCGCTTCATCCTCTGTCGGCCTGAAAGCGCTTAGGCCGCTCTCCACCCCAACTGGGACATTCAGCCCAAACAGCCGAGCGACTGCTTTAGCGAAATTTGCGGCCCGCATGAACGACCGCAATAGAGCTTGAGCAAGACGCCTTGCGAGCGTCTTCGCCTTGAAGGGATTTGAACCGTTGGCCCATCAATTTGTCATGAATTGAGAGGCAAGGGATCGGTGCCTTCTCCTAGAATCGCAAGGTATCGTCGATAGCTGAACACCCGGCCACGCTTACGGCCGGTAATCTCATCAACGCTCCAGGTCGGCAAGTGCGGCGTTGACCGTTGGTGCGGACAAACCCGTCACCTGAACAATTTGGTTCGCTGTGTGAAAGGGATTCTGCTGGAAAAGCTCGTGAATGCGAAGGGCCGATCCTGCTCTATCACTCCCCGTTGAGCAGGCGAGCCAGTTGCGTCCTCTCGGCAATTTACAGCAGAATATCGCGGCATTCGTCACGAACCAGTTCTGGCAGATCGCTGTTTTCAGCTTCGACCATCGCTTCAATCCGATTCAGGTGCCCAATGCCTGGAGGAACCGGATGCCCAAATTCGTAGAGCACTGATCGCAGCGCGCTCACCAAGTCGTTATGCTGACGTTCAAGTCGTTCTCTTCCGCAAAAAAGATGCGCCTGTGCCTGCTGCTCCTCCGGTTTCGGCGTGACGAAGCGCATCTCGGACCGCTGTGCGGCGGTGACAACCGCTTCGGCATCCACAGCATCGTTCTTCTGGCGCTTTACGAATGGACACACATATTGTGGTGCTATCAGCCGTGCATTATGGCCTAGTTTCGCCAGCTCGCGTGACCAGTAACGAGCACTCCCGCACGCCTCTATTACGACTATCAGAACGCCTTGCCCGGCTATATAAATTGGGAAAAATGCTGCCAGGACAGCTTCTGCCGAACCCTGAGCTCTCCATGAACTGGGAAAACGCTCTTCGCCAAATCGATCCCAATCCTAGTGTTGTATGTCATGCCGCCATCCTTTCACTCGTCGGATTTAATCCGGTCATCCTCTGGCAGAACGTGCCGTGGGTGGAGTGGCAACCACGCCATCTATTCAACGGGGCCACATTAATGGAGGGTTGACGCCGGTCCAGGCGAGCCAAAAAGAGCGTCCGCTATCTTGCGGAGATGCTCCCTATCACCGCTAAAGGCGTAGCCTTCCGAGTTCACCTCGATGAAAGATGCGAAAACGAACGGCGTCGCCATTGATTCCAGAAGCATGGCTAAACGTAACATCATTTCCACGTCAACTTTGACGTCAATAATTGCCCCGTCGACATCGCCAGCTTCCACCAGGTTCAAGACTTGCTCGACAGAGGAAACAGGGCCTGCAACGATGGCTCCGGCGGCTGTAAGCTGCGCATGGCACGCTGCCGTCAATGACGGACGCCGCTCTACCACTATCAGCTTTTTGCCTCTGAAGGCGCGCAACACAAGAATATCCTTCTTACTCATTTTGCGCTCGCCCGCGCTATGCCGGAGATAGATTTTGTCTGGAGAAAACTAAGCAGCGTGCAAATAGCGTCGTATTACCGCTTACGCACAAACTGACTAGCGCACTCACCGGCCAACGGGTGAAGCGTTTTGATCACTGGTCGGAGTCGCCGCATTGCGATTCGGTATCTTTTTGCAGCGCCTCCTCTATTTCCTCCGCGGACACCTGCAAAAACTGGCGCTTGACTAATTGGGCGGAGATAGCGGGTATCTCAAGGTGTGTAGCGACGGGTTGATACGAAGGAAAACTGAGACCTTCAATAAGCTGCTCATCGACAACCAGACGGTATGTTCCAGCTTCCAAAGGAACTACCAGTCCATCCAGTACGAACGGGTTCGCGAAGGTGATTTCTTTGTATGTCTTTCTTTCTTTCATACCCTCACTCTTTCCTGACATGTAATTCACACGGAGCCGCAACGTTTATTCTCAACTGTCATTCTCAACTAAGTGGATTTCGGACCCCGAGAAGGATTGGCAACGGGGTTCCTTACAATAACGCCTTCGTTCTTCCAGGACTGTTCATCAACCCTCAATCGATCGATCACGCGCCTTCCTGAAAAAGTTGAGGACGTATATCGTGTTGCGCGGAACACTTCTGACGGCCTCAACAACAGGCCGTGATTGATAGGATTGTTTGAGTGAGTCCGCATTTCCAAGACGGCGTTTCAATTGTGCCGCGAGAGCATCTGCAGATGTTTCTCCCGCAAGAAACAGTCTCATTACAAGAAACGCGGCCGTATTGAATTGTCGCTGGTCATTGCCCAGCAACGTGGCGTTATAGCCTGCTCTCTTCAAAACTGACTGGATCATCTCCATCTCCTCTGGGGAGATGGCTGCAAGGCTGGCGTGGGAAGACATATTGTCCTCCTCTCGTTGGGGCCAGGGTAACCGACCCTCAACCAGTAGTGCCCGTGACATCGCTACCGACACTTTACAGTGCGCCTGAATAGCTCCAGACGCAAGCGAATACGGTTTTGGAAGAACATCAAGCGAAGTTCGCCAGCCATTCGCTGGTCATCATTGAGCGGCGGCTGTATTCTGGCGCATTGGAATTCCCTTGCTAATGAAACTCAAAACGCGCAGGCTGATTTCTTCGGTAGCTTTTTTAAAGGGCGTTACCGCTTCAAGGTGAAATCCCTTGGCCCCAACGAAAGGAGGACACGATGTCTTCCGCACAAGAATATGGCCCGATTTCGTCTCACGATCTGAATATGTTGCGGTCTCTATTGTCAGATGCAGGCTTTGAAAGCGATACGCGCCTGGATGACGACCGGACATTCAACAAGGCCACTCGCAAGATAATTGATCTTTTTCAGGGTGGAATGACCGACCCTTCCAAACTCAAAGGAGAAATGCTGTTCCTGTTCGGGGTGCAGAAGCGGGACCGTGTGCCAGCTCGCAAACCACTCGCGAGGTACGCAATCCAAGGCCTTCCGGAGTTCGGCAGATAACGGGGAAACACCTGTGCGCGCATATGTTCTTGGAAGCATGATGCTTTGGTCCGCTTTCTTTCTGATCTGGTATCTGTTGACGCTTTATACCGCCAGCAACGACCTTGAAGAAATACGACCCGGTCCGGCAGGAGCAACAGTTATGTCTGCGTCCCGATGTGGTGTCGAGCTGGCGGCTCTTCTCGCGATGGGCGATAAGCTCCTGAAAGCCGGCGGACCAGAAGTGCCTGCGGATTTGCGTGCAAATATTGAACATTGCATCTCCTTGGATGCCGCAAGTCGAGATACGCTTATGAAGACACAGCTCATAAGATTTTTCCCCGCCGAAAAATAGCCCGCGGCCTCTCCCATTGATTTCATCAACCCCATCAGACATTACTGGTCATGGGTGCGGACATCTGTTCTCTGATGCGACGGTGGCCATAGCTTTTTTCGATCTGGCGCGCGGCCTGTGGCCGCGCAGCCTTGGGAATTGTGGGAGATTAATGATGATCGTTATCACGGGAGCCGCGCCGAGGTACGGCGCCTTGTCGGCAGCGCTGCCCGCGATCATCAGCAACGGCACGTCGATCAGCGCGATCTCGTCTGTCGCGTCCCAGCGCATCAGGTCCATCAGGCTGCTCGTCGTGTACTTAAAGGTTGAGCCCGGATGGGCGTGGGTGCGCCAGTAGTACTCATAACCTTCGCGATAGAGATCGAACGGCAAGGCCGCGATCTGCGCGTCCGTCAGGTTTGCGTCTCCCGAGTATAGAACCTCGCCACCGGCCGCTTCCTGAGCACGGGCCGCAGATGCCTGCTGCAGGCGCTGCTGGATCGTGTCCATCTGGCTATCCTGGAAGCCGTTGCGGCGGACGCGCCCGGAGTTGAACATGCTGAGCGTCGCCACGGCCTTGAATCGCTTGTCCGTCTTGGCGGCCGACAGCGAATACCCACCGCCGCCGCAAATGCCGAACAGGCCAAGACGTGCCGTATCGACGCCTGGGAAGCGACTGATGAAGTCCGCCATTCCATGGATGTCCTCAATGCGGAACTGCGGCTTGTCGACGCTGCGCGGCTCGCCGCCGCTTCCGCCCTGGTAGGCGGCGTCGGCGGTGATGGTGATGAAGCCTTGCTCTGCGAGGCGCTGGGCATACCTGCGGCACGCTTGCAGCCGCAGCCGCCTGCGCGCGCCTGTTTGGCCTTGATGCCGCCGCCACGCGAGACGCCATCACACTCGCCACCAGTTTCTCATCCGGCCTGTGGGCATTCATTCATGATGGATCGCAGGCGAAAAAACTGCATGCCGGCCGCGCAGCGGAAGGCGGTTTGTTGGCAGCGCAACTCGCAGCCAATGGCTTTGCCGGACCCTCCCGTGTGTTCGACGACGTATGGGGCGGCTTCTTCAACGCTTTCAACAAGTCTCCCTGCCAGCCGGAACTTTTGGCCGAAGGTCTAGGCGACGTCTGGAAGATCAATCGCGCCGTCCTGAAACCCTATGCATCCTGCCGCGGAGCCCATTCGGCCGTCGATGCACTCGAAGACCTTTTGACCGAGGTTGGGCGGCCTGCATCGGAGATCGAGAAGATAGATGTGCGGCTGAGCGCGATGCTGAAAGACATGTGCGGGGCAAACGTGGGCGGCGCCATGGCGCCGACGCAGATGAGCCTGCCTTACGCGCTGGCAGCACGCTGCGCCTTCGGGACGGCCGGGCTTCAGGCTTACACCGAAAAACAACGCCTCGACTCAGCCGTCCATGCCCTTATGGACAGTATGCGTCTCGACATCGACGACAGCATGGCTCCCATGGCAGAACCTCTGATCATACTGACTTTTCGTGATGGCTTAAGGGTGGAACGCATGGTGCCGCGCGCAACGGGTTCCGCCGAACGCCCCATGCAATCTGAGGCAATTGCCGCAAAGTTTCGCGAACTCGCCGGTATGAGCCTTTCAAGCGCCAATCGAGATGCTCTTTGGAACACATTGGGCGAACTCGAAAATATCAGGGACTGCTCGATGATAGAACCCCTGATTGTCGGAAACGCAGACAGCCTCCCCACTTTCAGATGAAAGCCTGAAACATGACCTTTGACCTGTCTCCCCGTCCACTCAACCCCGCTCCGCCAACACCCAAAATGGCCTGGCCGAACGGTGCGAAGAGCGCTTTGTTCATCGGCTTTGATGTGGATGCAGAAACCGCCTGGATCGGCAACAACCCCTCGAATGTCGATCGGATGGTGACCACTTCTCACGGTGGCTACGACGCGCGCGTCGGCATCGCAAAAATTCTGGAGCTTCTCGACGAGCTTGGCCTGAAGGGCACATTCTTTACGCCAGGCTGGACGGCGCTTGCTCATCCTGCCCAATGCGAAGCGATAGTCGCGGCCGGCCACGAGATCGGCCATCACGGTTATCTCCACAGATTGCCGGATCGTTCGAAACTCGATGAAGCTTTCGAGGAAATCGATCGTGGTTTTGAAGCCCTCAAGTCAGCGCTGGGCGTGCGGCCGGTCGGTTATCGCGCACCTTCAGGCGAAAATTTCCCGGAACTTCTCTCCTATCTCAGGAAGTCGGGTATCCGCTACTCTAGCTCTTTTCGGGACGACATCTTACCCTATCGCCATGCCGGCACGGCGGGCGAGACCGGGCCGGTGGAAATCCCCGTCAACTTCGCTTTTGACGACTGGAACTTTGGCATGTCCAGCCGCACGAGCGCGCGTCCGCTGTTTGGGCGTGATGCCGTCATGCAGCTCTGGCTCGATGAATTCGAGGCGACCCATCTCTGGGGCGGAGTCACCACCATGGTCTTGCATCCGCAGGTGTCTGGCCGGCCTATGCGCTGGCACATTCTGCGCGATTTCCTCAAGCACATACTCGACAAAGGCGATGTCTGGATCGCAACCGGCGTCCAGATTGCCGATCATTTCGAGATGCTCGAAGCTGCCCAAGGGCAACAATAAACCGAAAGGAACGCGTGATGGCAATCGACGAAGAAAAGCTCAGGAGCTTGCGAGAACGATATAGCGAAGGCCACGGGGGCAGTATCCACGATCCTGAATTCCGTGCTGTCGCTGATCGAATTTTCACTAAATCCGGCTCCCGCGCTGCCCCTTACGGTGGCATATCAACGCTGCTTGATGCGCCCTTGAGACAGATCGACAGCGACAACCCCGATTTCAGCGATCTGGATGTCGCGCTTGTCGGTGTTCCCATGGACCTTGGTGTCACCAACCGCCCCGGTTCGCGTTTCGGCCCCCGGGCCCTGCGCACCATCGAGCGCATAGGACCTTACAATCATGTCCTCAAGACCGCTCCGGTATTTGAAATGAAGGTTGCCGATATCGGTGATGTGCCATTCCGCAGCCGCTATCGTCTTGAACTCAGTCACGAGGATATCGAAGCGCACCTTAATAAACTCATTGACGCCAATGTTATCCCACTCTCGGTGGGGGGCGACCATTCCATCACCCATCCGATCCTCAAGGCGGTCGGTCGCGACCGTCCGGTAGGGATGATCCATATCGACGCTCACTGTGATACCGGGGGAGCCTATGATCTGACGAAATTTCATCATGGGGGACCGTTTAGAAACGCTGTGCTCGACGGTGTTCTTGACCCATCCCGCGTGGTCCAGATCGGCATTCGCGGTGGCGCAGAATATCTCTGGGAGTTCTCCTATGAAAGTGGGATGACAGTCATCCACGCAGAAGACATTGCCAGAATGGGTATCGACGCCGTGGTCGCCAAGGCGAGGGCAGTCGTGGGCGATGGCCCCACTTATCTGTCTTTCGACATTGACAGTCTCGACCCCGCCTTTGCACCCGGAACGGGTACTCCGGAAATCGGCGGGCTGACAAGCCGCCAGGCACTCGACATTCTTCACGGGCTGAAAGGGCTCAATTTTGTCGGCGGCGACGTGGTTGAGGTAGCGCCGCAATATGACGGGACCACAAACACCGCGCATGCCGGCGCGCAGATGCTGTTCGAAATCCTCAGCTTGATCCGCTTCAGTCCTCCGATTGCAGGTCGCATGTAAACCCTCCATGGCAAGCGTCTCCCTCGCCCGACGGATTGGTAAAGCGAGGATGACGCATTGGCCGATGCATCGGAAATGCGACGAAAGCAATGTTCGCTAGAGCGGAATGGGTCGTGCGGGGCAATCCGATCGGGAGTGGTTTGGGGTAGTAACGATGGGATGAACGACTGCGTCCTCGATAGCTGGTGCTCGTGGTTTATGGACGACATGCTGGATCTCGGAAAGCGGGACGTCAAGCCAGACATCTAGAGCAGGCAGGTCATAGCGCCCCTCGCACGAGGCATAACACGCCGCAGCATGACAGAGGTGACTATTATTTAAGCCCCCGCAAAACTGCTCAGACAAACTGAGCTACCTCTGAGTCGCGTGCATCTGGACAAAGCTACAGCGCGCTGAACGTATTTCCGAAGATCGTTGTTCTGGATAATCAGCCCTCGAACAAACTGGTATCGATTCCCTATAGAGTTATTCTCTAAATACATAAAAAACAAATGTTAAATTTCGATTTTGGCTAACCGAACCCTGTTTCAAAAGAGCGGTCTGTTAAGGCGTTGTTAACTCTAAACGACTGGACGTGCGGCAAGAATCGTGCTGTATCTTTGGCGGGCAACAGTCGGCAAACCGAAGGATGCCCGCCAAGGGGGCAATATGGCGATAGCGAAAAACGTAGAAGCAACGATCAGTCAGAAGGAAGACGCGGGTGGAAAGATCATGCGTCACGCAGGCCTTCTGTCACAGCAATTGCAGCAGCTTCGCACCCGCATGTATCCTCCGAAGTCGGAGAAGAGCTTGAGGCCCTTCCTTACGAACGAAGTCTCCAAGCTGACGTCCATACCCGATTCCACCCTGAAGCTCATGTCGAGCGAAGGACGCGGTCCGATTCCCGGTCGGCTGGAGAACAATCATCGCGTCTATACGCTTGCCCAGATAAACGAGTTGCGCGAATTCTTTGCCAGCCAGAAGCCTTCAGAGGCGCTGAGATTTTTGCCGCGCAGACGCGAGGGCGAACATCTTCAGGTCGTCGCGATCGCCAACTTCAAGGGCGGCAGCGCGAAGACCACGACCTGCGTTCATCTTGCACATTATCTCGCATTGCAGGGGTATCGCGTCCTTGCACTTGACCTTGATCCGCAGGCATCGCTTTCCGCTCTCTTCGGTGCGCAGCCCGAATTCGATGTCGGCGCCAACGAGACTATCTATGCGGCTCTTCGTTATGACGACGCCGAGCGTCGCCCGATCCGCGATATTATTCGCAAGACGTACTTCGATGGTATCGACCTGATTCCCGGCAATCTCGAAGTCATGGAGTACGAGCACGAGACACCGCGTGTGCTGGCCCAAAAATCAGGCTCCGGGGCAATCTTCTTTGAGCGCCTGAAGCTCGCACTTGCGGAGGTCGACCAAGATTACGATGTCGTTATCCTCGATACACCTCCGTCACTGGGGTTTCTGACGCTCAGTGCAATTTATGCTGCGACCAGCATGATTATCACGGTACATCCGGCGATGCTTGACGTGGCTTCCATGAGCCAGTTCCTGTTGATGATGGGCGATTTGATCAGCGTGCTGAACGAGAGTGGAGCACAGCTCGATCAGGATTTCATCCGGTATCTTGTCACCCGCCACGATCCGAACGATGCGCCGCAGTCGCAGGTCGTGGCTATGATGCGCCATCTGTTCGGAACTGATGTGCTTCTACCCACGCTGATTGAAAGCACGGCGGTTGAGGCAGCGGGACTTGCCAAGCGGTCCATTTACGAACTGGAGATGGGCCAGATCGGCCGTGATACGCACAAACGCGCACGCGAGGCGGTGGACGCCGTCAACGAGGCGATATTGAAACTCATCAACATCAGTTGGGGACGCACATGACCAGCAAGTCGTCGCGTAAATCCATCGTTGCAAATTTCGGACTGCTGTCGGCGGAGCTCGAAAACCGGCTGTCGACGGACAGTTCTGCCTCCCCGCAACAATCGCCAGCACCCGCACGTGTGGGCGCTGGCGTCATCGGTGCGGCACATCGGGCAATCGACGACATCAAATCGGAACGCGACCGGCTGAAGGCGCTTGTTGAATCGGGCGGCGGTGCGATCCGGGAACTCGATCCGTTGATGGTCGATCCCTCCCCCTTTCCTGATCGTCTTCCGGACGACGATGCATCGGACTTCGAGACTTTCAGGAACTCCATTCGGTCCGAAGGTCAGAAAGTTCCCATTCAGGTCCGC
The DNA here is from genome assembly GCF_053522445.1 of Agrobacterium sp. 22-221-1. NCBI lineage: Bacteria > Pseudomonadati > Pseudomonadota > Alphaproteobacteria > Hyphomicrobiales > Rhizobiaceae > Agrobacterium > Agrobacterium sp. 22-221-1. The sequence continues at coordinate 58,548 of NZ_JBNWCL010000013.1, forward strand.
AAGTCACCATCCTCACCGGATCGCTATCAGGTGATCTACGGCCATCGTCGACTGCAGGCAGCCAAAGATCTCGGAATTCCGGTCAGGGCGATCGAGGTCGAGATTTCCGATGTCGAGCTTGTCATCGCGCAGGGTATCGAAAATGCCGATCGTCAGGATCTGAGCTGGGTCGAGCGCGCCCTGTTCGCCCGTCGTATGGATTACGCCGACGTGAAGCCTCGCGATATCAAGGCGGCATTGTCGATCGATGATCCGGAGCTTGCGCGAATGCGGGCGGTTTATCGCTCAGTTCCCCTCGATATCATCGAGGCGATCGGTCGGGCTGCCAAGGTCGGCCGTCCGAGATGGGTAGAATTCGCGAAGGTGTTTTCTGAACGTGCTGATCTGCACGAAGAACTGCGTAGAGTGCTGTCAGCCGCCGCAGAGAAGCGGCTTGGGTCAGACCAGAAGTTTCTAGCCGCCTTCAATGCCCTGAAACCCGCAACAGAGCCCCGGAAGGACGGCAAGAAGATTGCCGGTGCCGCGGGCGAGCCGCTTGGCAGTTACTTGCGCACGCCCAAGGACATTCGCATTTCGGCGGAGACGCCGGCCGGAGCAGAATTCCTGGATTTTATCGAAGCCGAACTGCCTACGCTGGTGGAGCGGTTCGCACGCGAGGGGATCCAGGACTTAAATCGAAGCTGACTGGCAGGCTTCGAAATGATTTTACGGAAGGAAAGTGCGCAAAAGAAAAAGGCCCCCGAAACGTTGCCGTCATGGAAGCCCTTCTCGTTGTGTGAGAACTTGAGAATCGCATTTCCATGAATCCTAGTCAAGAGTCTTTGGCATCGTTTTGGTGAGCGTGGATCTTTTGCCTTTTTGAAAGGTGAGGACATGGAAGGTGGACAAGTGACGACGCCCTTTGGGCGACGGCCGGTGACCCTTGCGCTTGTGAAGCGGCAGATTGCCACGACCAAGATCGAGGAAGGCAAGTCGGCAGACAAATGGAAAGTCTTTCGCGATGCATCGGAGGCAAGAGAAGTGCTCGGTCTGCAGGATCGTAGCCTTGCGGTGCTCGACGCTCTCCTCAGCTTTTATCCCGAGAATGAACTGCGCCAGGACGCGCAGCTCGTCGTCTTCCCGTCGAACATTCAGCTGTCAATTCGCGCGCATGGCATCGCAGGTGCCACTTTGCGTCGGCATCTTGCTCTTCTCGTTGAGGCCGGCTTAATCATCCGCAAGGACAGTGCGAACGGCAAGCGCTACGCTCGAAAGGATGACGAGGGATCAATCGAACACGCCTTCGGATTCGACATATCCCCGCTTCTTATGCGTGCTGAGGAACTCGCATGCCTGGCTCAGCAGGTTGCCGCTGATCGAATTGCCTTCAGAAGAGCAAAGGAAAGCCTGACGATCTGCCGGCGCGATATCCGAAAGCTGATCACCGCTGGCGTTGAAGAGGGAGCCTCAGGCGATTGGGGCGGGCTTGAAGAGCGATATCTTATGCTCGTCGGGCGAATTCCGCGCAATCCGACACTGAATGAACTTGGCGATCTGGGTGCCGAGATGGGCAGTTTGCGAGCGGATATCCTCAAACTCCTGAATTCTGGCGATTTTTCTTCAAAAATGATCACCAATGATGCTCAAATTGAGCGTCACATACAGAATTCAAATACCAACCCTCCTAAAGAACTTGAACCTAGCTCTAGAAACGAGCAGGGAGCGAAGCCGGGCGAGAACAAGCAGACGGGCCATGTGCCGATCAAGGCTTTTCCTATTGGCCTTGTATTGCGAGCCTGCCCGGAGATTTCGAACTATGGGCCTGGGGGCCAAATCGGGAGTTGGCGCGAACTCATGACCGCCGCCGTGGTTGTCAGGTCAATGCTTGGGGTTAGTCCCTCCGCATATCAGGAAGCCTGTGAGATAATGGGTCCAGAGAATGCCGCGGTAACTATCGCCTGCATTCTGGAACGTGGTGGCCACATCAATTCACCGGGCGGGTATCTCAGGAATTTGACGAACAAGGCAAAGCGTGGTGAATTTTCACTTGGTCCGGTACTTATGGCGCTGTTGCGAGCTGGCGGTCACCAGGTGAAAGCCACGGGATGATGGTTGGCGGAGAGGTGATATCTATGACGGCCGCAGCCTGGGACTTCGGAACCGTAGTCAAGGTGGTGAGGCGTTTAACTGCTCACGTCAGGAAGACGGCCATGCCAGTTATCACCACCCGCCCTGCCCTTCATTGACCCGTTCCGTTCACTTCACCGAACTGGTGAACGGAACAAGATCAATCCACGTCCGGTCGATAATTGGTGCATGCCGCAAAATAAGCCCGCCGTTAGTTCGGCAGGCTCGTCCTCCGGAAATCTTCCTAAAATGGTTCTAGCCCGCGAAACGCTCGGGACGGAAGGTCGCCAACATCGGATGTTCCGCTCCCGTTGCAATCTCATAGGCCAGCAGCTCGCCGGTGATAAGACCAAGCGTTGCGCCACTGTGGCTGAAGGCGACGTAATAGCCGGGAATGGCCTTGATGGCTCCAATCACCGGCTCGCCGTCGCCCGGGATCGGTTTCCCACCAACACCGATCGAAGCGACTTCGAGTTGCGGATTGCCCTCCAACACCTTGGCAGCCTCCGTCAGAAGTTCGGCAATAACGCTGTCAGCAATCTCGTAGGTGCCGTCTGCGCGTACTGTCACCCCCTCCTCTGCCCCCCAGTCCGCATCCAGCGAGAAGGTGCCGCCAGGCGCGGGGCGAACAGCGACACGCGGTGTATTGAGGACTGCGCGCAGGGGATGGGCGAGCGGCTTGGTCTGCACGAGAAGGGCGATCGGGGTCCCGTCCCCGATGGTCTGCCCGCTTTCCGCAGCCATCTTTGGCACCGCCGGCCCGGTGGCGAGCACGACAGCATCCGCCCGATGGAGGTAACCTTTTGCGGTTTCCGCGCCAACGGCACGACCACTCTCGATCACGACCCGTGCGGCACCCTGGTCCGTCACCAGAATGCCCCCGAGTGTGGAAAATTCCTCCAGAAGCACGCCGATCAGTGTCGGCAGGTCGACCCAGCCCTCCCCGGCATTGAAGATCGCACCCTGCGGGGTGATTGCGCCTGCGTCGAGACCCGGCGCGACACGGGCGACTTCGGCTGCGGAAAGCCGCTGCGCGTCATAGGCGAGCGAAACCTCGTGGCGATAGGCCGCGTCGATCTCGTTGCGCTCGTCATCCGCATCCCAGGTCAGGCCGCCATCGAAGCGCAGCCATTCCGCATCCGGGTTCTGTGCCGCGAGCGTGCGATACCGATCGATGCCGGCCATACGCAGCCGATGATAGGGTTCAGAGCGCATGCGCGCCGAGTTCAGCCAGGAGAGCGAGCGGCCGGAGGCACCGTTGGCGGGCGGGCCGTCATTGAGGATCGTGACCTGGATGCCGCGCCGCGCAAGCTGCACGCCCGTGGAAACGCCGAAGATACCGGCACCGATGATGACGGCCGAAGAGATGGTGTTGTCGGTCATGGGGTTGGCTTTCAATCAATTGTCATACGGATGGGGTGAAGCGATCAGGGCTCTTCCCAGTGGCCGCTGGTGGTGGAGCGGAAAAGTGCGTCGATCGCCTTCATGTTCGCGATCGCGTCGCCAAGCCCCGTTTCGAGTGGCTTGCCGGAGAGAACGGCCTCGGCAAATGCATCGACCTGTTCGCGATACTGGTCGACCGGCTCGATCGTAATTTCCTCGCGCCCACCGCCAGCAAGATCGCGGCCATCGTCGAAGATAAGGACAGTCGGCTCATCGGCCGGTGCATTGAAGGGAATGGGGATTTCCAGACGCCCGCGCGTTCCAAGCACCGTCACCTTCTGCGTGAGGGAGAGTTGCGTGGAACAGGTGAAGGCAAGCTGCTTTCCCTCCGGAAACGCTAGCAGTCCGCTCGTCAGCCGGTCCGTGCCGAAGACGGGATCACGCTCCATGAGCGCGATTGCCCGCCCCGGTTCCGCGTCGAACAGGAAACGCGCCGTGTTGATGGCATAACAACCGACGTCGAACAGACCACCGCCGCCAATATCGGCCTGGTTGCGCACATTCCCGGGATCATCGAGATAATAGGAAAAGATCGTCTGGATGACCCTAACCTCGCCGAGACGCCCCTCGGCGATCAACGCACGTGCTTTCTTCCATTGCGGGTGGTGGCGAACCATGAAGGCTTCAGCGACCGGCAGGCCTGCTGCCTTCTGTGCGGCCGCCAGTTCCCTCACCTGCACGGCATCAAGGGCGATCGGCTTCTCGCAGAGCACGGGTTTGCCCTGCTCCAGCGCCTTGATTGTCAGCGGCACATGCAGGTGATTGGGCAAGGGGTTGTAGATTGCGTCTATTTCCGGATCGGCAAGCAGATCCTCGTAGCTTCCATAGGCCTTGGCGATGCCGAAGCGGTCCGCCATTTCCTTTGCCTTGCCGGCATCACGCGAGGCGATTGCCGCAACGCGCCCAAGGCGGCTGGACTGAATGGCGGGAATGACCGCCGTGGCAGCAATGCCGGCGCAACCGAGTACGCCCCATCGTATCGTTCGTGTCATCTTTTTCTCCTCCCGACGCTCAGAGCACTTCCGCAAGGAAACGCTGAAGACGCGGACTCTGCGGATTGTCGAATATTGCGTCCGGCGTGCCGGCCTCCACCACGCGCCCCTCGTCCACGAAGACAACCTGATCGGCGACTCGGCGGGCGAAGCCCATTTCATGCGTGACGACGACCATGGTCATGCCGCGCGTGCCGAGTTCGGCCATCAAGTTGAGCACGCCCTTGACCAATTCCGGATCAAGCGCACTCGTCACCTCATCGAAGAGGATGACTTCCGGTTCCATGGCAAGCGCACGCGCAATGGCAACGCGCTGCTGCTGCCCGCCGGAAAGACCGCCGGGACGGTGATGCTGGCGGCTCGCAAGACCAACATCGGCAAGCCTTGCCTTGGCAATGCGCTCGGCCTCGGCTGCCGGTAGGCCCTTGATCTTCGTCAGCGACAGCATGACGTTTTCCAGTGCCGTGTGATCCGGAAAGAGGTTGAAATGCTGGAAGACCATGCCGACCCGGCGGCGCAGCGTTTCCGGCTTCATGGCGAGGATGCTTTCACCATCGATGAGAATATCGCCGCTCTTCGGCTCGACCAGACGGTTAAGTCCGCGCAACAGGGTGGATTTGCCTGAACCGGACGGGCCGATGATGCAAGTCACGCTGCCCGGCTTTACCGAAAGGTCGACACCCTTCAGCACATCGAGATCGCCATACGCCATGCCGAGACGGCGCACATCGAGGCTGCCACCCTTGAAGGCGACACCGGACGCGCGGGCTGCACCGTCGAGTTCACTGACCTCCTCCAGCCCACTGGTGATGACGGAGGGGCGCTGCTTGCCAATCCGCAGGCGATTGTCGATCGCATTGACGACATGGGTGAGCGGCACGGTGACGATGAGATAAAATACGCCCGCCAGCAATAGCGGTGAAAGATTGCCCGTCACCACCGCCTGGTCCTGGCCTACGCGAAAGATCTCACGCTCGGAGGCCAGAAGCCCGAGGAAATAAACAAGGCTCGAATCCTTGACGTTGCCGATGAACTGGTTGACGAGGGCCGGCAGCACGCGGCGCACGCCCTGCGGCACAACGATAAGGCGCATGCCCTGACCGTAGCTCATCGAGAGTGCCCGGCAGGCCTCCATCTGGCCGCGGTCGACACTCTGTATACCGGACCGGAAAATTTCACCGATATAGGCGCCAGCGATCAGGCTGAGCGCCAGAATACCGAGCGGATAAGGCGACGGACCGAAGAGTTCGCGGCCGATGCGGGCAAAGCCCTGGCCGATGAGGAGGATTGTGACGATAGCCGGCAGGCCGCGGAAAATATCGGTATAAAGACGCGCGGGAATGCGCAACCATGGGGAGCGGGAAATGCCCATGATGGCGAGCATCATGCCGATGGCGACGCCAAGCACCGTCGAGGTCGCAGCCAGGATCAGCGTATTCTTCAGGCCAACCGTGATCATGGTCGGCAGCACTTCGGCCATGGCGTTCCAGTCGAGGAAGCTGCGGCGCAGGTTTTCAAGCCAGTTCATCAGTATATCCCTTGAAAGAAAGGCCGGTCCGACCGGTGAAGGCCGGACCGGAAGGCGGCATCACTGCTTGGGAAGATACGCCGCCGGCATCGGTGTGCCGGGGAACCATTTTTCATGAAGCTTCTTCCAGGTGCCGTCCTGCATGGCCTCTTTCAGGCCCTTGTTGAGCGCCTCGCGCAATGCATCGTTCCCCTTATGGATGACGAAGCCGGCAGGCGCATCGAAGCTTGGAATGTTGACCGCAATCTTCAGCGCCGGATAGCGGGCGGAGTAGTCCTTTGCCGCCTCGAAATCGAGGAAATGGGCGTCGACCGTGCCGTTGTTGAGCGCAGAAACGGCTGAGTTGTTGTCCGGGAACTTGACGAGATCGGTGCCAGCAAAGTTCTTCTCTGCATAGATTTCCTGCAGCGTGCCCTGCACGACGCCGAGACGCTTGCCCTTGAGGCCTGCCGCATCGGTGATGCCAGCCTCCGAAGTCAGGACACTCAGGAAACCTGCGAGATAGCCATCGGAGAAATCAACGGTCTCCTTGCGCTTGGCCGTCGTGCCAATTGCGGCGGCCGCAACATCAAAGCGGCCGTTGGCGACAGACGGCATCAGCGCCGAGAATTCCTGACCGGTGAAGACCACCTGCTCCTTCTTGAAGCCGAGGCGTCCGGCAACGTTGAGGAAAAGCTCGATGTCGAAACCGGTAAAGTTACCGTCGGCAGTGGTAAAGGCATAGGGCTTGGCGTCACCCATCGTTCCGACACTGATGGTGGTGGGATCAATGAGGCCAAGTGGATTGTCGGCAAGCGCCGGGGTCGTTGCGCCTGCGAGGACACCGAGCGTGACCGCGATGGCGGTGGCGCGGATTTTGGTAAAGGGAGAAGTGAAGGCTTCGGTAAATCGCATTGGTTTCGTCTCCTCTGGTGTCGTTGTCTGCGATGTATTCAAGGCGCACGGGTCCCATCCGGAAAACGACACGACGTCGCCTGCCCGGCCCATGCAGTTCGCAAGTCGGAAGTCTTCTTCTGTTATTGAGACCGGTCTCAAAGAGAAAGAGACCGGTCTCTTTGAGTGTTGGCAATTGTTATCTTCGCATTTGCCACTCGTCAAGTTCTCTTGTAAGGCTACCGTTCATGGACAAGAGCCTATCTAAATCTCCTTCCGTCACCGTGGCTGACGTCGCACGCAAGGCCGGCGTCTCGAAGGCAACGGCTGCACGCGTGCTTGGCGGCTACGGAACTGTCAGCGACAGGGTGCGCGAGGCTGTCACAGCTGCCGCAAGTTCCCTTGATTATCGCCCCAATGAGCTTGCCCGCAGCATGACGACGGGCCGCTCCGGCACAATCGGCGTCGTAGTGGGGGATATCGAGAACCCCTTCTTCAGCCTCGCGGTACGCGGCATCACGGATATCGCCCGGCAGGCGGGCTTTACCGTCATTCTCATCAATTCGGGCGAGGACGCGACGGCGGAGAAGGCCGCGATCCGCACATTGCTTGCCAAACGCGTCGATGGCCTGATTGTTTCCCCTGCCAAGGAGAATGATGTCGATCACCTCAGGGAAGCTATCCGTTCAGGCTTGCCACTCGCATTGCTCGACCGTTGCGGCGAGGCGTTGGACGTAGATACTGTCATCGCCGACGACCAGAACGCTGCAGAGAATATTACCCGCCAGCTGATCACACTTGGCCACCGCCGCATCGCCTATCTTACCGCCTGTGACACACCGGATCATCGCTTCCATACGCCGCGGGACATCAGCACCGGTTCGGTGCGGCGCCGCATCGAAGGGTATCTTGGTGTCTGCCGTGAGGCTGGCCTTATCGGTATGGAGGACTGGGTGAAGGTTGGGGCCGTTACACCGGAACGCACGCACCGGATCATTATCGAAATGTTCCAGTCGGGACACCGTCCAACGGCGATCATTGCATCGGACAGTATAATCGGTCTTGAAGTGTTCAAAGCACATCGTGAATTGAGATTAAATATTCCGGGTGATCTATCTCTGGTGTCGTTCCATGACGCGGACTGGACATCTGTAACCACCCCCCCGGTTACTGTCGTGCGGCAACCCGTCTACGAACTGGGAGCGACAGCGGCCAAGCTCTTAGTTGAGCGATTAAATGGCGAAGATCGGGCCGCCCGCAAGGTGGTTCTAAAAACCGAGGTCGTTGAACGCGCTTCCACGCAGGCCATTTGACATTAACCGTCGCCCCTGGCCCTTGGATTTCCACGTTGCTTCCGTTTGTGGCATGGCCGCGACGTCCTCAATCATCGCAGGACCAACGTGCGGCCCTTGGGTTGATACTGTCGAAGACGCACCAGCCATCAGGGGCAACCGGTTTGGAAAGGGATTCGATCTCCTCGTCACCGCAGACGGAATAGTAATCTTTTGGTGCGCCGTGCAGACAAGTGTATCCTGGCGGCGTGTTGAAAGCTTCTGTAGGCCTCACGAGAGAGGCATACCGTTGCAGGCCCCTCCCCTTCTCCGGTATTGATCATGCGGTGGTATCACTGACGGGTAAGTCACTTCCGGCTATCTTGCAGATGCGCGTTGTTAACGAACTGGCGCTTCGGACGTTCCCGGCGCATTTCCCGTTTACGGCGAATAAAATGACACCGGGCGAGTTTGAAGAGTTCCACGGTTGCGGCGAACCTCGTCATCCCGCAACGGCTTTTCTGGCGTTACCGGGGGGCTCGCGGTTATGCCGCCTTGGTTTGCGGCGGTTGATACCGCCGTTCTGGTTCGCGCTCGACCGGAGAGATTCACCTTGGTGGAGTGCCAAAATTGAGCCCGTTGTTCTTCCACATCGTAGACATGCCGGCACTTGGGAAGTGGCTCTTTTGGTAGCGTACTATCATGCCGGTCAGTGGCCCCTCCCCTGCCCGCCTTCCCTCCCCCGTCCCTGCGAAAGTATGTCGGCTCTCTTTTGTGGCCGAGCTATGCCAAGCGGTGTTTTTCGCAAGGCAATATTGAGCTCTGCGGCATCCCTGCTCCACCTGAGCTGCGTTCCAAGCGAATTTTTCACTTTTGCAAACCTTGTCAGCTGACAAGGTTTTGGTGCGGCGTGCCAATTGCTTCCTAATTCGCCCGGGTTCTCTCGGTGCAACTCCGTTGGCTTCGGAGGCTAACAAGGGCGACTCAGCGATTTGAAAACCTTGTCAGCTGACAAGGTTTTCCAGAGGTGCCTTCCAAGCCAAGCAGTGAAGACCGCACCCACTGGTATCAAGAAATGGACATGCCGTCGACTGAAGGGACTTATTCAAGGTAACGATGAAATACATGTAGCCGCGCTTGAGAATCCGACCTGCCGTGGTCGAGGCGCTTGCACTTTCCAGGCACGCCGCCCCACTTGGCAATGTCGGACAGTCCAGATCGCGCGGCATTTGTCCCGTCTGCCTGGAGGGCGATCGGCAAAGCGGCCGCGATCAATACGTTCGCAGATGCTGGTCGCGCTCCGAGACCGTGGCTTGCCCCATCCACCGAGTTTGCCTGCGCTTCTCCTGCATGAAATGTTTCACGCGATACGACTTCCGGTTCGAATATCGGAATGGATTGGCCGAGCTGATTTGCTCCGGCGGCCTGGCACCTGTCGCGTGCACCGCCGACACACTTTTTGAGGCCCGTCACGCCGACCTGCTCATCGCGACGATGGAGGCGACCGATGATGCCGAGAAGGGAAGGGCGGGCTAACGCCTTGGAGCGACTCTGCGAACAGCGGAAAACCCGAGATTACCTTCTTCCGCGTATCCCGGTATCGAGCTGGAGCTGGCGTTTGAAGGCCGCTTTGTCGATATCGTCGCTGAGGGGTATGACGCTGGCATCCGCATCGGCGAAGTGATCGCGCAAGACATGGTGGCTGTAAGGCTCACTGAACCTTCGCCGCTGACTGTCCTGGGATCTCCGGCGTATTTCGCCCACAGAGGTAAACCGCTACGTCCGGAACAGCTCAGTGAGCACGCCTGCGTCAACGTCCGGCTGTTCGGGGGGCCGGTCTACCGCTGGATGTTCAAGGAGCGATCCGGACAAGGGGATTCGCTAAGTTTTTCCATGGATGGCAAAGGCCCGCCCGCAGCCGGCGGCGCGCAACTTGTCCATCTGAGCGTCATGGACCTGATCGTCGGTCGAGACGCGTCATAGCCGATAAGCCGTCTGGGTGCTGACGATGGATTTTCGCCTGGCCGTTTTACCATGGTTTTCTCACGCGTTTTCAGGTGCTTTGTACAGATAAGGAATGCGCGAGAAAATGAACAGTTGCAAGCGGGGCCCATGATCGGAATACAACGTCGTCAGGCTCGAAATGCGGCGGTCGATGGATGCCATTCAGATAGCCAGCATGAAATGCGTTCTGGTGGCCGTCTTTGGCAGAAATTGTTTAAAGTGTGGCGTTTGTGTTGGTCTTCAGGCGCAACGAACATGCATGATGGCAAAAACGCAGGGCTAAATATCAGAAACGCCTGAAAGCCATCAAGATGGCATATACCATCTTGATGGCTGTCTCAATTTAAGTTCGATTGGATTCAGACGAAGGAGCATTCAATGGTAACACCGCAACTATCTGTCCGCAGTTCCAAAGCGCGCGACCTCGCCCACAAGCTTGCCCGCCGAGAAAATCGCACGATTGCCGATATTGTCGAGCGCGCGCTCGACACCTACGACGCTCGTGAGGCGGGACGTGAACCCGCTGCGAAATTCTATAGCTGTCTTTCATCGCAGTCGGGTACGGATATCGATTTCGACAGTATCATCGATGAAAACAGACGCGTTCACAAAGGCGTCGAGCTTTGATTTTTCTCGACACGAATGTGATGTCGGAGACTTTGAAGAAAGCTCCCGATTCTGCGGTTATAGCATGGCTGGTTCGTCACGACGCCGAATTGGCATTGCCGACGGTTGCAGTTGCTGAGATCGCTTTTGGTATTCAAAAGATCAGGCCGGATCAGCGCGCAGATCGCCTGGAAGAGGGACTTGTGAGCTGGCGTCGCCGGTTCTCCGACAAGATGTTTGCCTTCACGGAAGAAGCAGCATTGGCCTATGGCGATATCATGGGAGACGCTGCGCGGCAGGGGAGGGGGGTGTCGGCTCCGGACGGCATGATCGCGGCGATAGCGCGGATCAATGGTGGCCGGTTGGCGACCCGAAACCTCAAAGGTTTCGAGACAACAGGGCTCGAATTGATCTCGCCCTGGCAATTCTGACAGTGAGACCCGATCCTACAACAATCGGGCCGCTCGCCCGCTTCTGCGTGTAGCACTGTTATAATAGCTGGATGCTTGCTGAACGGATCGGTGGCGTGATTGCTCCATCGCCTCGGGGAGGGGAATGCCCCGGTTGGCAGCCTCGGTCAAATACCCTGAGCGCAACCCATGCGCCGAAAACTCCGCCGGATCCAACCCCGCCATCTCCGCCCGCTGCTTGAGGATCGCATTGACCGACTGCGGATCGAGCGCCCGCTTCGACACCGTTCCCCATCGGCCGATCCCCCTGAAGACGCTGCCCTTGTCGATCTTCGCCGCCGTCAGCCAGACATTCAACGCCTCGACAGGTCGTCCAGTCAAATAGACCACGTCGTCCTGCTCGCCGGTCGTGGTTTTGGTTCGACCTAGATGGATGGCGAGTGAGAGGAGGAGAGGGCCGGTTTCGGTCTCGATTGGAGACTCCACGGTCAGTTGTTCCAGGCGCAGCCCTGCGATCTCGCTGCGTCGGCGGCCGCCGGAGGCAAAGGCGACCATCAGGATCGCCCTGTCCCTGACATCGCGCAAGCTGTCGCTAGCGCAGGTTGCCAGCAGCTTGGTCAGCACGTCGCCTGTGACCGCCTTGGCGCTCTTGCGGCGACGCGGCCGAGGCACGGCACGCACGGTGAGCCGAATGGCCGATTTGAGGGAAGGGGAGGAGAAGGCGCCAGAAAGTCCACGCCATTTCGTCAGAGTTGACCAGCTGGCCAGCCGCCGGCGCACCGTATCCGGGGCGTGCGGGCCGACGGCTTTCAGAAACCCCTGGCTGCGCAGGTTGTCATCGACATCGGCCGGCATGCCATGATCGGGATCGTCGACCCGCTTCTGCGGATCCCACAAATGCTGAGCGACAAACTTTAAAAGCAGCGCCTCGGGGGCGGGCCAGGGCAGTGATCTTTTCGTCGCGGCCAAAGCCCAGGCTTCGAGATAGGTGAGATCGGAAGTCAGGGCCCGAAGTGTGTTCGCGCCCATGCCTTCGTTGACCAGGTGCCGCAGCGTCTCGACATCCTGGTCGGTCAACAATTCCGCGAGTTCGTCACGACGCTCTATCGGTAGCACCGAGGCGATGGTATCGAGTTCGACGCCACGGCGTTCGACCGGCGACAGCGACGCTGGTTTTTTTGGGGTCGCCATCAGTCGATCTCGACATGTGGCCGCCAGCGGCGAATGATCTGAATGATCTCTGGCTTGTAGGCGTCAGGGTAAATGAGCCCGTCTTCACGGGCGAGGAAGGTGAAAACGGTCACCATGTCGTCGGCAACCTCGCGATCGACATTGGCGAGATCGGTTAGGTCGAAGCCGCCATGTACTTCTGCATTCCACCAGGCCAGGAGGAAGTTGGCGACGCGCCCACCCTGGCCGGTATCCTGATGGGCGACATTGAGTAGTTTTTCGAGGGCGAAACGGACGCGATCTTCCATGTCTGGGAGCCTTTGCAGAGCGTGATTTGGCTCAGATTAAGTGAATTTGCGGGCTTTGTCGATCTACCAACGATAATGAAGACTTATCGATGGTTATGAATCCAACCCACAATCGTACCATGTGGCGAACCGTAATATTTATCTAGAGTTCCTTTAGTAAATCATTTACCATGATTTCAATGGCTTACGATCTCGCGCAAATCAGCATGACAGCCCTGATCCGGCCGGCTTTCGACGCCGGCGTCGCGTTCACGCGTCTCGACGAGCGCATCGCCCGTTCGCCGGTCGGTCTCGGCTGGATCGAACGCCAGAATTTTGCCGATGCCTGCGCCTCGCTGTGGATTGACGGCGAACTCGTCCACCTCGAAGACCTCGTCCTTCACGACGCCACCCGCGACATCCGCACGCCCACCCACGAACTCACCATCGCCCGCGACGTTTTGAGAACCCGTCGGCGTATCGCTGCGCAGTCGCCGGACTGGGCGCTGTCCGCAGAGGGTATTCGCACTTTGCGACAAACGTCAGACATCACGTCGGCCGGCGACGCCGAGATAGAGGCAGCCGGCGTCATTCGGCCCGCGGCCGCTGAAAAAAGTCTGGAAGGGGAGGGGGACGATGTCGACGACGACGAGAACCTTCCGGGTGTCGACTACGCCGCCATCGACGCGGTGCTGGCCCGATCGGAGGCGGCGATTGTACGAGCCAAAATGCCCGGCCGGACTCCGGCCGATCCGCTGGTCTATGATCTCGACTGGGACGAGGATGCCCGGCTCGACGAGTGGCGTGGTGTGCTGCGCCAGGCAGAAAACCTGCCCGCGGCCCTGCAGGTGATCATCGCCCTCGATGCCTGGAACGAGCTCTCCGTCCTGCAACATGCACCCTGGCTTGGCCGACAATTAGCTGCTTCGATATTGCGGCAGGCCGGCGTCACGTCAGGCGCCCATCTTGCCGCCATCAATACCGGCCTCAGAACCATCCCGGTGGATCGGCGCCGGCATCGCGATCGGGAAACCCGGCTGCTGGCCATCGCCCACGGATTTTTGGCGGCCGCCGAGATCGGCATCAAAGAGCATGACCGGCTGACGCTGGCAAAAACGATGATGGACCGAAAACTGGAAGGACGGCGAACCTCCTCGAAATTGCCGGAGCTGGTCGATCTGGTGATGGCGAAACCGCTCGTGTCGGCCGGCATGGTAGCGAAAACGCTAGACGTGACGCCGCAGGCGGCGCGGCGGATCGTATTGGAGCTAGGGTTGCGCGAGATGACCGGAAGGGGGAGGTTTCGGGCGTGGGGCGTGCTGTGACGTCGCCGTTGAGCTTTATCTAAACGTCTGATGCAGGAAGTTCATTGAGCGCGATTGACAATACGAAAGAACAATTCGAAGTTGTTCTGAAACAAGCATAGCCGGGTCCTATTTTGCAGACTGCCTGCCCATCTGTACTGCTAGATCTTGAAGATCCGGGTGATGATGTAATCGCGCGGTTTAGGTACCAATTCAGCCACGTCGCTATCCAAGCACTCAAAATGGTCGTTGAGCCACAATGGGCTAAAGCGATAATCTGCGAGAATTTTGAAGATTTTATCATCGAGCGTCACGCGGGCACCTTTTCGGCAATTCAAGTAAAATCGCGCGAGCGACACTTGTCACCATTTAAGCTGAATGAACTAGCAGTCGAAAAGGCTATTGTCCGCTTCGTCCGTCTTGATCTCCGCTTCCCAGGTATCTTCGACGAGTTTGTATTCGTCACAAACCATGAGATGTGGATCGAAAAGGAGAACGATTCCAATCTTGTTTGGCTGTTGGATGAGATTGAGCGCCAACCCTCTGTAAAAAGGCTAAAAGCCACCAATCCGAAGAAAATCGCCATTGACCGCTTGTGTAAAGCGTCTGGCGCCGATGCAGATAGTGTGATCGCCACATTATCGCGAACGCGGTGCAACCCGCAGAAGCAAGATATCAAAACAATCGATCGAGCAGTCGAGCATGCTATCGTCGAGTGCGAACAATGTTCAGACCTCCAGCATAGAACCGTTCTGAGGCTCGTCGACGACCTTATCGCCGCGGCATTTCATGCCTCTTCGAAAGGTAGAAATACCTTCGTACCTTCGCTCTATGCGGCTGACGTCGACTACGCCAGCGTCTTCGAGAAAGCGGCATTGCAAGGAAAGACGCTCGGACGCGAGATGGTGCAGGCAATTATCGCCGATCGATTGGAGCCGGTTGACGAACCCTTGGCCATAACCGATCTCCTTGTGCATTCAGATCTGCCAGTGGGGCTTTCCCGCATGGTCCAGAAGATGGCCGCGGGCGGCGTCCAGCTCGCTAGAATAAATCACGTGCAGGACCTGGTTCGAAGTTTCGAAGCGCTGAAGGTGCGGTGGGCCACCCGATATGGTGGCGACAAAGCGAAAGAGATGGTGAATGACCTGTTGGCCAGGACGCTCACCGAGTGCGTTGAGGCACACGTGGAGGCTGAAGCTGCCGCGTCGGGCATGAGTTATGGCTCTTCACAGTTTTCACTGATGAAGGCGAAGTTGGAAGCTCGGTATGCTCGTGAGCAGGCGACACTTTACGGATGTAAGCCCGATCACCTGATCGGAGCAGCAGGTCTTCTGACTGAATACTGTAAAGTGTGGTGGTCGTCACCATTTGAACTATTGGCGGAGGCATGACGATGGATCTGATCGACATCGTCTCGTCGCTTGAGCAGAATGAGGAGCTTCATCTCGCGCGGCTATTGGTGCTTTTGAATGCCTTTATGAAAAAAGACGCCAGCGCGGTCGAGGGAATAACTAAACTTGCAAAGCTGGACTTCCTATTGAGATACCCATCGTATTTCGAAGCCGCGCTTGAGAAGAGAGGTGTGCAAAGGGCTAAGCTCCAAGTTGCAGATTTTGAACGAAAATCCATCGAAGCTACTATGGTCCGGTACAGATTTGGCCCGTGGGATCACCGATACCGACGTTTCCTTAACAATCTTGCGGCGCGCGGATTCGTTAGCTTCAAGGTTGAGGGGCGTAAGATATCGATCGACCTGACAGATTCAGGCGTAGCTATCGCCGAGACATTGTCCAAGCAGGCGGAGTTCGAACAGTTGGTGTTTCGATCTTCCATGCTTGCCAAGCATCTCGACCTGTCAGCAACCAAGCTGATGAATTTTATCTACGATACTTTTCCAGAACTAAATTCTATGCAGCTGAATGACGAAATCGATGCAACGGGGCTCATCGGTGAAAATTAGCATTGTTCATCTTAAACTGCTTTGCCGAGGCTCTGAAGAATTAATCACCTTCGGACCGAAGATCTCATTTTTCCATGGCCGGATGTCGAGCGGAAAGTCAACGATCGTTGAAATGATAAATTTCTGCCTCGGAGGAAGGCTTGTAAAGACGCCGGCCGTTTCATCCGAGGTGCTAAAGGCGCAGCTGACCGTCCGTTTGGGCGATA
This sequence comes from Agrobacterium sp. 22-221-1, assembly GCF_053522445.1. Lineage (NCBI taxonomy): Bacteria > Pseudomonadati > Pseudomonadota > Alphaproteobacteria > Hyphomicrobiales > Rhizobiaceae > Agrobacterium > Agrobacterium sp. 22-221-1. The sequence goes on from NZ_JBNWCL010000013.1 coordinate 74,708, forward strand.
CTGAGGTTCTCATAGAACGTGCAATTCCGGCGTCAAACGTGGAAGTAAGCTGGGAGCAAGATGGAAACGTTTTTCGCGAAGTGCTGCCTCTCCAAGCGGGAGAAAGGGCGATAATCGGTGACGACGTCTTCAACCTTAGCGACTTCCTGCTTGTGCGTATGGGAAGCGCGCCGATGAAGGTGCGTAAACGGAAAGCGGATGAAGACTCGGAACTGCACAGACTTAGTTTTAGAGACTTCTATCGGTTCTGCTACCTTGACCAGCCCCATCTTGATTCAAGCTTGTTCGCCTTAGAGCAGCCGATCAAGGCCGAAAAGTCGAAGGATGTTCTGAAATTCGTTCTCGGCTTTCAGAGCGATGTGCTCACGCAGTTACAGCAGGAGCTTCAGGAAAAAAGACAGGAGCAGCGCTCTCTGCGAGAGGCCGCGAAACAGATCCGCGAATTCCTCAACACCTACGGTTTCGCTTCGGAAGCGTCTATCGACAGCCAAGTTGACGAGATCAACGGCTTGACCGAGAAGCTCGAAATTGAGCGAGCAGCCCAGGAGGCACCGACGGAATTCGTCGAGGATAGCCTGCGCAACGAGGCAGTTCGCCTGGCAGAGGCTTACCAGCTTAAAGCCGCAGCGATAGAAGACATTCGTGCGCGCCAGGAAGAACAGGAAGCACTTCGTTCCGAACTAATCATCTTGAAGATGAAAGCGGCCAGAGCAGCGAGTGCTTCGAAACTCTTGCAAGGAGCTACCTTCAAAGCATGCCCGTGTTGTGGAACGTCAGTTACGACCAAGAGTCCCCCTGGTCACTGCTATCTGTGTAAGGCCGAGACCGATTCTGACGACGAAGGGGACATGCCATCTTCCGCCGTCGAACAGGATTTGTCAGACCGTATCGATGACTTGGACATATCGTTACGAAGGTTATCGAACTCGCTGAGAAATCAATCGCGGTCACTTTCGGAGATCCAGGCGAAGCGTGCCGAAATATCTCGCTCTATCGATTCCGTACGACAAAGTGTGGAATCGCAATACCTGCAGCGGGCGCGTCAGATCGAGAGCGAACTGGGTAAGTTAAACGAACGAAGAAGATTTCTCATGCACGTCAGGGCAATGCCAGCGGACATTGAGGCGAGAATGGCGAGTGCAGACAAACTTTCCACCGATATTGCAAAAATTATGCGCAATATCAGTGAGGAAGAAGAGAAATTCGAAAAGGGTCGTATCCATGTCAAGGCTCTAGAAGAGAACTTCAAATCCATATTGCGAGCCATAAAGTTTCCGGAGATCGGCGATACTGACGGTATTCACATCAACACGCGAACTTGGCTTCCCTACATTTATCCGGAGGGGAATTTTGATGCCGCCTGGACTTTTTACGATGTAGGTAGCGGCGGCAAGGCGGTGCTTTTCAAGATTTCGTACGCGCTTGCTATTCACAAAACTGCTGCGGAACAGAAACTTCCCATACCTCAGCTACTAATCGTGGATTCAACGATGAAAAACATTACGCCTGATATCAATCCGTTGGTGTTCAAGAATTTTTACAAGGAATTGTATCGGTTGCTGAACGCTGAATTGATTGATTGGCAGTGCATAATCGTAGACCAGACATTTAGTCCCTTCGAAGGCTTTAAGACCGGCACGTTTGAACGGAAGATGGTCGTAGATGATCCCGAGTATCCACCGCTGATTAGTTATTATCGAGGGCACTGATCCAAAGGAAGCCGTGTTTGTAGGCCCTTGCTTCCAGCCACTTCTCCTGAAGGAGCTCTCCTTTCTTGCACGTCACGGTAGACTTGTCCCGAGTAGGTTAGCGAGACTGATGCGCTCCCCGGCGCTGGACAATCGTTTGATTCAAAATTCGGCGATTGATCTTCTGCTTCCAGTTCAGCTGCGCTGGCGAGAGCTTTCTCTTGAGCTTTGTCTGTTTAAGAAACCGATATTCCTTCTCGTCGTAGAGATATCCCATTCGGTACGCGTGCTCGATCAAGTCATCGTTTGCATTGGCAGAAGGGTCCGCCTGTATGCGCTTCAGGCCCTCAAAGAGATTGCCGGTGTTGATGCCTACAAAGCGATTGATGCAGACGTTGCCAACGTAAGTCGTCGCTCCGTTTAGGCGATTTCGGATGTAGCAATGCTCAAGAATGTCCTGACCGCAAGGGCATTGGTCGAACTCCTCGCTTATCTCAACGCCAACCAACTGCCATTCCAAGCGGGCCGTTTCGAACATTTTTGAAACCGACAAAGGGAGGATGTGCGCTTTCAGGCGTTCAAAGTTGTGGCTTTCCATTGTGATCAGCGCCTTTGATATTTTTCCTGCTGAGCACGCCAGCGGTCGCGAGCCGTCAAGTCCTCTCTTTCATCCTGTTCCTCGTCAGCCTCCTCGTGCCAGAGCATGATCAGCGCATAGCCATTTTTCTGAAGGCAGACCTGTTCACTGACCGCCGGAGCGCGTTGTCCGCGCGGCACATCAATCCATACATCCGGCAGTCTTTCATCGATCTCACTGGGAGTGCCGACCCGAAGATCTCTTCGGTAGAATAACGAACCTTGTGGAACCGGCTTGTTGCGGCTTGCTGTGATGAACGGAAAGCGTTTCCGATTATGATATATCCGGCCGACTTTCGCATCCTTCACAATAATGAAGGCCAAGGATTCAGGGTGATACTCGGCATATGCCCGGGCCATGGCTTCTTTGCTGACCTTAAACTCCTCAGCAAGCTCGAAAACGTGCTCAAGGCTCGGCGACGATTGCTTCTTGAAATACTCACGAAGCTTCGGCGGCGGCATTAGGATTAGGGAAGAGAAGCGGTTCGCCTCAACTTCCATCTTTGCGCGCCGGTCACTTTCCTTGGCGGACAGGGTTTGCAGATCCTGTCTTGAGCAAAGGAAGCGACCGTCCTGGTCCGGCACATGATTGGCAATCAAGAAGTGCCCGAGCTCATGGCCGATTGTAAAGCGGCGCCGCGGCTGGTTCACGCCGCGCTTCACCAGGATGATCCCGCGGCTCCGACTGCTGTCGGTGATCAACCCGCCCTCGAAGCCTTCGGTTTCCAATTCAGCTATTTCCTCGATCTCAAGCTGCAATGCCAGCTCCTCGATCGGAACTGGCACTCGAAACTCGGGCTCATGCTTCAGGATGAGACTGACGAGCCCTTCGGGCGATCCGGTGTCAGCTAAATCCATCCGCATCACGCTCATGTCATTTTTCCTTTGGAGCCTTAAGTCGATCCATCAACATCTGGATCGTTTCCCGATCTTGTGGGGCCAGCGTCTTGAGGTCTCGGTACATGGCAACCAGCGCCGGGTCCTCACTCTCGCCTTCCGGGTTTTCCCCGACGAGATCGGCAATCGAAACTCGAAAATGCGTGGCGAGCTTAGTGAGAAGGTCGATAGACGGATTGGTGCTGCGGCCGGTTTCCAGATCGTAGACGTGGGTTTTCGATGCTCCAATAGCGTCTGCCACATCCTGCAACGACTGCCGGTTTTTCCCTCTTAGTTCTTTGAGCTTGGTAGCCAAAGACATTCTCAAATGCTCCCTTGAATCGCTTAAGGCGCGTGCACTCTCGCGCCGCGCCGTTCGATCTATCTGTACGAAAATATAACACAGGGATTGACGGAAACAAGCGTTAGATTTATCTGTACGAAATGATAGGTGCGAATCTTACGCAATCGACCCCTCTACGGGGACTGGAGGCATGAATGCTTCATGATCAGCGACTTATTCTACGTGCGGGAATGCTCATCGGTGCGCTTGAGCGGATGTGCGCCACACTCGAAATCTCGCAGTCCCAAACCACTCTCGCTCAGGAGCGCTACGAAGGCGTTGGGGGTTGGCTCGCGGAGTCTGATGACCCGCTGCTGAAGGCGATCGGAATATCCCTCCAGGGTTCGACCGCCATCGGAACGACCGTGAAGCCGATCGGCAGCAACGAGCATGATGTCGACCTGGTGGCGCATGTTCCAGGTCTTGGAATCTGGGTTGAGCCGGCTGTCCTGAAGAAAGCGATCGGTGATCGCTTGAGGGAGAACGGCCACTACAAGCCATTGCTCATCGAGATGGGCCGCTGCTGGCGGTTGGTATATGCCAACGAGTTCCACCTGGATATTACGCCATCGATTCCCAACCGTGATTGCAACATGGGCGGCGAGTTAGTTCCGGACCGCGCCCTAAAGGTCTGGAAGCCCTCAAACCCGAAAGGCTACAAGGCACTTTTTCTGGAAAGAGTAAAACTGGTGCCCCGGTTTCGGGTGATGAAAGGCCTTCAGGCCGAAGATCGGGCGCACGCCAGTGTGGAGCCCTATCCCGAGCAGGACCAGTTCAAGGGCATTTTGCAGCGGATCGTCCAGATTCTTAAGAGGCATCGAGACGTCTTCATTCTGGCAAACGACCTCGACGTGTCCCTCTCGCCCATATCTGTTCTTGTTACCACTGTGGCCTCCCAGAGCTATGAGTATTGCGTCCGAACCAACGTCTACGACAGTGAACTGGATTTGCTGGTCGATGTGATCCGGCGCATGCCAGATTTCATCGAGATTCGCATAGTTGACGGCCGGACGCACTGGTTCGTGTGGAACGAGACCACCAAAGGCGAGAACTTTGCCGAGAAATGGAACGGCGATCTGAAACGGGCCGAGGTGTTCTATACGTGGCACGCCCGTGTGCTCGATGACATCGGCAGACTGAGGGATGCTGAGGGGCTGGACGGCCTGAAGCAGCGTCTTTCGGATTCCTTTGGGCCGGCTCCAGCGAAAGCAGTGATGGACTCCATAACCGACGAAATCTCGCTGTCGCGTCGGAACGGCGCGCTCACCGTCGCACCGCATGTCGGGCTCGTGACCGGCCTTGCTTCAGCAACCGCCACGCCGGTGCGGGCGAACACGTTCTTTGGCAGGTAGCTCATGCGCTTTTCCGAGCCGAAGCCGCTAACCGCCGCCCAGCAGTTCCTTCTTCTCAGGAAGAACCTGCTGTCAGCTGGCGACGGCACCCTTGGCTCAGGCTGCCTTGAATGGCGCTTCCGCGCAACGCCGACTCCATTGTCCCGTATATACGGGGCACGCCTGGAATTTGCGTCTAACCGATCGCCCCGGGTTTACATTGAAACTCCGGACCTGGTGCTGCTGGCAGGTGGAAAGAAACTTCCTCACGTCTACGAGCAGAGCCCCACGCGCGTATGTCTTTATCTGCCCCGAACATATGAATGGCAGCCCTGGATGAGGTTGGATCAGACCATCGTCCCCTGGACGTCGCTGTGGCTGTTTTACTTCGAGGACTGGCTAAGTGAGGGCGAATGGCGAGGTGGAGGAGAGCATCCCGAGCCACAAGACGTCGAGCGCCGCATTAGCCGGAGCCGCTTGCAGCGCCGACATCCCCTTCGCGAAAGGATTGCGTAAATGGCGAAGACGAAAGTCGATCAGAAGACGCAACGGGCGCTTTGGGCGCGCGCCGCCGGCCGCTGCCAGTATCGTGGCTGCAACTGCGAACTTATTGGAGAGCTGCTGTCTGGCAAGGAGGATAAGATGTTCGGCTTCGTCGCACACATTGTTGCCGACTCACCGAACGGCGCGCGAGGACATCCGACCCGGTCCGCTCTTCTCGCGAAAGATATTTCAAATCTCATGTTGCTCTGCGCGAAACACCATCGTCTCATCGATGACGAAGCACCTGATGATCATCCGGAGGAACTTCTCCTGCGGATGAAGGACGACCATGAGCGGCGGGTGCGTATCGCAGCTGGTATTCAGCCAGACCGGACATCTCATGTGATCCGTTTCGGCGCGAATATCGGCATGAACGAGGCGCTTGTCGCAAGGGAGGACATTTTCGCCTCCATGCAGCCTGATCGCTCCCCGGCGTCCTTCGACACCATCGATCTGGAAATGCTTGGTCTTTCGCTCGATGATGCCGACGAACAGTATTGGCAGATTCAGCAGACGAACCTCCAGCGGCAGTTTGCCGAAAAAATCCGGGGCCGGATCGAACGGCAGCAGATCACGCATGCAAGCGTCTTCGCGCTTGCGCCTCAGCCGCTCCTGATCGAATTGGGAAGGCAGCTTTGCGACATCCTGCCCGCCGAGGTTCATCAACGACACAGAGAGCCTGCGACATGGAAGTGGCAGAACGACAGTGCGCCGATCGAGTTCCAGGTCGAGGCGCCCACCGAGGTTTATTCGACGGTGGCCCTGATTCTGGGTTTGAGCGCGACAATATCGAAGGAGCGTATTGATACCGTTTTGGGCCACGATGTTTCTGTTTGGTCACTCACCACCACCTCGCCGCATAACGACATCATGCGAAACTCCGGAGACCTCTCGCGCTTTCGCCAGGAACTGAGACGGCTTTTTGACAGAGTAAAGTCAGTGCACGGAGAAGGGGCAACGATAAACGTTTTTCCAGCCTTGCCGGTCTCTGCGGCGGTGGAACTTGGACGCGTGTGGATGCCAAAGGCGGATTTGCCAATGATTGTTTTTGACCAGAATCGGCGCGTCGGTGGTTTCGCATCGGCTCTGCGGATCCAGTGACAGGCCGCTGAGCTTATCAGAACAAGCTTCACAGGCATCCGCGAGCTAGTTGAAGAGATTGCTATCTGTGGTAGATTCTGACGGGGCGAGGGGTAGTTAACGGTGGCAAAGAACATCGTCATTTGCTGTGACGGAACAGGCAATGAAATCGGCGTGAGCATGTCCAGTGTCCTCAAGCTATACAGAATGCTTGAGAAGGACGACGATCAAGTTGTTTATTATGATCCCGGCGTTGGAACGTTGGGTCAACGAAAGACCTGGGGGAGAATTAGCCAGAACGCGAAAGGCGTTCTTGGACTGGCCACGGGCTATGGTCTGGACGACGATGTTCTGGGTGCCTATCGCTTCTTGGCCGAACATTACAGCGAAGGCGACCAGGTATTTCTTTTCGGCTTTAGCCGCGGGGCTTACAGCGTCCGTGTCCTTGCTGGTTTTATTTACCTCCTCGGTTTATTGCGCCCAGACCAACTGAACTACCTCGGCTACGCCTTTGCCGCTTACAAACGAGCCGCCATGGATGGGGAGGATCTTTCGGTAGCTTGGCACTTCCGGAGAATTGTCGGTGGACAGACGGTACCGATCAAGTTCCTTGGCGTCTGGGATACGGTCGCATCCGTCATCGTGCCGCGACCTGATCGCTTCTACATTCCAAGTTTGGAGACGCTGCCTTATACGCTGCAGAACCCGAGCGTCGAAGTCTTCCGTCAAGCCATTGCCATCGATGAATTTCGCCGGATGTTTCGATTGCGCAGATGGAAAGAGGACCAGGAATTCAAGCCCAACCGCTTTTCGACATCTGAGCCTCGAAAACAAGACATTCGTCAGGTTTGGTTCTCGGGCTGCCACTCTGACATCGGCGGCGGTTATCCGGAGAAGGAAAGCGGTCTGTCAAAATACCCCCTCCGTTGGATGGTCCAACAAGCCAAAGCGCACGGTTTGAACGTGAATACGTCGATGTTCAATCATCTCGTGGAAGGGAAGGCGAGGCGCGGTAGCGAGCACAGATACGCCGAGCCCAGCGCAAGCGCGGAGTTGCACATATCAGCAATCGGGGCTTGGCACCTTCTCGAGTGGCTACCGAAGAAGGTAAAATGGCGCGAGTGGCCGAAGCGGAAAGGCTTGTTTGGTTACTACCTGCCCCACTACGAGCCGCGATCTATTCCTGAAGGAGCGACGATCCATGAGTCAGTGCTCCAGCGGAAGGAGGCCGTGCCAGCCTATCGCCCGCAGAATTTGCCTGCGGCTTATGAAGTGGAGACGTGAGGATGTGGGGCGAACTGATGTTATTTAATCGCGTGTCGTTGCTGGTGCGCTGACGGATTGGGGGATGTCGATGGCGCTGTCCAGCGATCAATGTACGCCGTACTTATCGGTTTCGCTCTACAGAGCCAACGGAGAGGCCGTCGCATCCAGCGAATTGCTTACCGCAGTTCGCGATCTCGCAAGAGACAATGCTGACAAGAAAGGTACGGAAAGGCCAAGGTTCCCCGCGGTCCAAGACCCGTCCATCGAAAGTGACGGGACGACGGTTGCCTGGGCACACTACGTCGAAAAGCGATCGCCGAGTTGGTATGTTGGTGAAGGCATTGCAGACACGCTGAACCAACTGATCATTGTGGCTAGGCGGGGAGATTTATACGCCCTGCTGTTCTCGGATAATGGTCTTCGAGGCACCGTTGCAAAGAAAATCCTGCGCGCGGCCAATGGACCGTTTTCGAGAATTAGGCGGCTTAGTTCGAGCGAAATCAACAAGGCATTTGTTGAGAGGCAGGTCCGCACGCTTTGGCTCAGCGGCACACATCGTCGAACAGCGATCAAGCCTGACTCGAAAATTCTCTCAGGACTTGAGTTGGAGACCTCCCTCGATCCCCTTGGGGACCAGACATACTACTTCAGCTCGGTCCGCAGCACGATTTCCTTGTCCGAACATCACACAAGTGCCGTGGTCGGTGCGAGTCCAACCGGGAGCAGGATCTGGATTGGACCCACACGGTCTTGGGAGGAATTCATCGTAAACGTCGGTCTGGTCCTTGATCGAGCGGCAGACTACATGAGCGACGCGGCGCGACCGGACAGGCCGCTTCCCATCCTCGCTTCCGCTATAACCACACTGGATGGAATCGAGCAGCCTTACGATTTAGCGTTCATTGTGCCCGAACAAGTGGCTGATGGAGGCGGCCCTGCTGGCGAAGACGAACTTCGTTGGCTTCAGCAGTTCGGCGATGCCGCCAGATTTGAAGTCACGGCGGCGACCGGAAGCGCGAACTTTGAAGCGGACGTCTACTGGGCTGATGTGAGGCTCGGGCGGTTGGCCTACGAATTCGAGCAGACGCCGGGTAGCGATGTTCGTCTCAAGATTCGCAAGATGGATGGTTTCGACAATGAAGCCCGAGATGCCGAGATCCTCAAAATATGTCGGCAGCCAGACAACATCACGGTTTATTTCGACACTGGCCACACTTTCTCGCGTGGTCATTTCTATGAAACAAGATTCCGGGACGCCAGGTTCTCGGACTGGCGATGGGTCGCGATGGCCCATGATGAAACTGCGTTCTGGCAGGAGAAGCCTCTGGACGGGCAACGTTTTGCGGTGGAAAATACCGGCAATGCTCAGGACAATTCTCTTTTCGGCATGGTCGCCAGACATTGGCCGAACTTGGAAGACCGCGGCCAGCAAACTGGTTGGCTCGTTTGCGACGATGGCGCGATGGAATCCGCAGATTTCATCCACGTCAACGACACGAGCGACCCGCCTGAGCTCACGCTGATCCACGTGAAGGGCAGCGGTTCCAACCATGCCAATCGCGGGCTTTCCGTTTCTGATTATGAAGTCGTCGTCGGACAGGCGATCAAAAATCTCCGCCACGTTGATCGCGGACTGCTCAGAGAGAAACTGGCAGCGAACGCTGAAGGGGTGCTCCAGAATGCAGTTTGGCATGATGGGCAACGCCAAGAAAACAGGGAGGCACTGCTCGCGATGCTCGCTGGCTTAGGCTCTAATCTGAAAACGAAAGTGGTTGTGTTTCAGCCAAGAGTCCGGCGCACCGTCTTCAATAACATCCGTGGCAAGATGGCTGACGGCAACATCGTCGACGCTGATGTTCGGCGTATGCAGCAACTCGACGCTCTCCTTCTTGGAGCTCGGGCCGATTGCTTGTCTCTGAATGTGGAATTTGTGGTGATCGCGGACGCGGATGGCGAATCCTAACGGGTGCTCGCCATCGCGTCCGACTATTATGGCTGCGTCAATTCAAAAGACGATCTTCAGTTAGTCGATCAATAGCGACCCCGACCATTTTGGAGTCGAATTCCAAGCTTTTACGCTTGCTCCAATTACCCAGCGTATCAACAATCGCGTCAACACCTTTGATTTCTTCGTAGTTTGCAACAAAATGAACTGAGGACAAGAGCTCCAAGCCGTATGGGCTTTCGTAACCCTCTACGAGTCGGCTGAGGGCCGCAATCAGCTGCTCCGCGCGAACAAGGTCGTTTCGGCTCAGAAACTCTTGCGCTCGCCGAAGACCTTCCTTCGTCACGGTTGTTTGTCTCGCGCCAGCGATAAAACCGGAAATCAGGTCTTGCCGCTCCATCGCTATGAATGCCTCACGAAGACTTTCCGAATAGGGGCCGTATTCGTTTCGGGCGAACGGCAATCCGAAATCCACTCCCAGTTCCTGCAGAAAGTACGCTAACTTCTGCATCGTTATGCGAGTAAGGCTACCGTCAAAATGGATCGCCAAATCATTGAACGCTTTAAGAAGGACCGCGCGTTCGAATGTCATCCGGACCGTCGACGCTCTCACAGCTTCAATCGCGTCCTTCTCTCCTTCCGGAACGAAAACGATGAAATCTACATCCGTGACACGGCTCAACTTTTCGGTGATCAGAGGCTTCACGTCGCGCCAGTCAAGGCCTCCGTTGCCACAACCCAGTGGGGGTAGCACGACCGAGCGTATCTTCAGCCTGGACACCTGCTCAACAAAATCATCGAGGCCGGCTTCGATAAACTCGATCTTCGACTTCGCCCGCCAGTGATCCTTTGTCGGGAAATTTATCAGGAACTTCCGGCCGTCGGCATGAAACATGCCGGTGTTCTCGTGAACGTACACTTTGCCGGGTCGCAGGTCATGCTTGTCACACAGTCGCTTGTAAGCCTTGAAATTCTCGGGCCAACGGCGTTTAAACTCGAGCGCTACGCCTTTACCCATAACGCCGACACAGTTGACCGTGTTCACGATCGCTTCCGCGGGCTCTTCGAACATGTCGCCGGTTTTGAAGATCAGGGCCATCAGTAATAACATCCTGGTTTAACGTAGATGGGCAGATCGACGTTCGTTCCCTGCATCATACCCTCTACTGCGGTCTTGATAAGACCGGATTTGCAGATAATGCAATCAAACATTGACAAAGGAACGGCATCTCGAACTAAAAACTCCGCCATGCGCTTTTGTTTCCGATTTTGGTAGCGCGGAGGATCATCGCGATTATGCTGCCATGTCGTACATCCGGTATATCCAATTTCGGTTATCCGCCCCGCAATCGGAAACTCGTCGAACAGGTCCCAAGCGACATGATTTTCGATAGCGTCGAGATTGTTCGTGAATGAGGGAGCGGGAGCAAGCGAATTGCACGCTATGTTGCTGAACCAATATTCTCGTCCTGAATCGCGGAAATTTTCGACGTTTGCAACGAAAAACACCCTGTCATCCATTGTTGCCTTTCCCAGGAGAGCTCCGTCAGGTGATAGTGAATTCACATGCCCGCTATGGATCGCGTACGCCATGCCGGTCAACGGTGAGAAATAGAACGCAACATGGTCGTTAATGACGTGCCCGGCAGGGGTACTTAAGCCAGGACCACCGCGGCGGCTTACGATCTCCGCATATGATGCTTGATGGCAGAGTTGAGCTTGCGGATGGTTTTTTGAACGCAACTCACCATCTTTGAAAAACCGGGCGCAGTCCCTATGGTCTACCATGCGGAAAATGAAGCGTTTCGGCAAAGCGTGGATCCAGTTATCGGCTGACAGATCCCGAAGCAGTGTGCTTCCAAGATGCATTTATCTTTCAACTATACGTAGAGGATCTTAGCAATCTGTTGAACACCTATTTTCGCGATATTTCAACAGCTTCCGCAATGACGAAACGGGTCGCGGGTTCGATTCCTTTCAAGGCGATCGGCCATCAAACGAAATTCACTCCACCCGCGAAGCCCGTATTTTGTCTGCGAACGCGCGAGCCAGAGGTGATAGGCCTCGGTTCTTGGGCTCGAGGATGTACAACTTTCGTTGAAGCTGAAAGTCGCTGACCGGTACGAATGAGATCTTCGGATCGTTAAACAGATTAACCGCATTTTGAGGCAGGAGCGCCAATCCTATACCTGCGCGAACCATACAGAGTTGCGCGATGGTGGAATGAGCCTTTATGCGCGTGTCCAAGAGCTCCCTTGGCAGATCGCTATCTACCAATAGTTGCTGGGTGCCTGTCTGTGAAGCAAGGCCGATGAGAACGCGGTCCTTCAGGTCGTCGAGTTTGACGCGCGTTCGTGTCAGCACATCATCCACTGGGCATGCTAATCCAAAATCGTCGCGCATGAGTTCGTGTTGCAGAAGGTCTTGCGAATGAAGCGCACGGCCTGCCACCGCAATATCTAGTTTTCCCTCGATTACCATCTGCGCAAGTGTCTCGGCTATGTCGTCATACACGAGGCAATGCACCATTGGCTTCTCGGCAAGAAAATCGGCCAAAAGTGGTGCTACATGTTCGGAAATCGCGGAAGGCGAAGCGCCGATTTTCAGTTCTCCGTGCTCAATGCTGGCGCTCTGCCTTAGTCGCACCACCGCTTTGTCCATTTCGGCCAATAGTGGAGCTGTGTCAGCCAGAAAGGTGAGCGCCAACTGAGTCATGCTCGGTGGTCGCGTATTGCGATCGAACAGTGCAGCGCCCACCGTTTCTTCTAAATGCCGCACCAATTCCGACAGGGCGGATGGAACGATACCCAAGCGCTTCGCAGCAGCAAAAAAAGACCCTTCGCGAGCGATCGCATCCAACGCTCTCAAGTGTCTCAGGTTTATATTCAGGTTTTCTGAATTTAACTTCATCTATTTGCATTTTTATGAATGCCAGGCTTGTGGTCAAGTGCCTCCATTGACTTGGAGGTTGATAATGGCAGATGCCAAGGCTGCAGGTAATCGGATAAGAGCTCTCGCGGCCGCGCTTGAGGAAGCAGGTTTCGCTGGCGAAATCGAGACCGACTTGGCTTTGCGTGCGGCCATGTCGACGGACAATTCCGTCTATCAGATCAAGCCCGATCTGGTGGTCGCACCGTTTGATGCGGCCGATCTGGTGACGCTGCTGGATGTCATGGGTCAGCCGCAGTTCGCTGACGTTGCCGTAACTGCTAGGGGCGGTGGGACTGGTACCAATGGACAGAGTCTTAATACCGGCGTCATCGTCGACCTGCGTCGGCACATGAACGGTCTCATTGCCATCGATGAACGGGAAGGCTGGGCGGATGTGCAGCCCGGCATGGTGCTCGATGACTTGAACGAACAGATCCGTGAAACCGGCTGGTTTTTCGCGCCGGAAACCTCCACGTCCACCCGATGCACGATCGGCGGAATGGTCAATACCGACGCATCCGGCAAGGGGTCACGCGTCTACGGTAAAACCTCAGACAATATCCTGGGCCTCCAGATCGCACACCCGCAGGGGCTGCTCGATAGCCGCGAACCGGTTGCGGCGTGGGCCCAGCCAATGCTACACGCCGCCGAGGTGGCGGCACGGCGGGGCAGGTCGGCATTCGTTGCCAACACGCCGCGACTAAACCGGCGCTTTACCGGTTATGATCTTGAACGCGCCTGTGCCGACGAGGGGCGTTTTGAATGGTGGCGGTTATTCCTTGGTGCCGAAGGCACGCTCGGCATCGTCAGCGCCATTCGTGTGAAGCTGAGGCGGATCGATCGGGAAAAGCGTCTGATCGTCGCAGGTTTTGATGATTTCCGCTCGGCGCTTGCGGCGGCCGCACCGCTTCTCCGGGCCGATCCCACCGCGATCGAGGTGATGGACGAAACGGTTCAGGCGATTGCCGAACAGGCCGGGATCCTGCGTCGGTTGCCCGCCGCCCTGCATGCCGGTGCGGGTCAGAAGGTTGCCTATGTCTTCATAGAACTCAACGGCGACGATCCTGCGCATCTTCAGGTCAAGCTCGACGATTGCCGGCGGATCCTGGGCGGCCTTGCAGGGATCAGCGCCATCCATGTTGCTGGCGATCGGGCGGAGATTGCCGAGCTCTGGGCGATACGGTCGGCCGGCGTCGGCCTGCTGGGCAAGGTTGACGGTCTCGCACGACCGATCGCCTTTGTCGAGGATGCCGTTGTACCGCCGGAGAACCTGCCGGCGTTCGTAGACGAGTTTCTGGACATTCTGAAAACCAACGGGTTGGGGTTCGGAATTTACGGACACGTGGATGTCGGCTGCCTGCATATCCGCCCGGCTCTCAATATCGACAGGGCCGAGGATCGGGCGCGCATGGTAGCGGTTTCGGATGCAGTCTTTGCACTGACCCGCAAGCATGGAGGTATCTTCTGGGGCGAACACGGCAAGGGATTGCGCGGCGCCTACCTTCGGGATTGGATCGGGGCGGAAGCCTATTCTGCGCTGCAGGGTATCAAAGCGGCCTTTGATCCAGATGGGCGCTTCAATCCCGGCAAGCTAGTGACCAACAAGGTGCCGATCATGGGCATCGCGACAACACCGTTTCGCGCGTTCAATGCGCCGGACGGCGATCCGCTGACGCTTGCCTTCCGCTGTAATGGCAATGCCCAATGTCTGAGCTATGCGAAGACGACGCCCATGTGTCCGAGCTTCAAGGTCACGGCCGATATCCGTTACAGCCCCAAGGGCAGGGCGGATGCCCTGCGTACCTGGCACAAAGCCCGACGCGAGGCTGACGCTGATCTGCCCCTTCTGGAAAAGGACCTGCTGGAAACACTGGACAAGTGTCTTGGGTGCAAGGCCTGCGCGTCCTCCTGTCCCGTGCAGGTTGACATACCGTCTATGCGGCAGGCCTTCATGGCGGATTATTTCACACGCCACCCCCGACCGCTGGCGGACCGCCTCGTCCTAATGGCAGAACGGTTCAGCCCGGCGATCACGCGGCTTGCTCCGGTCCTTGCGCCCGTATGGCCGATTGCTTCGAGGATCGGTGGGTGGCTGACGGCGAGCCAGGATTTGCCGCGGCATCTGGCTTGGCTTCCCCGGGGGCTGCAAGTGCGCGAAGAAGACCTTCGTCCGGGACGGTTGCCTGAAAACACCGTGATCATTGCGCAGGACTGGTTCACGGCACTTTTCGATGGAGCGGTACAGCGGCAAGCAATCGCTGGGCTTGCGGCACTGGGTTACAATGTCCGCTTCCTTCCCATGCGGCCGGGCGGCAAGGTTGCGCTGAATCTCGGTGACACCGCGAGTTTTCGCAGCATGGCAGAAGCCCTTTCCCGTCAGTTGCACGCGGCGGCCAAGACCGGCCTTCCGCTCATCGCCGTCGAACCCGCCTTCGCCATGATGTTGCGCCAGGACTATGCTAAAGTGGGCATCGCTCTGCCGCTCGTCTCCCTGCCTCAAGAATTTCTTGCTAAGGAGGCCGGCCGGCGCGACTTCCCGAAGGCGCGTCTTAACAAGCCGATCAAGCTCCTATCGCATTGCACGGAGGCGACCGCCCTCCCGCAAACCGGGGCGCTGTGGAAGAAAGTGTTCGCGGCGATGGGGCTGGAGATGGATGCGCCGGCGACCGGGTGCTGCGGCATGGCGGGCTTGTTCGGGCACCAAAAACGGCATCAGCCGATGTCCCGCCGCCTGTTTGATTTTTCCTGGCGCAGCCATATTGAATCGCGGGATATAGTTGCCGCCACCGGATTTTCCTGTCGATGCCAGGCGAAACGCTTGTCCGGGACGCAGCCGAGCCACCCGCTGGGGATGATTGCCGACCTGCTCTCGCAGTAAAGGTGGACAAGGCGACTTGTCGGGATGTTATGTCCTTCGTAAGCTAAGGGGAAGAAGAGGAACGCTCATGCCTGCCAGTATTCGTCATCTGCGGATGTTCTTGGCACTGGGGCAGACCAATTCCGTTACGCGTGCTGCGGACGTCAACCACGTCTCGCAGCCTGCCGTCACCCAAGCGATTGCCAAACTCACCCGTGAAAGCGGGCATGTCCTGCTGCAACGCAGCCCGCAAGGCCTGTTTCTCACCGATGCTGGAACGCTGCTGCACTACCGCGCCGATCGCGCGTTGCGCATTCTCGACAATGCAATGTCAGACATGGATCGTGCGATCCGCATCCAGGCAACGTGGCAGCAACTCGCCGCGCTGATCGCGGTGACCGAAACCGAGAATTTCACACTTGCGGCGCACCAGCTGGACCTTGCCCAGCCGACTGTCCATCGCGCCACCACGATGCTGGAAGCGGCGGCAGGCACTACGTTCTTTCAGCGGACCGCGCACGGCTTGATTTCGACACGCGCCGCGCTTCAGTTGGCCCAGGCTGCACGCCTCGCACTGGCGGAAATTGACCAGGCTGATGCCGATCTGGCGGCTCTCGATGGTCGCGAAGTGGGTCGCATCGTGGTTGGAGCCCTGCCGCTGTCGCGCTCCGGCTGGCTTCCGCGCGCCATTCTGGCCTTTCGCGAGATCAGGCCCCGACTGTCGCTGCAGGTGATCGACGGCCGGTATGATGAACTGTTGCATGGTCTGCGCCGGGGCGAAATAGACATGGTGCTAGGAGCGTTACGGTTCCCAAGTCCAATCGATGATATCGAGCAGGAACGCTTGTTCGACGACGAGGTGGTCGTCGTGGCACGGCGCGATCACGCGTTGATGCACAACGGCGACCTCGATTTCGCGGAATTGGCATCGCATCCTTGGGTCATGCCCCGTCGCTCTACTCCATTGCGGCGCGTTCTCGACAGCTATTTCGCCACTCAGGCACCAACCAATGTCGTCGAAACATCATCAGTTATCATGATGCGGGAGATCCTGCGGCAGAGCGATCACCTCGGCGGGCTTTCGCGGATGCAGGCGGAGGTCGAGCTAGGCGTTCTTGGGATCCTGCCCGTGCGATTGCCCAATGCGATGCGGCCCATCGGCATTACAACCCGCGCCGGCTGGGAGCCGACTCGGGCCCAGAAGGAATTGCGGGACGTGTTGCGGCAAACGGCCGCCGAACTCGGTTAGCACTCTAAGCGTGATAGAATCGCGTCGGCGCGGTCGGGATAGTTTTCTTCTCCCGCCGGGAGGACGAGATCGCCGATGCGCTGCTGCCAGTCGGCGGTTGCGCTGGCCAGTCCGTTAGGCAAGCCAAGCTCGGAAAGGGTGGTGGCAACCTCGCGCATCTCGGCTGCGCGGCGCCTTCCGTGCACCATCATGCGCTCCAGATTGTAGGCGGCTTGGCGCGGCCAGTCGATATTCGGGTTGGACGCCTGCAGCGAGGCAAGGACGCGATCGTCAATCCCGGCACGCCGGGCCGCCAACAGGCATTCTGCCGTCAATGCTTCCATGCCCTTGATCATCACCGAGCGTATCATCTTGATGGACGACGCCTCGCCGACTTCAGGCCCGGAAACGCGCGCTTCCATGCCAAGGCCGGTCAGAACGGCAAGTGCTGGATCGGCGTGAGGGCCCGCCAGCAGTAACGGCGTGCGATGCAGTTTTGGATAAACTGGTGCCATGATGGCGACATCCACATATCTTCCGCCGGCAGAACCGATGATCTTGGCGGCACGGCGTTTGGCGCCCGGCGAGCAGCTGTTGCCGTCAAGCCAAAGTGCATCCGTCTTGAGGTATGGAGCAGCCTGTTCTGCAGCCAGCACTGCACGGTCGGCAGTCACGAGGCAGAAGACGAGATCGACATCCTGCAACGCGGCTGCCCGATCGGCCGCCAGAACGACCCCTGTCGCCTTGGCCCGTTTGGTCGGCTTTGCCGATGCGTCGGCGTGCAGGCACAATTCGTCAAAAGCCTTCAAACCGGAAGAAATTTCCGCTCCCCAGCCTTTCGAGAAGGCTTCCGCCGCCTCGCCAAATCCGATGAAGGCGATCTTCGGGTGACGTTCTGTCATTGTCATTCCTCGTGTTGTCATGCGTCGTGTGAGAACAGCAGTTGAATGTTGCGACAACTGATAGGCCGCCTGGGATATTCCGCCCTTACCCGAACATCGTATTTGGTATGACAAGGGCGATCTGCGGAAAAAGGATGATCAACAGCAGGCCGATGATCATCGCAAACAGGAACGGCATGACGCCGCTGAATACGGTTTTCAGCGGGACGTCGCCAGCCACGCCCCTGACAACGAACACATTCAATCCGACCGGCGGCGTGATCATTCCCATTTCCACGACAACCACCGCAACCACTCCGAACCAAATCGGATCAAAACCAAGCGCGGTAATGACAGGAAAGACTATCGGAACCGAGATCACCAGCATCGACAGGCCGTCCATGAACATACCCATAATGACGTAGGCGATAATGATCGCGAAGAGCGTTCCGTAAGGCCCGAGTCCGAGCCCTTGGAGCCCGTCGCCTAGAAGCGCCGGGATCTGCGTGACAGCGAAGAATGGATTGAGAACGTTGGCGCCAATAACGATCATGTACAGCATGGCGGTGGTTTTCAGCGTGTCCATCACCGCCGCCGCAAATCCGGCACGGTTCAGCTTGCGCCCGGCCAGGGCGAGGATGATGACGAGCGCCGCACCGATGCCGGAGGCTTCGACAGGCGTGAAGGCTCCGATATAAATGCCCCCGATGGTCAGCACCATCACGGCCATCAACGGCCCCGCCTGCGTCAAGGTGGCAAAACGTTGCCGAAGCGGAACATTAGGGCCCGCGGGCGCCTGATCCGGCTTGCGAAGAGCGACCAGCCAGACAGTCAGCATGAAGAGGACCATCAACAGCAGTCCCGGCAGGATGCCTGCCATGAACAGGCGTCCGATCGACTGCTCAGTCAGGATTGCGTAGAGAACGAAACCCGTCGAGGGCGGGATCAGAAAGCCCAATGTGCCGCCTGCGGCAACGGCACCTGTGGCAAGACCGTCGGCATAACCAAGCCGCTTCATTTCCGGCAGGGCCACTTTACCGATCGTCACCGCCGTTGCGACCGATGATCCTGAGACGGCGGAGAAGGCGGCGCAGCCCAAGACTGAGGCGGATGCCAAGCCCCCGCGGAAATGGCCGACCCAAGCAAAAGCTGCATCATAAAGACCGCGCGAAAATCCCGCCGCCGATGCGATGTTACCCAAGAGAACGAACATCGGCACGACGATTAGCGTTTCGCTGGCCACGGCCGAATAGCTTTCCGTCAGCATTAGCGCGCCCGCGGTGCGCAGCCCTTCGAGTGCCCACATTCCGAAGAAGCCGGAAAGCAGCATGGCGAACGCCACCGGGGTGCGAAAAATCATCAGGATGAACAGGCAGAAGATGCCTAGAAGGCCAATTGTGGTCGGTGACATCATCGGCCTCCTGCACGGATAGCCGTCGCGCACTGCGCCGCCATGACGATGACGCACAATGCGATGCCGACTGCGAGAACGCCGTAGAATGGCCAGATCGGAAGGTTGAGCATATTGGTCGTATCACTGAACTCGCGAGCGTCCAGCGCCTTGAGAATGGCACGTTGTACGAGAACGGAGAGGACAAAACCGGAAAGCAGGCGCGAACCGATATCTCCCACCAGCCGACCGAGACGTCCGATGGCGTTGTCAAAGACGTCGACGCCGACATGGCCGCCTTGCGACGTGCAGTAGGGCAACGCTGCCATGACCAGCGTCAACGCGGCCAGTTGGTTAATTTCGTTAAGGCCGAGAACTGGTATGTTGAATGCATACCGCAAAATGACGCCGACCGAGATGAGGATGACCAGAAACAGCATGGCCGCGGCGGCGATGACGGCCAGCCAGACCGTCACCCGTTCAAGCCAGCTTTGTGCTGGCAGGGTTGCATCACAAGACATATTCATTTCGCCTTCAGAGCATCCGCGACGTTTTGCGCGCCTTCGGTTTCCTTGATAGCCGCAGCGGTGACCTTTTCGGCTGCCGCGTTGAACGGCGCCGCCTGCGCTTCGGTCAACGTTATGACCTCTTTGCTCGGCAGCGCGGCAAAATCAGCAAAACCTTTTTCCGCGACGCTCAGCTGGACTTTCTGCCCATCGAGCGAAACCTGCTTTCCGGCTTCGTCGATGACCTTTTGCTGTTCCGGCTTAAGTGCAGCATAGGCGTCACGGTTCATGAGAATGAAGAACGGGGAGTTGGTGGTCTTCATTCCCTTGGTGATGAAGTTGGCGACTTCGCCAAGTTTGAAAGCGTTTACCGCCGTGCCGTCGATCATCGCACCGTCGATTACCCCGGTCTGCAGAGAGTTATAGATTTCCGACACAGGCATCGAGACTGGTGTACCGCCCCATGCTTCGACCAGAAGGCCGGTATTGCGGGAGGGAACGCGGATTTTCATCCCCTTGAGGTCGTCCAATGCACGCACCGGCTTCGACCGGGTGAAGAGAACATTGTCTGCACTGGACCACATGCCGACCAGCTTCACGCGGCGGTATTCTTTGGCAAACAGATCGAGGTGAGCCAGAAGAGTCTGCGTGCCGTCCTTTTCAGTCAGGACGCCAGGTAGTTCCGCGGTGAGCGTCAAAGGGAATTGCGATGCCGTATATCCGGGCAGCGAGATTGCAAACTCTGCCACGCCATCGACAACGCGAGAATACTGCTCGACCGGACCTGCACCCAGTTCACCGCCGTTATAAAGTTTGACCGTCACCTCTCCTGAGGTGCCCTGTGACACGGCCTCTGCAAAGGGCTCGAACGCGCGTGACACATAGGGGTGCGTCGGTGCCATGTAGTTGGCGAATTTCAATTCCGAACCAAAAGCGGATGTCGACATCAGCAACAGCGCTACGGACGCGAACTTTGATAAAATTTTCATATAGTCCTCCAGATCCAAAGGCCTCCCGCCTCCTCTCTTTGAATAAGGTGGCTTTCACTCACAGCCCAATTCGAACACGATGCGTATTCATAAGTTTCTGCTATAGAATGTAATCGGAAACAGACATTGTCTGGACGCGTATTCGCAGGCATGTTCGAACGTGAAATAGCTTTTTCTTATAGAAATAATGTTATTTCGATTTGCCTTTTAGTCGTGCCAGCGATCAGATCCCACACTCGAGCGAAGGGAGGAAATATTCGCTATGACACCAGTGACTCATTCAACTTCCATTACCCAGCCATCGAACGAGACATCCGGAGGCACGTGCTTGGATGGACGTGCGCGCGCCGCAGTAGATCGCCTCATTTATGGCGCAGGTGTCCGATGAGCGAGATGGCCTATCATGACATCGCCCATCTCGGTCATGTCGAGATGCTTACCGACCGTTTCGACGAAAGCCTGGACTTCTTCACGCGAATCTACGGCCTGAAGCTTTCAGGGCAAGACGAGACCAGTGCTTATCTGCGGGCTTGGGACGATTACGAAAACTGCACCCTGAAGCTGACGCGGTCACATACAACTGGTGTTGGCCATATCGCCTATCGCGCCTCCAGCCCCGAAGCGCTCGAACGGCGCGTGCAAGCCATAGAGGCGTCGGGTTATCATGTGCTTGGCTGGGTCGAGGGAGATTCTAGCCACGGCCGTGCTTTCCGCTTCGAAGATCCTTTCGGGCATGTCTTCGAGATTTACTACGATACCAATTGGTATGCGCCGCAGATCGAGGCCGAACGCAGTGCTCTGAAGAACACCGCAAGCGCGTTCACCGGTGCTGCTCCGCGCCGGCTTGACCATCTTAATCTGTTGTCCTCCGATGTAAGCGAGTTCAGAAGCTTCATGGAAACCTGCTTCGGCGCTCGCGTCACCGAGTTCATTCAGCTCGACAACGGCCGTATCGGCGGCGCCTGGTTCACCGTCAACAACAAGACCTATGATCTGGCCTGCACGGAGGAACACGGCGGCGGGGTGGGAAGGCTCCACCATGTGACTTATGCCACGGATCAGCGCGAGGACATCCTGCGCGCCGCGGACATCTTTCTACAAAACGGAGTGCATATCGAAACGGGGCCGCACAAGCACGCCATTCAAGGAACGTTCTTTCTTTATGTGTGGGAGCCTGCCGGTAACCGTGTGGAACTCGCCAACTCCGGCGCGCGGCTTATTCTTGCTCCCGATTGGCGGCCAATCAAGTGGACCGAGGCGGACCGCAAAAGGGGCCAGGCATGGGGTCTTAAGACGATAGAGACCTTTCACAGCCATGGCACGCCGCCGATTGCAAGAGATTGAGTGAAATACGAAGCCCGGCGGCCGACATGGCCGCGGGCGCAGGTCCTATATCTCGATGAGGCAGTCTACGCAACGGGTTACGAGCACGCCTTCGATAGCCGGCCACCGGTTATCCGAAGCGCTCCGTCCAGCGGATCAGCGGCCGCGCTAGCGGCATTAGCAGAAATATCCGCACGACCTGCGCCGCGGTCACGACAGGGACGCTTTGATGAAGGAACTGGGCCGTCAGCGCCATTTCGGTGACGCCGCCTGGCGCGATACCGAGAACTGCGCTGCGCCAGTCGAGCGGGGTGAACCGGGCCAGAATGGCGGCAGACCCACATGTTAGCAATAGCAGGCACAATGTTCCCACCAGCGATATGGTAAGTTCCCTGCCTGCGCCGCGCAGAAGGCTAGCCTGGAATGTCGAGCCCAACCATGCGCCGAGAACCATCTGCGCGGTTGCAAGTATCAGGTGAGGATAATGCGGCAGGATGATACCAGTGGCCGTCAAGGAGGCGGCGATCGTCAAAGGCCCAAGGAAAAAAGGATTTGCCCACTTCAAATGCTTGAACAGTAGGCCGCCTGCCAGTCCGATCAACGGCAGGGTAAGCAGCCATGGGTCAAGGAATGCCGTGGCTGTCCCGACGCCCGCAACCAATCCTCTGCTGGCGCCATCTATCAAATAAAGAAGGGAGGGGATAACGACCACGACCGCGGCGATGCGTAGTGACTGCGCGATCACGACAGGCGCGGCGGGTTGACCGACGCTTTCGGCGATGATGGCAGCTTCCACCGGAGCCAGCGGAAACGTCGCCAATACCATTCGCGATAGCCGTACGCCCGCGAGCCTCGCTTGAATGAAGGCGACGACCAGCGAGAAGCCGGTGGTCATTGCCGCCATGCCGACAAGAAGCGGCAGAAGGTCGAGCACGATGGCCAGCGCATCGCCGGTGAAGGAAAGTCCGACGGCGGTTGACACCACCGCCTGCCCGAAGGGGCGAGTGCGGACCGGAAGCGGGCGCTGGATCACTCCTCGAAGGGAAAGGCCCGCCGTCATCAACAGCGGGCCGATCATCCATGGTAGAGGCAGGTGCAAAGTCGAACAAATCCAGCCCGCTAGCGCCGCCAGCGGATAGATCATAAGCAGCCGCCACCAGCCATGTCCATGTGGCTGACCTGTGCCGGACGGCTGTGTCATGGCATCGGAAGCCCGAGCAGCTTTCCGAACAGGAGCACCGCGATCAACCACAGTCCAAGCCCGGTTGCCCCGGCTCGCAGGAGCCGGCGCTGGCCGGGAAAGAGCAGTGTCACAAGTCCGGAGGCCGCAGCAATCGACAGCGGCAGTCCAATCCAGTTGACGCCCGCTAGGCAGATGGCGAAGATCAGGAAAGCGGCCAATGCCCTGTGCGCTCTCGAAAAATCGCCTTGCTCCTCAGCGAAAGCTCCTCGCATGGTGGTGACGAGATAGGCTAGGGAACAGATCGTTCCGAAGATGCCGACCTGAACCGGTAGGGCACCGGGTCCGGTATCACCGGTGGAATGGCCGGCTGGCAAGGCCAACGCCATCATCAGGAATGCGACGCAACCGGCAAGGCAAGCGATGCCGGCGATGAGGTCGCTGACCGGGAAAACCCGGCCAGCTTGCTTGATATCTCGATCGCTCATTTCACAAATCCGGCTGATTTGAGGAACTCAGCCTGCTCGGTCAGGTCCTTTTTGACGCGGCTGGTGAACTCTTCCTCGCTCCAGTTCGGGCTGTCCTGGAACTGTTCTTCCTGGAATTTCTGCCACTCAGGGGACGCGGTTACCTTGTCTATCGCGATCTGGATCGAGGCGACGACGTCGTCCGGCGTGCCCGCCTTGACGGCGATGCCGCGCCAGATTGATCCCTCGAGATCAAAGCCCTGCTCCTTGAATGTGGGGGCATCGGGAAGGAAGGGCGACCGTTCGGGGGTGCTGACGCCGAGAAGTCGGATTTCACCGCTCTTCACCTGCGATAGTCCCGTGGACGGCGTCATCATCGCCGCATCGATATGCTTGCCGAGCAGCGCCAGCGTCACTTTGCCCGAGGCGTCATGCGGGATCCATCCGCTTTCAAAGCCCCCCTGTTTCATCATCTGATAGAGCATGTACTGGTGGAAGCCACCGGACGAATGGCCACCCACTTTCATGCCGTTCGGATGATCCTTCATGTATTTGACGAATTCCTCGACGTTCTTGTAGGGGCTGGTGCTCAGCACGGCGAGGGAAGACGGTTCTGACTGCATGGCGCGCAGTAGCCTCAGATCCTCAACCTTGAACGGGATCAGGCCCTGCGCGATGCCGAAGGTCAAGGTGCCGGTCAGCACCAGGATGTTGTAGCCGTCGGCCGGTTGCGTAACGATCTGCGACAGACCGACTGCACCGCTTCCGCCGGCACGGTTATCGACCTTCACGGTCCAGCCGCTTTCCTTTTCCAGCAGTTCCGCAAGTTTGCGGCCATAGGTATCCAGTGCCCCACCGGCGCCTGACCAGACCACCAGGGTCACGGCCTTGGTCGGAAAGTCGGCCGCTGCCGCAGGGCGAGGCATTGCGACGCCTGTGACCGTCGCCATGCAAAGGGCGGCAATGGTGGAGCGAACCAGTTGCCTCAGGCCTCGGGATTTGCTCATGGACATGGTAGTGCTGTGCATCGTTTCTCTCTCCCTGAAATGATAGCTGGATGTGTGGATGGTATGGCTCAGGCCGGATCGACGGCCACAACGCGTCGTGAGGACCAGACGCGATAGACCGGCACCGTCAGGCTCACTGCACTGAGGATCAGGAACAGCACACTGATTGGGTCGGTCAGGAAGATCATGTAGCTTCCCTGTGATGACACGAGCGCCGTGCGATAGTTGGATTCAATCAGGTAGCCGAGGACCATCGCCAGGATGACGGGTGCCACCGGGAAGCTGAGCTTCTTCATAAGATAGCCGAGAAGACCGAAGCCGAGCGTCATCCAGACGTCGAACATCAGGTTGCGGATGGCGAAGGAGCCGAGTACGGCGAAGGCGAGAATGCCGGCGGCGATCACTCCGGTCGGCAGCAACAGTGTACGGGCCATTATCGGGAGGAAGAGCGACCCGACGAGATACTGTACCAGCGATGCAATGATGACGCCGAAGAGGATGGAATACACCAGCGCGGGTGATTCAGTGAACAGCTGCGGGCCGGGATGCAGTCCATGCATGATGAGGGCGCCCATCATAATAGCGGTTGTCGGCGATCCTGGCACACCCAATGACAAGAGCGGGACGAGAGCGCCACCGACCGTTGCATTGTTGGAGGCTTCGGGGGCCGCGATACCGTTAGCGGCGCCCTTGCCGTATTCCTGCGGATTCTTGTCGCGGGCACGGGCATAATCCCGGGCGACCCAGCATGCGATGTTGCCGCCGACGCCGGGTAGAATGCCCAGCAAAGTACCGATGACCGAACCGGACACCATTGATCGCCACGTTTCCTTGAGCAACGCGACCGACATGAAGACGTGACCGACACGGCTTTCACCCATTTCGGTGCGCCGCGCCTGCTTTTCGGCAAGGGCGATGGCTTCGGACACAGCAAAAAGCCCGATCAATGCGGCGAGGAACGGAACGCCCTCGTAGAGCTCGAATTGGCCGAAGGTGAAACGCGGCGTGCCGGCAATAGGATCGATGCCAACAGTGGCCAGCGCGAGGCCGAGGACGGCGCCGAGGAGGCCCTTGACCAGCGAGCCGCCGGAAAGGGCTGCCACCGACGTAAGGCCGAACAGGCCGACAGCAAAATAGCCTGCTGGGCCGAACTGCAATGCGAGCTTCGCCAATGGCATAGCCAGAAGCAGTAGTGCGAGCCCCCCGAGAATCCCGCCAACCGTGGACGCGGTCAAGGAGATCGAGATTGCCTCATTAGCCCGCCCCTTCTGCGCCATCGCATACCCATCTATGGCAGTCGCGGCGGCGGCGGCCGTCCCGGGCGTTGACAGAAGAATAGCACTGATCGACCCGCCATATTCGGCGGAGGTGTAAAGGGAAATCATCAGCAGCATGCTGAGCTCGGGAGACATGTTGTAGGTGAAAGGGATCAGCAGACTCAGGCCGATTGATGGACCAAGGCCCGGCAGGGCGCCGATGACGATCCCTAGTACCGCCCCGATTAGCAAAGCTGCGATGCCTGATAGGCTAAAGATCACAGCCAACGACTGGATTATGCCGTCCATTCATTTTCCTCCCGATTGACCAAATCGGGGCGCCACTCCTCAGGCATCCCAATCAGTCACTTGTTCTTCTGCCCGAATGTCGTTTTGGACAATTCATAACAGTAAGTTTTTATATAAGTTTATGCTATTGTGGCCTGAGGGCCGAGTTCATGGATGCACCGCGCGGCCTCGCAGAATGCCACTCAGCATCCTGGTGCCAACATTCAGGGCCAGTAGATGCGCATAGGATTATCGACCAACAGTTTTTGCTGGAGGTTTTCCGTTTGTGCGATCTGCGGGATGAAGTCTACGAGATGGCCGTCATCGGGGATGTGCGATGTCATGTTGGGGTGTGGCCAGTCTGTTCCCCACAAAACGCGATCGGGAAACTGCTCCACGAGCGTACGCGCGAAAGGCGCCACATCTTCATAGCCCGGACCGCCGATCTTCGACAGACGTTCGGGGCAAGTGACCTTGCTGATGATGTTTTCGTGTTCCGTCATAAGTCGGATGAAACGGCCGAATTCCGGGCCGCTTGCTGGCTGCGTCACATCTGGGCGACCCATGTGATCGACCACGACGGTCGTCGGCAGCGACGTGAAGAAATCCCAACGCTCCTCAAGATCAGCCGCTTCAAAATAGACGACGACGTGCCAGCCGAGCGGCGCAATGCGGTCGATGATGGCATGATAATAGGCGTCCGGCTTTGGGTCGACCAGACGGCGCACGAAGTTGAAGCGGACGCCGCGGACGCCGGCTTCGTGCAACTCGGAAAGTTCGTCTGCAGATACCGTGTCGCGCACCGTCGCCACACCACGGGCCTTGTCATCGGAGGCGCGCAATGCGTCAACCAAGGCCCGATTGTCGGCGCCGTGGCAGGTGGCCTGAACGATAACATTGCGTTCGAAACCAAGATAATCGCGAAGAGCGAACAGCTTGGCCTTGCCGGCATCGCACGGCGTGTATTTGCGCTCCGGCGCGAAGGGGAATTCATCGCCAGGGCCAAAAACATGGCAATGGGCATCGACTGCGCCGGCCGGAGGGCGATAGCCGGGCTTGCTCGGTTCGGGATCAAAGCACAGCCAGTTCGGATCCATCTGAAATTTCGGCATTACAACCCCCTCGACTTGAGCTGGGCGTCGAGCCGCGGATAGACCCGACGGGCGTTCAACTCGAAGACTTTCTGTTTGTCGGCGTCGGAAATCTGCAGTGCGTCGACATAACGTTTGGTGTCATCGAAATAATGCCCGGTCTGCGGATCAATTCCGCGTACCGCGCCCACCATTTCCGAACCGAACAGGATGTTGTCGATATCGATGACCTCGAAAAGGAGATCAATGCCCGGCTGATGATAAACGCAAGTATCGAAGAAGACGTTCTTCATGACATGCTGGTCAAGCGGCGGGCGCTTGAGCATGTCCGCCAGCCCCCTATAGCGTCCCCAATGATATGGTACAGCGCCACCCCCGTGAGGAATGATCAAACGCAAATCCGGAAAGTCTTTGAACAGGTCGCCTTCAAGAAACTGCATGAAAGCAATCGTGTCGGCAGCTATATAATAAGCGCCCGTCGCGTGCATGGCACAATTGCAGCTACCCGAGACATGGATCATCGCTGGTACGTCAAGTTCGACCATTTTTTCAAAAAACGGGTACCAGGCTCGGTCGGTTAGGGGAGGAGCGCTAAAGTGGCCACCCGATGGATCCGGATTGAGATTACAGCCAACAAAACCAAGCTCGGAAACACATCGCTCGAGCTCCTCGATAGAGGTTTCGATCGAAATGCCGGGTGTCTGCGGAAGCTGGCAGACGCCGGCAAATGTTTCGGGATAAAGGTCCACGACCCGCTTGATCAGATCATTGGAGCGGCGTGCCCAGACTTTCGCGGCCGCCTGGTCGCCGATATGCGGCGCCATTGCCGATGCACGCGGGGAAAAGATCGTCATGTCGGCGCCGCGTTCGCGCAGCAGCCGCAACTGGTTGGCCTCGATCGTATCGCGAATTTCGTCGTCGGATATGTTTGGGTAGCTCGGATCGATATCGCCACCGTTCTTGATGGCATTTTCCTGCTCGTCACGCCATTTTGTGTGGGCGGTAGGCGCGGTCGTATAATGGCCGTGGCAATCGATGATCATGGCGTCGGAAGACCTTCTGCACGTGCGAACGATCGGCAAAGCCGAACGCGTCGCAGATTTCAAAATGAACGTGGAAGGCGGGTCTCGCTATCATGCCTGGCGAGCGGCTCTCCTCCCAACTCGTAAACACGTTGTACCGAAGAGTAGTGTCTCAGGCATATCGAAACGGCTTCTTCTCCATTAGTTTTTCTGAAGTCCATGTTTGGCAAGTTGTCCTGAAGTCGGCGATGAACGCAGTCTGCAGTTGTGTCGGGCGCCAATCGCTGCGGGTAGTCAGGCCGATCTTGCGCTTCGACGAGAAGCTGCCACCCACTTCAACAAGCAGACCGGCACGTCGTTCGAAGACGAACTGGTCACGCGACATCAACGTCAGCCAATCATCATTCAGCATGAGGCCACGACCGATCGTCACCGAGTTGCTTTCGATATGGACCGATGGAGGCTCGAGTCCTTGTTCGCCGAAGATGGCTTCCCAGCGCGTCCGCATCGGTGCGCCGCCTGTCGCGATCACCCACGGAAAATTCCTCAAACTTGACAATGCCGGAGGTGCGTCGCCTGCTAGTGGATGGCCAGCACGCGCGACGATGACGAGGTCGTCGTCGAAGACGGCTTCCTGAACCACGTCCCCGACGGGTACTGGCTCACGAAGAGCACCGATAAGTACGTCCAACTGGCCATTGCGTAAGCCGGCAAGCAAATCGGTATAAGGTCCTTCAATGACATCAATCCGTGCGGCAGGATGCATGCGCGAAAAGAGCGATAGCGCGCGGGGAAGAAGAATTGCTTGCGCCATCGGCAAGGTGCCAATGGCAATGCGTCCCGCCCCCTCAAGTTGCAGTGCCGCCAGTTCGTCATATCCTGCATCGATTTCCGAGAAGGCCAGCCGCGCGAAGCGAAGCAGACTTGTGGCAGCGGGCGTGGGCTGAACCGTCTTGCCATGTCGGGCCAACAGCAGAATGCCGAGCAATTGCTCCAGTTCCCTCGCGGATCTGTGCAGGGCCGGCTCGGATAACCCCGTAAGTTTCGAAGCAAGTGCAAAGCTGCCAGTCTGGTCTACGGTCAGCAGAGACCGCAGTTGGCCAAAAGTGATACGACGCTCGATATTCGGCAATGCCGGCAACCGTGCCGATCTGCGCACGTTTTGTCCCCCGCGCACGATATAGGCGAGCGCGCGCTCTATGCGTATGCGCATCAAATCTCCCGCACGCGTCGGAGTGACGCCGCCGGGTTGCCGCTCAAATAGCACATGCCCGAGTTGCGCTTCGACCTTCGCCACCGCCTGCGTGATCGCTGGCTGCGACAGGTTGAGGGCGTGCGCGGCGGCGCTGATACTGCCCATCCGGGCGGCGGCTGCAACGGCCTCGAAATGCCGCAGATTTATGTCACGGGTCATATCCATCACTATACTTAACCAGAGCTTATGGCTTGGGTGCAAATCTATTTTGCCTTTTCCACCAGTCCATTCCTTAATTCACCCGTGGAGGAAGAGGAGGAACTCTGCCGAGGATCCGGTCGCTGACATTCTTTGATGTCGGTCTGCTCGCTACGCAGGACCCGTTCGGAGCAATTTTCTTCATCTCATGACGGCCGGCCCAGACACCCTGACAGTGGTTGATTCCGGTCCGGAAAGTGACATTGCACCGTCAGGTGCCGGGCGTTCCGCGCGACATTGCGTGTTGCTGAATGCCCAAGGAGGAAGAACATTTGACATATCCATCAATGAGCAATTCTGTGCCATCGGGTTCGGCTAGAAAGCGCAGCGGCGGCAACTTCGTGATTTTCGGCCAGCTCTGGTTTCAGGTTCTTGCCGGTACCGTGATAGGGATCCTGCTTGGCCATTTTGCGCCCGAGATCGCGATAGCGATGAAACCTTTCGGCGATGCGTTCATCAAGATGATCCGCATGATGATCGGGCCGATCATTTTCGTGACGGTCGTTCACGGCATTGCCGGCATGAATGATATGAAAAGCGTTGGTCGCGTTGCCCTGAAATCAATCCTCTATTTCGAGGCAATTACCACCCTTGCGCTTATTTTCGGCCTTGTTGCCGTCAATCTCTGGAAGCCGGGTGCCGGGATGAACATCGATCCGACAACGCTCAATGCCGACTCGATCAAGTCCTATGTTGCCACCGCCCATGACCAGTCCCTGACGGCCTATTTCATGGGCATCATCCCCGACAGTTTCGTCAGTGCCTTCACGGAGGGACATGTCCTGCAGGTTCTGTTCATATCCGTTCTCTTCGGAATTGCCCTTGCGGCGATCGGTGAAAAGGGCCAGCCCGTCTACAAGGTGATCGAAAGCGCCTCGCAGGGTCTTTTCAAAATCATCGGTTATATCATGTATTTCGCACCGCTCGGAGCCTTCGGCGCCATTGCCTTCACTATCGGGCAGTTCGGCACATCCTCGCTCTGGTCGCTCGGTTCGCTGATCATTGAGTTTTTCATCGTTTGCGCCCTGTTCACCGCGATCGTGTTCGGCGGCATCGCCTACTGGTGCGGTGTCAGCCTGTTTCGCTTGTTCAGCTATCTATGGGACGAAATCATCATCGTTGCCGCCACGACCTCGACTGAAACCGTGCTGCCGAGGCTAATCCAGAAAATGGGTAAGGCGGGCTGCGAGGAATCTGTCGTCGGGTTCGTCGTTCCAGCTGGGTACTCCTTCAACCTCGACGGGACATGTCTCTACCTCACCACGGTCGCGGTGTTTTTGGCGCAAGCCACCAACACGTCCCTAACGATCTGGCACGAACTAACGCTGATTGGTGTGCTGCTTCTTACATCAAAGGGAGCCGCTGGCGTGGCAGGAGCCGCCTTCGTAGTTCTGGCGGCAACCTTGAACACGACCGGCGCAATTCCCGTTGCAAGCATCGCGCTGATCCTCGGCATCCACCGCATCCTGGCCGAGGGGCTGACCTTTGTGAATTTGATCGGCAATGCGCTGGCCTCTGTCGTCATCGCCAAATGGGAAGGCAAACTCGATGAGAAGTTGCTTGCCGAAACCATCGGCACACGTCGCCTGCAACGGATCCACGGGGTGAGCGCAGCCTGAGCTTTGCCGCGACAAATGTTTATCTGAAAGGAAATTCAAATATGGGTATCGTCGTACAGAATTTCGAACGTGCCAAAGCCGACACCATTGCGGGACTCGGTGCCGCAGGCGTAGCCACCGTTCACGAGGCGCAAGGTCGCAAGGGTATGCTGGCAAGCTATATGCGGCCGATCTACACCGGTGCCCAGATCGCTGGATCGGCGGTGACGATTTCATCGCCCCCCGGTGACAACTGGATGCTGCACGTCGCGATCGAGCAACTGAAAGAAGGCGACATTCTCGTGCTGGCGCCGACTTCACCCTGCGACAACGGCTATTTCGGCGACCTGTTGGCGACATCGGCAATGGCGCGAGGCTGCAGAGGTCTGGTAATCGATGCCGGCGTCCGCGACATCCGTGACCTGACAGCGATGGGTTTTCCTGTCTGGTCGAAGGCAATTTCAGCGCAGGGTACGGTGAAGGAGACGCTCGGATCGGTCAATGTGCCGATCGTGTGCGCCAGCGCGCAGATAGAAGCAGGGGACATCATCGTCGCCGATGACGATGGCGTCTGCGTGGTACGGCGGAGCGAGGCTGATGAGGTTCTGGCCGCGGCCGAAAAACGCCTTGCCAACGAGGAGGCCAAGCGGGCCCGTCTCGCTGCAGGAGAGCTTGGACTGGACATCTACAACATGCGACCGACGCTCGAGCTGAAGGGCCTGAAATATGTATGAAGAGGGGATCCCCTGCCTGTGGATGCGCGGCGGAACTTCCAAAGGCGCCTATTTTCTGGCTGAGCATGTGCCAGCCAATCCTGGTGTTCGCGATGACCTTTTGCTGCGCATCATGGGCTCGCCGGATACGCGCCAGATTGACGGCATCGGCGGTGCCGACCCGCTGACGTCAAAGGTCGCCATTCTCTCGCCGTCGAGCCGTGACGATGCCGATGTAGATTACCTGTTCCTACAGGTTTTCGTCGATCAGGCGCTTGTCAGCGATGCCCAGGAATGCGGAAATATCCTCGCCGGGGTCGGTCCGGCGGCGATCGAGCGCGGACTGGTAGTGGCAAAGGGCGACCTGACGGAGGTCAGGATCCACATGGTCAACTCGGGAGAAGTCGCGGTTGCCAAGATCTCAACGCCCGGCGGCCGAGTGTCTTATACTGGTGATACAGAAATTGCCGGCGTCCCGGGCCATCATGCGACTGTCCCGTTGCTTTTCAAAAACACAGCGGGGGCAATGTGCGGATCGCTTCTGCCGACCGGTAACAGCGTGGATGTGATCGAGGGTGTAGAGGTGACGCTTATCGACAATGGCATGCCCTGCGTCGTCATGCGGGCGGCCGATTTTGGCCTCAGCGGCGACGAAAGTCGCGAAGACATCGATGCAAATGATGCGTTGAAGACGCGCATCGAAGCAATCCGTCTGCAAGCAGGGCCGCTGATGAACCTCGGTGATGTTACCAAGGCATCCGTTCCGAAAATGACCTTAGTATCTGCCGCCACGGATGGGGGCGCGATTTCGACGCGAAGTTTTATTCCGCATCGGGTGCACGCCTCCGTCGGCGTTCTTGCCGCCGTGACAGTGGCGACCGCCACCCGGCTTGCGGGAAGCCCCGCATCCGCCCTCGTCAATGTGCCGCCAGACGGCCGGTATCTGATCGAGCATCCAACCGGCGCGATGGAAGTATTCCTGGAGATCGATGCCGAGGGACAGGTCAGAGCGGCCGGGACAGTGCGCACGGCGCGCAAACTGTTCGACGGGCGAGTATTTCCTGCGCCGGCAAAATGAACTGGCATGGGTTGTAGCGTGCCCGGCTTGAGGAGGCCGGGAGAGCATCATCTCGTGGAACAAAAAGGTCAAAAGATGACACGCGTTCAACTGGGAGGAGTAGACATGAACCACTTTTTAGGAACGATTTCGCGTTACCTTCGTATCGGAAGGCTCGGCGCCCTGGCGCTGGCCCTGTCGTTGTCGGCGAGTGCCGCAGCGGCGCAGTCCTATCCAGAGCGTGATATTACGCTGGTTCTGCCGTTTGGCCCGGGGGGCATTGCAGACATTACCGCGCGTATTGTTGCCGACGCATTGGGCAAGGAGCTCGGGCGGAAGATCATCATCATGAACCAGCCGGGCGCTGGCGGCGCAACTGCAGCCCAAGCTGTACTCAACGCAGAACCGGACGGCTACACGCTCGCATTGTTTTCGAATGGCACGGCTATCAGCGTGCCACTGTTCAACAAGTTGCCGTTTGATCCGGTCTCTGAGTTTGTGCCAGTATCGAGCCTCGCCTATTTCGATTTTGTCTTCGTCACCAAGGCGGATGGCAAATTCAAAGCGCTTAACGACATCCTAGAGGCGGCCAAGGCTGAACCTGGAGCGCTGAATGTCGGAACCATCAACACCGGTAGCACTCAAAACCTCGCCGCCGAGTTATTTAAGTCGGCTGCCGGAATCGATTTCACCATCGTCCCGTACAAGGCAACTCCGGACTTGCAGGTTGCCCTGCTCGGTGGCGAAATCGATATGATTATAGACAGCCAGACAGCACTTCAGGCAGCACTGCAGAAGAACCAGGCGATCGCAATCGCATCCTCCGGCCCAAGAAGGTCTAGCTTGACCGGCGATGTACCAACGGTGATAGAGGCAGGAATTTCGGGTTTTGATGTAACGTCTTGGAACGCCATTTTTGCGCCCAAGGGTACGTCGGAAGAAGCTCGTACCGCGCTGAACAGGGCATTAACGTCAGTATTGGCGGATGAGGCTATCAAAAAGCGCTTCGCCGAACTTGGGGTCGAGGCTCGGTCGAGCAAGCCAGAGGAAATTGGAAATCGTCTCAACGAAGACATTGCAAAATGGAGTGCGGTGATCGAAAAGGCTGGAATTCCAAAGCAGTAACGTGACTGATGTAGTTCACCTGAACCGCTTTTAGCGACATCTGGAACGCGGTCAAGTGCAGGGGGCGGCGGGAACGTTGCCTTGCTGCTAAACAGACCGTCGGCCAACGCGCCAAAATTTTTCTTGGCGCGTGCGAAAATGGCGGAACTCGCTGGATTCTTGCGAGCGAACGCAACTAGAGGGCGGTGGTTGGCCTGCTGCCAGTTTTTTGGACACCGAGTTAAGGTGTTTCCAATGAAACTGGAGCGCATGAATGCAACGAAGGAAGTTCAGCCGCGAGTACAAGCTTGAGGCAGTGAAGTAGGTGCGAGAGCGCGGGGTCAGCATTGCACAGGCAGCCCGCGATCTGGATGTTCATGAGAATGTCCTACGCAAGTGGGTCAGGGAATACGGTACGGACCCGGCGCAGGCGTTTCCCGGTCACGGACAGGTGAAGCCCGAGCAGCTTGAGATCGAGGGGCTGCGTAAAGACGTCGCCTGTTGAGTTTCAGGTAATTTTGCGCCACTTTTTCATTTCGCGTTGTACCATCTAGTAGCAACTATGATGTTGATCGAACACATTTTCTCGCCGCGTAGGCGGATCCGTACGAAATGAAAAGTGGGTCAAATTCGTGCGATAATCAACACCGACGGTTCAGATCCCTTCAAGGCCATCATTTACTCCTTCTCGATTTTGCCGAGACCAAATGTGGTCAAGAGCCCAATCCTCCCCCTGAGAATAGCCGCCCTTGCTCGCGCTTTCGCAAGGGTTTGATTCGCCCCCACATCGGATTATATCGAAAAAACGTTAGTTTAATTGCGAAGGTGTATTCAGCTTTCGAAGGTGCTCAGCTTTTTCAGAAGGTCTTCGGATATCTCAAACTGACGTGCGGTTCCCCGCCCCATGGAATTCGTGCCCATGGTTTCATTCAGCATTCCCCGCTTGACGAGAAGATCGACGGTCTCCTTTGCACCGCTTCGCGTTAATCCGGTAATTTCAACGACATTGGAAAGGGTTAGCTTCTGGTGGCCCTGGCTCATCGTGTAAAGGATCGTCATCATGCCGATCTCTTTCAGCCGTGCCTGGGGCGTTTCGTCTTCCAGTGGATGATCGAGGATTTCGTGCAGGATAAGCCCCGAGAAGGCGAGATTGTGCAACTGCGTCTTGAGCGCTCTTGTCATGTTATTTAACTATGTTATATACGATAGTAAAATTGTGTTGCGCTCTTGCCGGACATTGTTGCCGTAGCGCGCTGTCGTTGTTCCGGAGGGGCAAATCCATGAAAAACCTTCTGCTCAGTAGTTTGCTGTCTATCTCGTTCGTGCTGCCATCTTACCTGATTTCCAACGGCAATGCGCGGGCTGATGACTGGGGATGTCAGGTCATCCTCTGCCTTTCCAATCCCGGCGGGGCAACCCAATATGCCGAATGCCGGCCTCCGATTCAGAAACTCTGGCGCGCGCTTGCCAAGGGTCATTCGTTTCCGACCTGCAGCGGCGTCGGGTTTCACAGTTCCCGGCCCGGCTACGAGCCATATTATTGCAATGAAGGTTATCGCCTTTCGAGCAGCTACGGATCTCGCGGTGAACAGGCGACCTGCGTTTCAACCGCCCTCCAGCGGGTAGACGGCTCGCTTTGCTCTTCCGGCCGTGACAATGACAGCGGCAACTCCGGCTCGGTCCTGTCAGCACGGTGGCAGCGACAGGATGGCCGGCTCCAGTGCATGGGTTACCCGATCGTGCGTCCCAACGTGCGATCGCAGCCGCACTATATCGATGTCACGATCGATGGCGTCGGCAAGCAGCGCGTCTGGTATTGAGCGATGAGTGCTGATTTCGTCGATATCGCGCAGAGCTGTGCGCCAATGGTCCAGGTGGAAACGCTGGCCGCCGTCGTCAGCCTGGAAAGCAGGTTCCTTCCCTTCAACATCCGCATCAATAGCGGCATGCCGCTTGCTGTGCAGCCCGCCAGCAAGGCCGAAGCGATTGAGGTGGCAACATCCCTGATCGCCGACCATCAGGATGTTCAGATCGGACTTGGCGGGATCGGTGTCGAGGAACTTCGGAAACTGAACCTCTCCGTTTCTGACGCCTTCGATCCGTGTCTGAACCTCAAGGCGACCGCCACGCTTCTCGATGGCTATTACCGTCTCGCCTTGCGTTTCGGTGCTGGTCCCGCGCGGGCCGAAACGGTGATGCTCCAGTCCTGGTACGGGCGAGATGACCCTTCGGTCGGAGAAATGGCCCGGTATGACGAGCAGGTGCGCAACGAGGTGAGGCGCCTCTCCCCGAAGCTCGCATCGCTCACGATTGGCGGACCGGCCGGGCCAAGTACCCACGAGAATGCCCCCGAGGAGCAGGCTCAAAGCCAACTGTCACAGCCAATCCCCAAACAAGTCGTCCAAACCGAAGAAACCGCATCATGGGACGTGTTCCGTTCCAGACGGCACGCTTCAGTTCTCGTTTTCCAGAATGACCGATCGGAGCAGAGTGAATGATCTCCAGAAGCAATCTTCGTCCCTTTGCAGCTTCCACGCTGATGGCTATTGCCATCGCTACCTGCCTCGTCGAACCGGCCTTTGCCCAGTCCGCCGGTATCGAAACCGTGCTGCAGAACATCGTCACCATGCTTACCGGCAATATTGCCCGCCTGCTGGCGATCATCGCCGTGATCATCATCTGCATTGCCTGGATGTTCGGCTACATGGATCTGAGAAAGGCAGGTTTCTGGATCATCGGTATCGGCGGCATTTTCGGGGCCACTGAACTGGTCAACACCATCGTCGGCGGCTGACATCAATGGCGAGCACTCCCGTCCTTGAGGAAGACACGCTGTTCCTGGCCTGCACCCGGCCGGCCATGATCGCCGGCGTGACCATGGAAGCGATGGGCATCAACATCATGCTGACCACCATCCTTTATATCACCGCGGGATCGATCGCCTATGCGCTCGTCGGCATCATCTTCCACCTCGTGTTCCGGGCGCTCGTCAAACACGACCACAACATGTTCCGTATCCTCATTGCCTGGATCGAGACCCGCGGCCGCTCCCGCAACGCCGCCTATTGGGGTGGCGCGACGCTCTCGCCATTGAAGCTTGTCCGGCGCTACGACGAAAGGGACCTGAGCCTTGCCTAGACTTGCGACGCTGCGGTCCCGCGAACTTGGGCCGGAAACCTTCATTCCCTATGTGCGCCACGTCGACGAGACTACCATAGCGCTCGATTCCCGCGCGCTGATGACCGTTCTCGTGCTTCAGGGCGTTTCCTTTGAAACCGCTGATGTTCTCGATCTCAATGGCCTGCATCGCAGTCTGAACACGCTCTACCGCAATATCGCCGACGAGCGGCTGGCGCTCTGGACGCATGTCATCCGCCGGCGTGACAACGATTATCCCGAAGGGCACTTCGCCAATCGTTTCTCCAGTGGTCTCAATGCCAGATACCGTGAGCGGATGGTGCGCGAAGACCTGTTCCGCAACGATCTCTATCTCAGCCTGATCTGGTCTCCGAGCCGTGATCCCGCCGAGAAGGCCGCTAATCTCCTTTCCCGACTGCGCAAGGCGCGCCGATCCGGCACCGAGCTGGACGAAGCCGCGCTCAAACACCTGCAAGACAAGGTGATCGACGTCACTGCCGGGTTGAAGCGCTTCGCCCCTCGTGTTCTGTCTCTCCATGAGCGCGACGGGATACTGTTCTCCGAGCCAAGTGAGTTTCTCCACCAGCTTGTCGGCGGGCGGCGTGAGCCTTTGCCCCTGACGGAGGGGCGGATTTCATCGGCGATCTACTCGGACCGGGTGATCTTCGGCCGCGAGACCGTCGAGATCCGTCATGAGGCGGAAACCCGCTATGCCGGCATGTTCGGCTTCAAGGAATATCCGGCAACCACGCGTAGCGGCATGCTCGACGGTATCCTGACGGCTCCCTTTGAACTCGTCCTGACACAGTCCTTTGCTTTTGCCTCGAAGGCCGATGCCCGAACAATCATGGGCCGCAAGCAGAACCAGATGGTCAGCGCAGCCGACAAGGCCGCCTCACAGATCGAGGAGCTCGGCGAGGCGATGGACGATCTCGAATCCAACCGCTTCGTGATGGGCGAGCATCACCTCGGCCTTGCGGTCTTCGCTCCGACCGTCAAGGAACTGACCGACCATATGGCGAAGGCACGCGCCGATCTGACCAGCGGCGGCGCGGTTGTCGCCCGCGAGGATCTTGGCCTTGAGGCCGCCTGGTGGGCGCAACTGCCGGGCAATCTCCGTTATCGCGCGCGCTCGGGTGCGATTACCTCGCGGAACTTCGCGGCCCTCTCTCCCTATCATTCCTACCCGGCCGGCCAGAAGGACGGCAATGAATGGGGACCGGCGGTCGCCATGTTGAAGACCGCTTCCGGCTCACCGTTCTATTTCAGTTTCCATCACAGCGATCTCGGGAACACCTTTGTCTGCGGCCCGTCGGGTGCGGGCAAGACCGTGCTCCTCAACTTCATGCTTTCACAGCTCGAAAAGCATGATCCCCATATGGTGTTCTTCGACAAGGACCGGGGTGCAGACCTGTTCGTTCGCGCCGCCGGTGGCGCCTATCTGCCGCTCAGGAATGGTGTGCCGACCGGCTGTGCGCCGCTGAAGGCGCTTGAGTTGACTCCGGAAAACAGGATATTTCTCACCCGCTGGATCGGCAAGCTTGTGGGAGCGGCGACACGGGAACTGAATGTCAGCGAGCTGCGCGATATCGCTTCAGCTGTTGACGGTCTGGCGGACCTTCCCGTCGAGCGCCGCTCCATCGGCGCCCTACGCACGTTCCTCAACAATACCGATCCCGAAGGCATTGCCTCGCGGCTCCGGCGATGGGAGAGGGGAGGGCCGCTCGGCTGGGTCTTCGACAACGATCTCGACGATATCGGGATCGGCGCCAGGTTCATCGGCTACGACATGACCGACTTCCTCGACAACGAGGAAATCCGCACCCCGTTGATGGCGTATCTGTTCTATCGCATTGAGCAGTTGATCGACGGCCGCCGCATCATCATCGTCATCGATGAGTTTTGGAAGGCGCTGCAGGATGAGGGTTTTCGCGATCTCGCCCAGAACAAGCTGAAGACGATCCGCAAACAGAACGGCCTTATGCTGTTTGCGACCCAGAGCCCGCGCGACGCCATCGTCTCACCGATCGCCCATACGATCATCGAACAATGCCCGACGCAAATCTTCCTGCCCAATCCACGCGGCAACCGCGCCGACTATATCGACGGCTTCAAGCTAACCGAGCGCGAATTTGAGCTGATTTCCCGCGAGCTTTCGGTCGAGAGCCACCGCTTCATCGTCAAGCAAGGCCATAACAGCGTGGTTGCCGAACTCAACCTCAACGGTTTCGACGACGAGCTCGCGATCCTGTCGGGCCGCACGGCAAATGTGGAACTGGCGGACGCCATCCGCGCCGAACTCGGCGAAGAGGGCGGAGATTGGCTGACCCTGTTCCAGCAAAGAAGGAGGACATCATGATCCGTAACGCCAGGACAAGGCTCTTCCTCGCAACCCTCACGCTGCTGGCATCGGTGGGTCTCGCGGATGCGCAGGGCATTCCCGTCACCGATCAGGCGGCGATCGCCAAACAGATCGAGAGCATCGCCCAGCTCAAATCCCAGCTCGATGCGCTGAACCAGCAGGTTACGCAGGCGAAGCAGCTTTACGGCTCGCTGAACAAGATCACCAACATGGCCGACGTCGCCAGCCTGCTGAACGATTCCTCAATCCGCAAGGCGCTCCCACAGGACTTCAATGCCATCGAAAGCCTGTTTACGGGATCCGGGAGCGGTGTGTTCGGTGACTCCGCTTCGAAATTTCTTGAGGGCAATTCCACCTACCGCACCGATGCCAACGACTTCTACGCGCAGGAACTCTCACGCGCGCAGAACAAGAACGCCGGACAGATGAGTCTCGGTCAGCAGATTTATGACGCCGCCACCAAGCGCATCGACGGCATCGATGAACTTCGTCAGAAAATCTCCAGTGCTGCGGATGCCAAGGACGTTGCCGATCTGCAGGCGCGTCTGCAGGCCGAAACCGCCTTTCTGCAAACGGATGTTCTTCGCATGCAGGGCCTGCAAATGGTCCAGCAGGCGCAGGTGCAGGTCGACGAGCAGCGCAAGGCCGAGGATTGGCGCAAGCGAATGGACACGATGGGAGCAGCGCTTAAATGAGATGGTTCGTTTCTGGTGTGGTGATGCTTCTCCTGTCGGCCTGCTCCTCTGAGCAGAAGGTCTACACCGTCGATGAACTGGTCGCCGACGAGGCCTTGCTGACGAAAATCATCGGGGAATGCCGGAACAATCCCGGTGAACTCCGTGACACAGCCAATTGCCGTAATGCCGAAGCCGCCGACGGCAGGCTCCGTCTCGAGCGCATGCGCAAGTCGCTCGGAGGCTGAGACATGTATGAGGTGTTCAGTTTCGTCGACGGGCAGTTCAAGGCGCCACTCGAAAACTTCATTTCCACCGGCACCTCGAACATCGCCAACTGGATCAGCGGTCCGCTCACGGCGGCGCTGACGCTGTATGTTGTGCTCTACGGCTATCTCGTGCTGCGTGGCTCCGTGCAGGAGCCGATCCTGGAATTTGCCTTCCGCGCCATAAAACTCGCCATCATCGTTATGCTGGTACGCAACGCCAGCGACTACCAGACCTACGTCACCAACATCTTTTTCGACACCCTGCCAAAGGAAATCTCGCAGGCGTTGAACTCAGGGACGACGCCGAGCGCCTCCACCTTCGACAGCCTGCTGGATAAGGGTCAGAAGTGCGCTTATGAAATATGGTCGCGTGCCTCCTGGCCGGTCGATATCGTGACGGGCGTTGGCGGTATGCTGGTGATCGGCGCAAGCTTCCTCGTCGCGGCGATCGGCTACATTGTCTCGCTTTATGCCCGTCTGGCGCTCGCCATCATCCTCGCGATTGGGCCGATCTTCATCGCACTCGCCATGTTCCAGTCGACGCGCCGGTTTACGGAATCCTGGATTGGTCAGCTTGCGAACTTCGTCATCCTGCAGGTGCTGGTCGTTGCCATCGGCTCGCTGCTGATCACCTGCATCGACACGACCTTCACGGCAATCGAGGGTTATAGCGATGTTCTTATGCGTCCGATCGCGCTCTGCGCCATCTGCATCGCGGCTCTTTATGTCTTCTATCAATTGCCCGGCATTGCCTCGGCGCTCGCCGCCGGCGGCGCGTCACTGACCTATGGCTATGGCGCCGCCCGTGATGCGCACGAAAGCACGCTCGCCTGGGCGGCCTCGCACACAGTCAGGGCGGTCGGCCGCGGAACACGCGTTGTGGGCCGCCGGTTGACTGCGAACCGGGCGGAATGACCGCCTCGATATCAAGGACATTGGACAGGTTATTTTGATGATCCGTATTCTTTTTCTGCTTTTGCTAATCGCAAGCCTCTCCAGCTGCGCCTCGATCTCCAACCCTCTGCCCAAATGTGACGGCTATTCCCGGCGTCCGCTGAACCGCGCCATGTGGCAGTGGGAAGACAAGGGCAAGCAGCAGACACCTGCCAGCGAGATATCTTGGAACCCGGCGAGCCGCGCGGTCTCTTACGCGGAAGAACCGGCCTCTGTGACGCCGGCTGCGTTTGCACACTTCGATGTCGCTGGCTCATACCGTCCATGCGAGGGCAACTGAGATGGTGAACGCCGACAGCCTCAAGAGCTATTTCGACAAGGCGCGCCGCTTCGATCAGGATCGGCTCATCCAGGTCGAGCGCTCGGCCCGCATCGCCTGGTTCGTTGCGATCTCGGCCAGCGTCGTTGCCGTCGTCTCCGTCTTTGCGATCGCAGGCCTCACGCCTTTGAAAACGGTCGAGCCGTTCGTCGTGCGGGTCGACAATTCGACGGGGATCGTTGACGTGGTGTCAGCAATGACCTCCACCGCCGGCACCTATGACGAAGCCGTCACGAAATTTTTCGCTGCCAGATATGTGCGCGCCCGCGAAGGTTATGTCTGGAGCGAAGGGGAGGAGAATTTCCGGACGGTGGCGCTCCTTTCGACCCAACCCGAGCAGTCCCGCTTCGCGGCCGCCTATCGCGGCAGCAATCCGGATTCGCCGCAGAATACTTATGGCCGGAGCGCCACCTCGCGGATCAATATCGTATCGATCTCGCTTATCAACGCCAATGTGGCTTCCGTGCGATACATGCGCACCGTCACACGCGGTGACGATGTGCGCACCACACACTGGGTTGCGACGCTTACCTTCTCCTATGTCAACGCCCCGATGTCTTCCACCGACCGGCTGGTCAATCCCCTCGGCTTTGCCGTCAGCGAATATCGTGCCGATCCGGAGGCCATCAATTGAAACAGAGATTTCTGCTCGTTCTTTTCCTGGCCGTTCTTTGCCCGGTCGTCGGCCTTTCCTCGACGGCGTCGGCCCTGGAGATTCCGCGCGGTGCATCCCAAGATAGCCGCGTCCGTTTCATCGACTACCAGCCCTATAACATCACCCGGGTCGTCGGCACGCTGCGTTCGTCGGTGCAGGTCGAGTTCGCGGCCGACGAAGAGATTGCCCATGTGGCTCTCGGTAACAGCGTCGCGTGGGAGGTGGCGCCAGCTGGCAACATCCTCTTCCTCAAGCCGCGGGAAAACCAGCCGGTTACCAACATCTCCGTCGTGACAACCAGACGGGACGGTTCGACGCGCAGCTACCAGATCGAATTGACCGTCCGGGATGGCAGCGTCGAAGCCGGGCAGAACACCTATTTCTATGTAAAATACCGCTATCCGGCCGATGAAGCCGAGCGGAGGAAGCAGGATGCCGCCGCTCGCGCTCTGGCGGCGCAGGCTGGTGAAGCCGATCATGTTCTGTCTCTTCACGAGGCCTATGGACCCCGCAACTGGCGGTATTCCGCCCAAGGCGCGCAAGCGCTTGAACCGCAGGCCGTCTATGACAACGGCAAGGTCACGACCTTCGCCTTTATCGGCAATCAGGAAATGCCGGCGATCTATATGGAGAATTCGGACGGCACCGAAAGCCTGGTCCCGAAATCCG
The DNA here is from genome assembly GCF_053522445.1 of Agrobacterium sp. 22-221-1. Lineage (NCBI taxonomy): Bacteria > Pseudomonadati > Pseudomonadota > Alphaproteobacteria > Hyphomicrobiales > Rhizobiaceae > Agrobacterium > Agrobacterium sp. 22-221-1. The sequence continues at coordinate 117,797 of NZ_JBNWCL010000013.1, forward strand.
CTGACGGCAATCTGGTGCTGGTCCACGCTATCAGCCGCAAGTTTATCCTGCGCCGGGGCAGCGATGTCCTCTGCGTCTTCAACGAGGCCTATGACCGCGTCGGCATCAATCCCGAAACGAATACGACGTCACCATCGGTCGAGCGTGTCGTCAAGGCCGCGCCCGGCACAGTGCAATAGGAGGTGTCATGGCCGATGAAGAAATCACTCAAATCCCCGGCGAGCGTGCTGAAACATCGACCGGCCGGCGGATCGACAACAACCCCATTCTCAAGCGCGGCGCCGTTGCTCTCGCGATCGTTGCGTTTGTTACCTTTGCCCTCTGGTCGATGGGCGGGAAGAACAAGCCGACGGATGGCGTGCAGCCGGAGCGCGTGGTCATCCGTCAGACATCGGATTTCGAGCCGGCAAAGGGGCCGGTTCAGCCCGTGACAAGGCCGGCCGAAGTCCAGCTTCCGGTACCCGTCATCACCGAGAAAGCGCCGACCGACGACGACAAGCTGCTCGACGCTGCGCGGCGCGCGCCCGTCATGGCCTATGGTCCGGAAAAGACGCCGACTGCCAGGCGCCAGCAAGATGATGCGAACACCAATGCCGCCTCGAACTATGTCCCGCTCGCAAACGCGCCGGGCAGCTTTACGGGGCAGGGGGAAAGCGAGGATCAGCGCTTCAACCGCATGCTGACCCCGACGCAGTTGCAGGGCTCGCGTGCCGGCACGCTCGGCAACCGCGATTTCGTCGTCGCCATGGGGACCTCCATCCCTTGCGTGCTCGAGACGGCCCTTTCTTCCGACCAGCCGGGATTCACCAGCTGCGTCATCAATCGCGATGTTCTGTCCGACAACGGCCGCGTCGTGCTGATGGAGAAAGGCACGCAGGTCGTCGGCGAATATCGCGGTGGACTTCGCCGCGGCCAGAAACGTCTTTTTGTTCTCTGGAACCGCGCGAAGACCCCGCAAGGCGTCATCATCACGCTGGCGTCGCCGGCCACCGACGCCCTGGGCCGCGCCGGCATGGACGGCTACGTCGATACACATTGGTGGGAACGGTTCGGCAGCGCCATCCTGTTGTCGATCGTCGGCGACGCCACCTCCTATGCCAACAGCCAATTGCGTGATAGCGACGTCGATGCACAAAACACCACCAGCGCCGGTCAGCAGGCCGCGGCGATTGCCGTCGAACAATCGATCAACATCCCGCCAACCCTGCTGAAACATCAGGGAGGCCTGGTTTCGATCTTCGTGGCGCGCGATCTCGATTTTTCCAGCGTCTATCGGCTGCGCGTGACCGAACCGCGCAACCGAATCTATGACCGCGCCGTTCTCGGCGACTTCACCCCGGACTCGAAGCTCGTGACGAAGTAGGTGCTGCAATGACTGAAGCTGTAGATTCCGGTGTCGTGCGTGAACTGCTCTTGCCGCTGTCGCCGTTCCTTCGCGACAAGGCGCTCTACGAGGTCATTGTTAACAAGCCCGGCAAGGTCGTGACGGAAGGAGCAAACGGATGGCAGGTCCACGATATGCCGGAACTTGCCTATGACCGGCTGATGCGCCTCGCTCGGGCGGTGGCGAGCTACTCCAATCAGTCGATCGACGAAACCCGACCGATCCTGTCGGCGACCCTGCCCGACGACGAGCGTATCCAGATCGTGATCCCGCCGGCGACGACGAGGGGAACCGTCAGCCTCACCATTCGCAAACCGTCCTCGGTGTCGCTCAGCCTTGGTGATCTCGACCAGGGTGGACTGTTCGCCAATGTGGTCCGCACGCAGGAGAGTAGCGCGCAACCGGACCAACGATTGTCGGAACTCTATCGTGCCGGCGCTCACAAGCAGTTCCTTCTGGAAGCGGTGCTGGCGCGGAAAAGCATCATCATTTCCGGGGCGACTGGATCGGGTAAGACGACGCTGTCCAAGGCGTTGATCCAGTATATCCCGGATACCGAACGTATCATTTCCATTGAGGATACGCCGGAACTGGTCATCCCGCAGCCCAACCACGTCCGTCTCTTTTATTCCAAGGGCGGCCAGGGGACCGCCAAGATCGGCGCCAGGGACCTCCTCGAATCCTGCCTGCGTATGCGTCCAGACCGAATATTGTTGCAGGAGCTCAGAGATGGCACGGCCTTTTATTACATCCGCAATGTGAATTCCGGGCATCCCGGTTCAATCACGACCGTGCATGCCGACTCTGCGCGCCTCGCCTTCGAGCAACTGACTTTGCTGGTGAAGGAGTCGGAAGGGGGTGGCGACCTCGACCGGCACGACATACGCGAAATGCTGATGGTTGCGATCGATATCGTGGTTCAATGCAAACGGGTCGACGGACGGTTTCGGGTGACCGAGATCTATTTTCGCGACGCACTTGCGTCCGGCGCCAAGGGTTGATCAGAAGGTAGTGCTCATTCACCTGTCGTTCGGCGCTGCAATGAGAACAGTGTCGCCGATCTTGAGTTGTCGCACTTTACCTCTTCCCCGGGGTATTGTTTCCCATAGGGTATCCCACGAAAGGCCGTTGAGGCTGCCAAACCAAGCTGGGTTGTTCTAAGTTGTCATAGTTGACAAAGTTGCTTCAAGTAGCCATCTTCTTTTCAGGAGAACCGCGATGGCCCAGAAAACCCAGTCCAAGACGTCGAAAACCACCTCTAAGACGCCGAACGGCATCATGACAATGTTCGTTCTCGATGCGAACCCTTTCGAGGGGGTTGCTGGATTCCAGTTGCCTGCGGGCGCACGGCTTGCCGTCGTGACCTCAAAGCCGGAAACGGCGAATTCTGTCGCCCGGACCGTTGGCAAGCGTTTTCGCGGCAATAGTATGGTTGTTCGAAGAATGCGCCAACTTGCCAGGGCCAAAGAACGTGCCGAGACAACCAGCACGGTCAACAAGACGGCTTTCGAGCCGGACGCACGCAGCCAGGCCGTGCTTCAGGGTGTTCGGATCGCGCAGAACGATCTAAAGGCAGCGGGCGGTGCCTATGATCTGGAGCAGGTCAGGACGCTCCTGCATGGGGTTTCCCGCCAGGCAGTGGACAAGCGCGTACAAGAGGGAAGTTTGCTGGCTGTTCCTGGCCCGAGCAACCGGCGCTGCTATCCGACGCTTCAGTTCAATCGTGACGGTAGCGTGGTGGCAGGTCTCAAGGAGGTGCAGGACGCGCTGCCCGTCGAAAGCCCCTGGGCGGTGCTGAACTTCCTTGCGCGGCCGGATGATCGCTTGGGTGGGAGAAAGCCGATGGAGGTCCTGCGAGAAGGGAACCTTTCGTTGGTCCTCGAAGCGGCGAACCGCTACGGTGAGCAGGGCGCGTGACCGTCCCACTGCCACCGCCAGACCTGCATAGCCGTACTCCCAAGATTGTTTCACTCCCCGCAGGGAGTGAAACCCATCGCTTCTACACGGTTATATACGAACCCATCTTCTTTGACCGATCCAAGACTGGCCGCTTCAACGCTCCCGATGGCTCTTACGGCGTGCTCTATGTCGCGAAGCTCGTCAGCGGTGCGTTCGCCGAGACGTTCTTGCGCTCACCAGGAAACACGCTGATCGACGCTGGCTTTTTGAAACGCAAGGGATATGTTCGGCTTGAAACTGTGTCGTCGCTGAAGCTGATCGATCTGACTGGTCCGGGACTTGCCATTGTTGGAGCGACGGCGGAAATCCCGCATTCGGGGCTTCCCTATGATGCGGCTCAAGCCTGGTCAAAGGCGCTGTTTGACCACCCTGTCAGGGCAGATGGAATTGCCTATCACGCGCGCCACGATGATACCGAGATCTGCTATGCGATCTTCGATCGCGCGGAATCAGCTATCGTGGAAACGTCCCACGAACTGGATCTCGACCAGGACTGGTTCTGGCAGAACGGCGCTCGATATGGAGTCGGCTTGGCACCATAGAGCATTCCGAGGGCCTCAACACCAGAGCGGGAAGCTGCCTCCTGTTCATTTACCCGCCAGAAAACGGGTAACGATGATCCTGCCATTCGTGCCCGGCCCGCGCTGTTCGAATCCGGTCCCCCTTAAACGTTCAGGCGTTTGGCTTGTCTGCAATCGGACCGAGAGTTTCTACTTCCGCGATCTTCTGAAACTCGCTGAGATAATCCTGCTGGTGTGTTGTCAGCCAGCGGACAATTCGGCTATTGGCGAGGAGCTTGGCGATGTACCCACGCGCCACAGTCAGATGCAGGTTGTCGACGCCATAGGTTTCGTCGATTGATTTGACTTGAGTCTGGAGCGCAGCCAGTTCTCGCTCCATGCGGGCAATCTGTTGGCCCGATGGGGTGGGTGTGCCGTTGCCTCGTCCTTTCCTTGCCGTAACAAGCTGGTTCACCGGCGTGGCAGCGCGTAACGCACGTGCGAACATGATCGAAAAATTGTTCTGGCCGATCATTAGGTCGGCGGCTTCGATCTGCCTGACGGCGGACATCTGGCGAAGAATGTCGAACACTTTCATCGAGCACGGCGTGTCCTTGAGCATTTGGGCGGCCTCGGAGCTGATCCCCTCCAGCAGTCGAAACCGTCTGAGAACGGATTGCACCTCAAGATTGAGGGCTTCTGCAATATCGACGGACGAGACACCCCGCTCCATAGCGCGCGCGATCATTCGGTGTTCCTGGATAGGCGGAATGTGGTTGATGCGCTTATTGTACGTGTAGGTGTCATCGTCAGTGGTCAGTAGGCATTCAACTTCGGCAATGCCGAGTTCCTTCAACGCCTCCAGACGGAGATGGCCGTCGAGCAGAAACCAAGTGCCCGTATTTTCGGTATCAGCCATCACAACGGGCGCCTCGACGAGGCCGATCACCTTGATCGAGCTGAGAACCTGCGCATAGCTGCGACTTTCCCGCGCTCCCTCCGGTAATGTCTTCAGTGGAACGATCGCCGAAACCGGAATGGTCACAAGATTGCGGTCGAAGGCCAGATGAATATGGCTGTTGTTATCATGGTTACGCTCGATCGTATCAGTCATTTTTCTCTCCAGAAATCCGTATTGAGAGCGCCTTCGGCATCGACGCAAGCCCTTCCGCTCTCAGCAGGTTCACGAAACCCTCATCGCTCAGTAGCTCCTTCAGCGCTTCAACAATGAACAGGAGCCGCGTCTGGGCAAAATCCGACTTCTTGACCAGAAGCCGCTGCTTCTCCGCCTCGCGTTGATAAACCTGCATCAGTTCGTTGGCGGTCAGACGACGACTGAAGCCCTTCCGGCCCAAACGTGCGACTGGCAGCGCTCCTTTGCGTTGGCTCTGCATACGCATGTCGAGCATGCGCCGCACAGCGGCGAGTTTCTTTCCGCGGAGCTGGCCGGTCTCATAGGCGTCCAGCAGCAGGTTTTGCGCCTCTTCCGTTTCCGCCTTGGAAATCTCCATCGCCAGCGTAATCGGGATCAAGCCGGTCTCGACCGCCGCCACCAACCGCTCTTCGCCGCGTTCCAGCAGTGAGGCGATCATGTTGACCCATGATGCGCCAACCCCGATTTTTTTCGCTATGGCCGCGTCGTTGAAACCGCGAGATCTAAGTGCGCTGATTTCCCGCATGAGATCGATGGGGCGCTGTACACGCCTGGCGATATTCTCGACCAGACTCATCACCAGGCATTCATTCTCGCTGGCTTCGATCACTACGGCGGGAATTTCAGTCTGACCGAGCATCTGGAAGGCTTCCAGCCGGCCTTCGCCGCACACAAGATCGTATCGTGTTCCTTTCGCGCTATCATGACGGCTGACCGTGATGGGACGCTTCAGGCCGATCGCCTCTATATTGTTGACGATCTCGCGATGCTGACGCTTGTTGCGCGCGCGGGTTAAGGACGGTTATGCGAGAAATCGGGATCATTTCGATCCTCTTGGGACGGTTGGCGGTCATCAGGCAGCCTCGCAAATTGGAATGGGTTTGGCGATGTCGTAGAGAAGGTCGAGATCGTCGAAGCGGTAAGCGTCGAGTCCGAAGGCATTGTCTTCTGCCAGCCGCAGCTTTTCTGAAAGCCTGTCGATGCGCGGGAACAGATAATAATCGAGCGGCGTACGATTGAGGCTGTCCATGCGCACGACGACGGTAATGTCGGGCATGAGTGAAGAGTCGAAACGGACCTTCCAGCGCAGAAGCCCGGTCGGTGTCTGGAAAGAGCGTGCGATGACGACCGAAAGGCTGAACTCGCCATTGACGATCATTCTGTCGGTTTCGAGATCCTGCCAGGCCTCACTGCCGGCTGTGCGCAACCCATCGAGCACATCCCGCACAATGCCGGGGTGGAGCTTTCGCAGGCTGCGGTTGATTTCGACATAGCGATAGTCCCGTTCCGGCTTGAAACCGATAAGGCTGTAGGCCGTGAGCAGGCTACCGAAGCGCGAACTGTAAGCGCTGCTTGACGGTAGTTCATCGCATTCATCGATGACGATGCCGGACAGTAACCCCTCCTTCTGATAGAGTTCCCGCAGGGCCAGCAGCATTTCTTCGTCGCTGAGGCGGAATGAGCGCGCATTGATGATTGTATTGGCCGCCTCGAAAAGCTCTCGCTCGATAATCGCTTCAAATGCACCTTCGGATCTGATCCATTTGTCGGGCGCGTTGCGTATGCGCTTTTTCTTCAGCTTGAAGGAGCGGCGGTTCCAAACATTGTCGCCCGCATATTTCTCGTTTATCAGCAGTTGGTGAACGGTGCCTCTGGTCCAGGGACGACCTAGATCGGTCGCGAGACCTCGCATGTTGAGGCCGGCGGCGATCTCATTTTCGCTACGACCATTGTGGACGAAATCCCTATAGATTTGCCTGACCAGATCGACCTCTTCGTCGGGCCCCGGTGTCAGGATCACACGGTCGGTCTGGAGGCTCTTTTGCTCACCGCGCTGAAGGCATCCTTTGACGGCTCCGTGCTCGTCGATTAACGTACGCCTCAGGCCAAAGCCCGCCGGGCCGCCTTGGCGATAGCCCTTTTCGATCAGGCGCTCCTGACCGGCAAACACCTTCACTGAAAGCTCGCGGCTATATTCGCCGGCCATGGCGCTCTTCACGCCCTTGATGATGGCCGCGATCGGGCTGCCGTCGTTTTCGAACTGCTCGGCGCAATATTGAACGCGCACGCCGGCACGCTTGCAGATATATTCGTAATAGGCGCTCTCGTCGGTGTCCTGGAACCGACCCCATCGGCTCACGTCATAGACGAGGATCATTTCAAAATCGGCTCGCCCCTCCGAAACGTCTGCAATCAGGCACTTGAATGCGTCGCGGCCATCGACGTTCAGTCCGCTTTTTCCTTCATCGACGTAGGTCCGAACGATTTCTATGCCACGAGTTTCGGCATACAGCTTGATCGCATCGGCTTGGTTTTCCGTCGAAAATTTTTGATGGTCCGTGGACATGCGGACGTATTCGGCAGCTCGAACAGGGCGTTCCGGCTGCTCTGATCGATCGTTATCGTAAGGGTTCCGGCTCATCAAGATTCGCCCTTTTCTGATTCTGACTGCGGTGATCGGGGCGATCAACCGCCGCAGCGTCTGGCAGGTTTCTGCCGTCACTCCGCACTGTTGCCAGTCTAACTGCGGAGGAATCGGAAGATGTTGCAGAAAAAGGGCAGGAAATTGCAGATTTGGAAAGGCGTCTTGGGTGGCCGCGAGGTCTATGCTCAGACAATTGCAGAGCTACTTCGCAAGGAGCACGGCGACAGCCATCGGGCAGTCAAGCAACTCATGCGCCAGACGGATGCAAGTGAGAGGACCGTCAAGCACTGGCTATCGGCCCAGCACGGCCCGGATACTGTGTATTTCCTCCGTCTGGTGGTTTCGTCGCCCGTTATCCGGGCCTTCGTTCTAGGTCTGATCGAAGGCCCGGCGCCGAGACAGACGCAGGATCCGGTGGATCGGTATTCTCTGGCGACAGCCAAGGACGCTTATGTCACCGGTGAAGCAGCTCTCAGCCCATCAAATCAGGGACATCGGAAAAATGACCCTAAAGATGCCCCTGATCATGACCCTATAAATGACCCTGATGCCGTGGAGCTTAATGAGCGCCAGCACTGGTTCCTCGCAAGGGTCGCGGAAGGTGGCCGATATGGTGCCGCCGAGATCATGGCGATGTGGAAGGTCAGCTTGAAAACAGCACGCCGGGATATTCGCGTCCTCCAATTGGAGAGACTGCTGGTGTATGTCGGTTCTCGGCGAAAAGGACGGTATCGTCGTATGTAGAGATTGTCAGACCGGCCCGCCTTTCGGTTAGCCCAAGATCGGCGACCATGGGAGTCAGCAGACCGAACGGGCAGAACACGATCGCATGACGGCGCTCCAGTAGGCGTGAGGATCTTCGGCCTCGTGCGCCGCCGAGGAATTTGCATGGATAAGGGTGGCGGATGCGGCCGGAGGGAGAGGGGGGAAGGGGAGTTCGTGGCGGATTGTGGTTGTCGGAGAAGGCTCCGGCCGATCCGCCACGGAGAAACGATATGGCACAGGCCATCCAGAAAATCACGCTCAATGCCGGGCGTGACATCCCGTTCAACAAGCTCGTTTTGAGCCAGCAGAACGTTCGCAAGATCAAGGCGGGCGTCTCGATCGAGGAACTTGCCGAAGACATCGCCCATCGCGGACTGCTGACCAGCCTCAATGTCCGCGCCGAGGTCGATGCCGAGGGCAACGAGACCGGAATTTACCGCATCCCGGCCGGCGGCCGTCGCTATCGCGCGCTGGAACTGCTGGTCAACCAAAAGAAACTGTCAAAGACGGCGGTCATTCCATGCATTGTCAGCAAGGGCGACACCCTCGAAGCCGAGGATTCCCTTGCCGAGAACCTCAAGCGCGTCGACCTTCACCCGCTTGACGAGTTTCGGGCCATCATGACGTTGCGCGAACAAGGGCTCGACGAGGAAGAGATTGCCGCCCGGTTCCACATGTCGGCTGCAACGGTGAAACAGCGTTTGCGGCTGGCCTCCGTCTCGCCGCGTCTCCTCGAGCTCTACGCCAGTGACGAGATGAAGCTTGGCCAGGTCATGGCATTCTCGATCACCAATGATCATGCTCGCCAGGAGCAGGTCTGGGACACTATCTCACGGTCGCACAATCAGGACGCCTACTATATCCGCCGGATGCTGACCGAAACCGCCGTCCGCGCCTCCGATCGCCGCGCCGTCTATGTCGGCATCGACGCCTATGAGGCAGCCGGCGGCGTCATGATGCGCGACCTGTTCGAACCGGACAATGGCGGATGGCTGCAGGATCCGGCGCTGCTCGAACAACTCGTGATCGAAAGGCTGACCGCCGACGCGGAGGCGCTGAAGGCCGAAGAAGGCTGGAAATGGGTCGAGGCGGCCTTCGACTTCTCATATGGTCATACCTCCGGCCTTCGCCGTTTCTACGGCAAACAGGCGGAATATACGGAGGAAGAGCTTGCTCGTCATGACGCCCTGAAGGCGGAGTATGACAAGCTCGACGCCGACTATGCCGAGACGGAAGACTACTCCGAGGAAACAGAAGCTCGACTTGAAGAGCTCGGGAATGAACTGGATGCGTTGAACGACCGGCCCTATGTCTTCGATCCGGAAGACGTCGCGCGCGGCGGCGCCTTCATCTCGCTTGCCGTCAGCGGTGAACTGAAGATCGAACGTGGTTTCGTCCGGCCAGAGGATGAGCCCGCTGTCGAGGCGGATGACGCTGACACCAATGACGGCGACGGTCACGGCGGAAAAGACACCATTGCGGCCTCGGTGAACAGTGGCGTTTCGATTAACGGCAAGCCTGCCGGCGTTGAAGAGCCGGAAGACGACGACGGAAAGCTTCGCCCTCTTTCCGATCGCGTCATCGAAGATCTGACGGCCGCCCGCACCGTCGCTCTTCGCAATGCGCTGGCGAACGATCCGGTGATGGCATTCGTCGCCACGCTCCATGTCGCCGTCCTCAAGATCTTCTACAGATACGGGGCGGACTCGTGCCTGGAGATCACGCTCCAGCACACCACATTCGGTCAGGCACAGGGGCTCGGCGATACGGTCTGGGCGAAAGAGATCGAACAGCGGCAGGAATCGTGGGGTCATGATCTTCCCGCGAACGCTGACGAGGTCTGGGACTATTTGGTCTCGCTCGATGAAACCAGCCGCATGGCGCTGTTTGCGCATTGCGTCTCGCTGTCGGTAAACACCACGGTCCAGGCATGGAACAAGCGGGGCAAGGAAAACATCCATGCCCGACAGCTCGCCCGTTCGCTCGGTTTTGGCATGGTGGAAGCGGGCTGGACGCCGACGGTCGACAACTACCTCGAGCGTGTGACCAAGGCGCATATCCTGCAGGCGGTCCGCGAGGCAAAGGGCGAACAGTCGGCGCAGCTTATCGATCATCTGAAGAAGCCCGACATGGCGCGCGAGGCTGCCCGTTTGCTGGAAGGCAGCGGATGGCTCCCCGAAGTGCTGCGGCTTCCAGCCGCCGAAACGACCATGGTCACCGAGGTCGATTCGACGGTGATCTCCGACGGTATCGAAGACGATACTGCCCAACCTGACAACGTCGATCTGCCGGCCTTCCTGACCCGGGACCAGGATGCGGAGGAGGTATCTACCGATCCGGACGACGACGGTGATCATCTGGAAGCCGCCGAGTAACCACACCGAAGCCCGCCCTGACGGAAGCCCGGACGAGAGCCGGGCTTCTCTGTTTTTAAGGAGTACGCGCCATGCCCGCTTACACGATCGAAACGACCTATACCCTGCCGATATTTTGGCACGGCGCCTATATCGCCGACACGCCGGAGGAGGCCTGCAAGGCCGCGCTCGTGGACGACAACTGGGAATCTTTACGGAAGGATTATGATGCCTCAGGTGAGATTTATGTTACCGGTATTTGGAAGGGTGAAAAGGCTCACAACACCGGATCATCGATCCCCGTGCCATCACAGTTTGACGAAGTGGTCCAGCGTCGTGCGGACCACTTCGAGATATTGCTCGGGCTGCTGAAGATGATGGTCCACGATGCTCATGCGACGCGAGCTTTGCCGCCGTACTGGCTGGCGAAGGTGGCGTGGGCAACCGCGCGAGGTGAGGCAATTCTCGCCTGTGCAGCCGATCCCGAGGGGCCGATCGACGCACCGAGGGCAAGCCGTGTTCTCGCGCGCTTGCACGAAGACCGGGTCCGCAGCGCGATAGCCGCCGTACTCGACGTCGATGACAGCTTCGGATCACTTTTGACGGATTCGGTGACCGACGAAGAGATCCAGTCAGCTTGCGAGACCACCATCACAACGGTGGATCTTTCCGATGTGGTGAGTAACGCCGAATTTCACGCGGCAATGACAGCGATCCGGTCTGCGGCCCGTCGTCTCCATCCAGATTGATCGCAGGTGGACCGCTGAAACCTTGCGAGCGCGGCCAGCGCGGGTGGGTGTTGGTCAGCCGGGAAGAGGAGGAGTGGGGCCGGGAGAGGGGGAACCAAGCGGTCGAGAGAGGGCTGCCCGGACTGACTCACTCGCCTCTCTGGAGAAAGATCGATGTCTGTATTCGAAACTGGCCCCCAATCCGCCGCCATTGTTCCTGACGAGCGCCGTTTAAAATTCCTCCCGACCCTGTTCGGGCGCTCGCTGCTGATCATCGCCGAGAACGCTGTTTACAGCCTCATGGAACGGCTGAGCCCCCTCGACTACCGCGGCGGGTTCTGGGACTTCTATGAGCATCAGGGTACGCCGCTGTTTCTGGCGCCGCGATCCAGATCGCGCTTTCGGATCACCGGCGAAATCACCGGGTTTCAGGGGGACGTATCGGCGGAAGCTGCGGGGATTATCGCCACGCTTTTTGCTTTCTCGCATCTCTCCTTCCGGCATCCGTCCGACCATCTCTCGGAAGCCTATGGCCGCCTCTATGTTTATTCCGCTGAGCATCCTGAAGCCGCAGAGATTATGGAGGCGATCGACTGAGGTACCAATGTGGGCCTGCCTCGACGGCTTAGCTATCCAGCAGTCTGAGTGGATTGATCCGGATGGTGTGCCGCCCGGACGAGCCCTCCCGTAATCGGGAAAGGTCGAAACTGATGACGACATTCGAAATCCGCGCATTCGTGACCATCTCGACAGGTCATGTGACCGCCGCAACCGCGAAAATTCTCGACAATACACCCTGCACGGAATGGCCCTGTGTCGGAGGGAGCTACGCAGATTATGGCTGGTTTTTCTACGCCCATGATGAAAACGCCGGCGCGGCCGACCAGCGCATTCCCGACGATCTCTTTGCCGTCATGACATGGGCGCGCCAAAAAGGCTTCAGCCATGTCCTGCTCGATCGCGATGCAGAGCAGGTCGAGGATCTGCCTTGGCACGACTGGTGACATCCGAGCGTCGCGATCGTGCTGTTCAGCGCAACAGCTGTCGTTCGAGGAAGGATTGCATGTCTCGCCGACCGTCGATGATACAACAAATGACCACATCCTCTCCCATGATGCGATGGATCATCCGCCAGGGCTTGTGATATAATTCCCGGTATTCGGTGATGCCGAGGCCCGCCAATTCCTTCGGTACATTCCCCCGGGTGGGCAAATCTTCAAGCTTCAGGCAGGCTTCCTCGATTTCGCCCAGAATTCGTTCCGCGGTCTGGATTCCCTCCCGGGTAGCGAGGAAGCAGTAGAGATCTTCGATGTCCCGTTCCGCATCCTCCGCAAAGAGAACGCGATACGGCATCAGGCTTCGGGCTTCGCCAGGCGCGCACGAAGGCGCGCAAAGGTCTCTTTCGCGGGGCGGAGCTTCCCGTCTTCTACCTGCTTGTTTGTCAGTGCCAGCACCTTCAGGAGCGCCAGCGTCTCCTGCGTCTCCTCATATTGCGTGACGTCTTGAAGCACGGCTTTCGCCTCGCCATGCAATGTGATCACTGCCGGTTATCGGCGAGCTGGCGAATGACCTCTGGCGCATGGGCCTTGAGGTAGCTGATGGGCTTGACCTGTTCCGACAGTTTCATCGTCCTAAACTCCTTTTGACCAGAATATAGACCGTTAATGGTCCGACTGGAAGCGATTGCTCCGAGGTCGCAAGAGGAGGAGGAGGGCCGGTTTGCGGGGCGGCGGTTGCAGGAGGGCCGGAGAGGGCTTCCGGGATTGCCCGTACCGCCGTGCCAGCCTGACGGCGACATCATCCACTCTTTCCTTTCGGGAGACTTCGACATGAACACCATGATTTCCAGCCCCCTTCAGACCCAACGATCGGCGTCGTCGGGTTTCAAGGTCGACATTTCCCGCGGCGAACGCATAGGCCGGGTGTCGTCCGAGTGGTTCTCGCGTCCCGACGACGAGCGCTATCTGTCGCTCTCCGATCTTCATCGCGCCGTCAGCGCCAGAACCGAGCAGGCTCGCGTCCGCACGGTCGAGACCGCCGAAATCCGTGTTGAAGCGACCCGCGACAATGCCGAGCGCTTGTCCCTGATCGTCCCTGGCGGGCGTGAGGCGCTTGCGCCGACGCACTGGAGCTACGGGCAGCTTTGCAGCTTGGTCGGCGCACCCGCAAGCTATATGCGCCAATTGCCCGCGCCGCTTGCAGCGATCAATCTTCAGCATGGGCTCCTCAACCGCAATGCCGAAATGGTGAAAACCCTGGAGATGGATGACGGCCGCCTCGAACTTCGGGCGGTGACCGGTCCGGAATACGGCCGGATCTGGGACAAGGATCTGATCGCCGCCATCATGAACATTGCCGGGAATGGTACCGGCGACACGATCTGGAAGGTGCCGGGCCTGCTCGACTGGTCGACCATGACCCACAACCCCTTCGTCGACATTACCAAGGACACCACGACGCTTTATGCCAGCGACCGCGACGTGTTCGTCTTTCTCTGCGACGACACCCATCCGATCGAGGCGGGCCGCCTGCCGAACGGTGAGCCGGACCTGTATTTTCGCGGCTTCTATGCTTGGAACAGCGAGGTCGGCTCGAAAACGCTTGGAATTGCGAGCTTTTATCTCCGCGCGGTGTGTGCCAATCGCAATCTTTGGGGCACCGAAAATTTCGAAGAAATCACCATCCGCCATTCGAAATTCGCCGCACAGCGCTTCGCCCACGAGGCCGCTCCGGCGCTGACAAACTTCGCCAACTCCTCCCCGGCACCCTTCATCGCCGGCATTCGCGCTGCCCGTGAACGCGTCGTTGCCCGCAATGACGAGGATAGGCAGACGTTCCTCCGCCGCCGGGGTTTCTCCAAGGCCGAAACGGGCAAGATCATCGAGACGGTTTTGTCTGAGGAAGGCAGACCTCCCGAGTCGATCTTTGACTTTGTGCAGGGTATCACCGCGCTGGCGCGGGGAAAGTCGCATCAGGACACCCGGCTCGAACTCGAAGGCAAGGCGAAGAAACTGCTCGAAAGCGCCGCCTGACCAAGGCAGCCCAACGTAAATCCGCATCCATTCCTTCCATCGCCCGGCCATCGCGCCGGGCTTTCTGTTCTGGAGAACCGAAATGACCGATTTCTCATTCCACGCCAAGGTCGCGGCAGAAGCCATCGAAAAGGTCGGCCGCCTGTTCAACGCCGCGATCGACGATATTCTCAACGAGTTGCTGCAAAACGCACGCCGCGCCGGCGCGACAAAGGTGGTGATCGACCAGATTGATGATCCACGTTTCGGCAAAGCCGTGCGCATCGCGGACAATGGCGCCGGCCTCGAAGACCCTCGATCGCTCTTTTCCCTGGGGCAGAGCGGTTGGTCCGAAGCGCTCTCATCTTCCGAAGACGCCGCGGGCATGGGCTTCTTTGCTCTTGCCAATCGAGGGACCACAATCATCGCCCAGCGGAAGGGGACATCGGACTCGTGGCTTATCCAGGCGAGCGCGGAGGCCTTTCATGGTAAGCAGCCCGTCAACGTCGGGCCTGGGCCGCATGACCATAAGGGTGTGACCGTTATTGTTCCCGAGATGGCCAGCGAGAACATTGCCGGAGCCGTTCAGCATGCGGCCCGCTTCTATCCCGTCGCGGTGGAATTTAACGGTGAGATCATGCCGTCGTCGGATTTCCTCGGTGAGGCCGAACATATCGAGGAATGGCGCGGGATACGGATCGGCGTATTCAGTCGTAATCCCGGTCGATACAATTTCGACAACGCCAATTTTCACGGTGTGACGCTCGGAATGCCGCTGCCTGAGCTCCGCCAGTCATGGCATCGATCCTTCTTCGCGCGGGTCGATGTGGTCGATTGCGCCCATCTCAAGCTGGTGCTGCCAGCGCGCAAGGAGGTGGTACGCAACGAAATGTTCGATGCCCTGCTGGAAGAGATCGACCGCATCTATTTCCGCCTGATCGCGGCTTCTGGCCCGCATAGCCTGTCGTTCAAGGATTATCAGCGGGGACGCACCCTCGGCGTCGACCCGAGTGAGGCTGCACCTGCCCTGAGACCGTTTTCCCCGATCTTCGCGGAAGCCGACCGCAATGAATCCTTGCCCGCGAAGCCAGTCGGCCCGAACGCTCGCATCTACGAGGGCGGCAGTCCTCTTGAAGAGCAGAACGTCGCTCGGGCGTTTGCTGCCTGGGGCGATGCTCCGCCGGTTTTCGAACCGAACCACGCTTTTGCCGGCTATCTCTGGTACGACCGGCTTAGCCGGATCGCCCTCACAGGCTATAAGATGGTCACTGGCGATGCCGGTGAGGAGATCGAGCCAGTCGGCTCGTTCGAGACCGAGGGACGACCGGACCGGCTCGAGATCGTCCTTGAGGTGGGAGATGGGCGCGCAGTGAATATCCAGCGCCTCGAAACCGACCTGATCGTCGCAGGTCCCGAATACGGTTCGCTCCACGAGGTGGACATTCTGGTGACGCGACAATCGACGATCACGCCGGTGGCGTTGCGAATGTTCCTGATCGATGCACTGTTTTGCCCGTCCGACGACGCCGACGATGCATCTTACGATCAGCAACTGGAATGGTTTTCCGACGAGGCGGAGGACCTGAGCGTCAACCTGCTGCAATCGGAGGCCGAGGCCGACCTCAATGCCATTATCCGCGCCATTGAGCGCGAGGTGGTGTGGCGTCTCCCGACGAAAGGATCGGTCGTGATCCGGATCGAGGACCGCAAGGTTTCCCTTGAAGGGATGCGCTGCGCTGAAGATACCGCTGCGGAATCTGACCGCGCCGGTTAGCGGCGACCCTCGCACCAGCATTCAGCATTTCCTCACAAGAGCCCGGCCATTGCGCCGGGTTTTGACGTTCATGGAAAGGAGCCGTCATGACCACTCTCGAAACCAGAATTTACACCTATCCGCCTATCCCACTCGCAGACATCAGCCCGCTCGAAATGCTGATCCTCACCAATGTGCTCGAGTGCAGCGAGACCGAGGCGGGCCTTATCCTGTTCACAGATTTCGGGCCGACCAATCCGATCCGCGTGGCGCGCAGCGAACTGGCCGATGCGTATCGCGCCTCGGCGCAATTTATCCAGGAGCCAGTCAATGTCTTCATCGCCAGCCGTGTTCCCGCCCTCCTGTCGGCGGGTGGTAACGTGGCCCAAGACGACACGATGATCAGCATCGATCTCAGTCAGTTCCCGTGGCAATTCGTTGTCCAGGGCATCGTCGCGCGATCCACGGATTTGCGCGAAGTCACCGTGATCCAATGGATGAACCACCCGTCTCAACGTCCCGAGTCCTACGGTGCCGGCGTTTCGCTGATCACCGCCAGGGCTATCCATCATGCGAGCAGCGAAGACCTTCTTGCCCGCTTCCGGCTCCAGGACCAGGCGTTGCGGTCTGCTGCCTCGCCATCGGCCCGTTTGGAGAGCAACAGCGCCTTGGCAGGTATTGCTGCAAGCGATCCGTTCAGGGTGAAGGAGTTTGAGGCGGCGCTCTGCATCTGGGAGGCCATGCTTTATTTTCGCGGGCTTCATCAGGACGGGCGGCCTGTCCCGGACACGACCGTCCGCATGTCGCAAATCTGGGATGTCGTTGGATGGCAGGCTATGCGGTCCCATGTTCGTGCGCTCGTGCCCCTCGCACTCGACATCTATGCCGGCCTGTTCGAGGAACTTGAAAAAGAAGGCTTCACCTTCGATTTCGCGCCAGCCTTCGTTGAGGCCCTGCTCTGGTCCGACGAAGGAGCCGACCGCGCGGGCGAACCGGAAGAGTTTCTCGACGACGTGATGATGGCCGTCAGGTGCCGTCGGCAGGATGTCATCACGAGAAACGCACCCGGCGTCACTCCGGACTCAAGCCGCGCTGGCTCGTGACGAGGAGCGACCTGATGGGCGATGTCGGAACTGGTCTATGCGGCCGTCATGCGCTGAGATCGGCGATGTTCAGGGTCGCGCCAGCGTCCGATGGCTGCTCGGCCGTGCTCGCGTCAATCACGTCAGCCATTTCATTGGCGGCGACCTGATCGCTTGCTGTTTTCAGGTCGATTGCGCCCCAGATCGAGTTTTGTTGCGTGGATTGGCGACGCCGGTTCTTGAACTCGACGACAAACGGCTTTTTCTCTGGTTTCATGATGCTCCGGCTGACTGTAGCGGATGAATTTCTTCGTAGCAGGTGCTCTTATTCGCCGCGTCCTGTCAACGGGCGGTGGCGCCGAACCCGGATCAAGGGAGCGGGGGGATTTCGCCGTCCGCCACACGCCAGACCCACGGGGTGATCTCCGGTCGCGTTTCGATCATATCGGCAAGGGCGTGTTCATAGTCGTCACCGGCACTTGGAGGGACGATAAACATTGCGACGGGTGCCGGCTTCTGCTCCGGCATGATCACCGACGCGATCGGTGCATCGCGCGGCAGGTTGAAACGCAGCCCCTTGACGGTCTTTCGCTTCAGGTGACCGAGCTTTTCCAGCAACCTGAGTTCGTGAATATCCTCGAACGGGAGCCAGTGATCATTGACCACCATCAGCGCGATCTCTTCCACCGATGCAATGCCAGCAGCGGAAATGCCGAAGGTGGCGATGACAATCAAATGGAAAGCCTCGCTCGACCGCCACAGTTCGAGCTCGGTTTCATAGCGCGCGGCCAGCCGCCGCCATGCGCCGTCCTCGATCATCAGCGGGAAAGGCGTGTGTCGCACGATGATTTTCTGGCCTTCGCGCGCCGGGGAAAATTCCTTCACTTCGGCCACGATCATCATCAACTTCCTCGGCGCCGACTTCGTCGCCTGCACGCCCTTGAGTGCCGCCGCCCGCCTTGCGGCGATGCCATCCCTGTCCTCCGGCTGGAATACTTCCGGCACATAGAGCATGTCGATAAGAGGGCAACCTCTTGCCGACATCTGTGACGCAGCATTGATGAGACTGGAGCGAACCCGCCCCCAGCCGCGCCTGCCTTTCCAGGTTGAGCGCCATTCCGTCAATTCGCCAGCCTCCCAGAGATAATGAAGCATTGCCCTGAGCGACAGCTTCTGTGGCTCGCTGTGGATGCCGGCTTCAGATGATTCAGCCGATGCACCAGGTGCTCCACGTGGTCCCCGTTTCGTCAGCGAAAAATCCAGTTTCAGGTCGGTCTTGCCGCTGGCATCGATCTGGATCGCATTGCCGATCAGCGGGCCGAGGCCGGAAAGCTCGTGGGGCGGCTCATAGGAAGGGCAGGCAGGATCATGGTCCCGTCCCGATAGCGGCATCCGTTTGATGAGATACTGGTCCTCGACACGGGCGATGTACATTGGCACGGACGGATCCTTGCACATGCACAATGGTCGCAAACGCTGCTCGTAGGCTTGGGCGAGAAATTCCTGCAATTCAGGGCCGGTTTCCTCGGTGACATGATTTCCGATTGCAAATTTTCGCATCCTTGCTCTCCCTCTCTACTGTCAAATCTATCCGGTAATCGCGCATTTTACTACCGTAAATTAGTCAGTAATGCATGGGGTCGCGAACCAGTATGACGTAATCTCGCCAGCGCTGCAGCCACGGAGGGAGGGCGATTGCGCAGGGGGAGAAAGGGAGATCGGCCGGTGGAGCGCCGGCCGGCCGAGGCTGGAGAGAGTGCGTTCGCTCAAGGCTATCGTCAACGCGTCCCGGCTCTGAACAGCTGGCCGCCCGCATCCACAACCCCGCTGCCCGGTGGTGAACCGGGTTTTTCTTTTTCAGGAGGAACGAAATGACGATACCCAATTATATCAGGGCAAACTTCCGCACCCTGTTGCGAGCGGCGGCGGACGGGAACCTTGCACTTATGGAATGCCTGGATTCGAGCACGCGGGAGCCTCGCTACGTGCTGTGCGCTGTCGGAAGTGATGGAGCGTCCCACCTGTTCACTCCTTTTGGGCACCTGGCCGATGCGAACCCCTATGAGACCTATTTCCCTCCCGATCCCGACACTCCTGACGGCTTTCTGACCGAGCAACAGGTCCAATCCGGCGACCGGTTGCCGAGCGAGGACGACAGTGGAGACGGGAATGCAGATCCGGCGTAAACCCCGACCCGGCGAGATGCCGCCACAGCATCTCGCCCATTCGCTCTATTCAGCGCGACTTGGGGCGCATGATCCGGGTTGCTACCGTTCGACACCACCGGGTGCGCCGGATGTCGCTGCGCTCGTTCGTCCCGGCATGATGATCCGTACGTCTTATGGCACGGGCGGAATAGTCATCACAATCGAAGGTCCCCATGTCCATGTCACGGCCGATGGACGGGAATATCGGCATTTCACGATCGTCTATGTGCCCGCCGACCGGTTCGGCAGACACACGAAGCTCGACTACAACTGGATCAGTGAGTGCGTCGCCGTTAACGGCCGCATCCTGAAGCTGTTCGAAGCCAATACCGACGAAGTCTTTTTCGAAGGCGTGCCCGCGAGCCTGCCCTGATCGGCAGCGCTTGTCGTGTGATTAGCCTCAGCTATCCCCTCCCCAGCCAGGCCCGACGCTCCCCACGGAGCGTCGGGCCTTTTCGTTTCTCAGGAGAGTACCATGACCATTCCTGCAATCGATGTTCGCGCTCCGGCCATTGAGCCGGTTTTTCTGAACTTCCGCTCTGAGGTCGTCCGGCCTGCCTGCTTCGCGGTCGTTTATTGGGACGGCCCCGGCGATACCCTCTACGCTTTCGAGAACCGTGATGCTTTCGAACGCCAACGCGCCACGGCAGAACGTCATTTCGTTCATGTTCACGAATTGTCGGCTGAGGAGGCCGCGGACTGGATCGTTGCCGGCGGTAAAGCTGTCCTGCATGAGGTATCGGCAGGTGCCGCCGCCGTATTCGGCAACCTCAAACTCGCGCCCCGATGAAAAGCCGGGAGCCTGCCGCCTATGTCGCCTCGGAGGGAAAGAGGGGCCGGAAAGGGGGGCCTGCCGGGGTTTGGAGAGCGTCCGGGCGGGCTTGTCCTTTCCCGCTCTCGACAGGATCTCCTATGAACATCATTTCTTCCCGCGCCGCGAACACGGCCGCTACTTCGCTTGTTTCCGCCAGCCGTGCGGACAACATTCTCAACGCCAGCCGTGAGCTTCTGCCGTTTCTCGAACGCGGCCATGCCATCGGCGCAGCCGATCTCCGCACCATCCTGATGAACGCCTTTGGCGGCTCGGATGCCGAGGGCTTCTGGTCCTGGAAGGACGCCTATGAGGCAACGGAAGTGGCGCAAGTCCATTTCTTGCGCAAGTTCGGCGGCGCGATCGGCTCCCGTGCGAACGCGCCGCAGGCAGCGCTTGCCATGCTCAACAAGGTTGCAGGCTTGATCCCGACCCACACCCGGCGTTCAGAGGAAAGCCAGCAACTCCAGCAGTTTTCCACGCCGATACCGCTCGCCTACGTCGCGGCCCGTGCCGCAGGTCTCATGGCCGGCGACATAGTGTTCGAACCGTCGGCCGGAACCGGTCTGATGGCGATCTTCGCGGAACTCGCTCGCGCGCGACTGTCTCTCAACGAATATGCTCCTGTTCGCCACGGCCTTCTGAAGCATCTCTTCACGGGTTCGCCGGTCACACAGCACGACGCTGCCCATATCGACGACTATCTCGATCGCGCGACTCGTCCGACCGTCGTGCTGATGAACCCGCCGTTTTCCACGGGCGTTCATGTCGAAGGCCGGATGGTCGACGCCGCATGGCGTCATCTCGCCTCCGCCTTCGCGCGGCTTGCCCCCGGCGGCCGGCTGGTTGCAATCACCGGCTCCAGCCTTTCTCCCGACAATCCCAAATGGCGAGACGCCTTCGTCCGGCTTCAGGACCGCGGCACGGTTCTGTTCAGCGCCGCGATCGATGGCAGCATCTACGCCCGCCACGGCACGACGATGGAAACCCGCCTGACGGTCATCGACAAGATCGCCGCCGCCGATCCGGCAAAGCTCGTTGCATCGCAGGGTGTGGCGCCCGATCTGGAGACGTTGCTCACCTGGATCTCGGGCCTTCCGCCTCGCTCCCCATCCACCGCGCCGAACTCCATCGGCGCGCTTTCCAACGGAATCCTGAGTGCCTGTGCAGCGAAGATGGCTGCCCGCAAAGCGGCCGACACCATGCGCCCTGCGGCGGTGATGGCTCCAGCAAACCACCCTTTAGCCGCTCATGCGCCGCGTCCGGCGTCCTCGCCGGTATCCCGGATCGACGATGACGTCGTCGAGCTGTCCTACGAACTGCGCGACGAAGCGACAGACGCACGCGCCGATGTCGCCGATGGGATCTACGAACCCTATCAATTGCAAGCGATCAGGATTCCGGATGCAAGACCGCATCCGGACAAGCTGGTCGAATCCGTCGCCATGGCGTCGGTCGCCCCGCCCAAACCGAGTTACCGTCCGCATCTGCCAAAGCGCATCGTGTCCGGCGGCGATCTCTCTGACGCCCAGCTTGAAAGCGTGATCTATGCCGGCGAGGCCCATTCCGGTTATCTTGCTGGCCACTGGTCCCTCGATGCCAGTTTCGACAATTTGAAGGCGGTCACCCCGGAGACCGAAGGCGGTGTCCGCTTTCGCCGAGGCTGGTTTTTGGGCGATGGCACGGGAGCCGGAAAAGGCCGCCAGGCCGCCGGCATCATATTGGACAATTGGCTGAAGGGTCGTCGCCGGCACCTGTGGATCTCGAAATCCGAGACCCTGATCGAGGATGCCCAGCGTGACTGGGCGGCACTCGGCCAGGAAAAGCTGCTGGTGACGCCATTGTCACGCTATCGGCAGGGAAAACCGATCAAACTCGATGAAGGCATCCTCTTCGTCACCTTCGCGACACTGCGCACCGATGAGCGCGAGGGCAAACGCTCGCGTGTGCAGCAGATCGTTGACTGGCTGGGTCAAGAGGCGGGGAGCGGCGACGCCGCGACAGGGAGCGCAAAAGGCTTCGACGGCGTCGTCATCTTCGATGAAGGGCATACCATGGCCAATGCCGCTGGTGGCAAGTCGGATCGCGGCGAGAAGTCTGCCTCGCAACAGGGCCGGGCCGGCCTTCGCCTTCAGCGCGCTCTGCCGAATGCCCGCGTTGTCTACGTTTCCGCGACTGGCGCATCCGAGGTGGAGTCGCTCGCCTATGCCGAGCGCCTCGGTCTCTGGGGTGGTGCGGACTTTCCCTTCTCGACCCGGTCCGAGTTTATCGCGGCGATTGAGGATGGCGGCGTGGCCACGATGGAAGTCCTGGCCCGCGATCTCAAGGCCATGGGCCTTTATGCCTCGAGGTCCCTGTCCTTCGAAGGCGTGGAATACGACATCCTCGAACACGAACTGACCGAGGAGCAGGTCTGCATCTACGACTCTTATGCCGAAGCGTACCAGATCATCCACAATCATCTCAATCTGGCACTGGAGGCTTCGGGCATCACATCGAGCGGCGGCACGCTCAACAAACAAGCCAAAGCCTCCGCCCGCTCCGCCTTCGAAAGCACCAAGCAGCGCTTCTTCAACCATCTCCTGACGTCGATGAAGACGCCGGCGCTGATGAGTGCCATCAAGGCGGACGTGAAAGAAGGCCACGCGGCGATCGTCCAGATCATATCCACCGGCCAGTCCCTGATCGAGCGCCGGCTCGCGGAAATCCCGACAGAGGAATGGAGCGATATCCAGGTGGATGTCACGCCGCGTGAGATCGTCGCCGAGTACCTCAACAATTCCTTCCCGACCCAGCTCTTCGAGGAATATTCTGACGCTGAAGGCAATCTCCTGTCGCGCCCGGTCTATGACGCCGATGGCAATCCCGTCCTGTGCCGCGAAGCCGTTGCACGCCGTGATACGCTGCTCGAACGGCTTGGCAGTCTTCCTGCCGTTCCGACCGCTCTCGACCAGATCGTCCAGCAATTCGGCACTGGTCAAGTGGCCGAGATCACCGGCCGCGGCCGCCGCATCGTTCGGCGCGAGGATGGCGGCACGATCGATCGCTTTGCCGTCGAGAGCCGGCCGGGCAGCGCCAACCTCGACGAGACCCGCGCCTTCATGGACGACGAGAAGCCGATCCTGATTTTCAGCGAGGCTGGGGGAACGGGGAGATCCTATCATGCCGATCTCGGAGCGAAGAACCAGCGCCGGCGTCTCCACAATCTCCTCGAAGCCGGCTGGCGAGCAGATGTGGCGATCCAGGGGCTCGGCCGCAGCCATCGCACCAACCAGGCACAGCCTCCGCGTTTCCGCATGATCGCCACCAATGTGAAAGCCGAACGGAGGTTTCTGTCGACGATCGCAAGACGTCTCGACACGCTCGGCGCCATCACTCGCGGGCAGCGCCAGACCGGCGGTCAGGGTATGTTCCGCAGTGAAGACAACCTCGAATCCCAATATGCCCGGGACGCGATGCGGCAGTTCTACAAGCTGGTCCATGCCGGCGGTATCGAAGGCTGCTCGCTGGAAAAATTCGAGGCGATCACCGGCCTGTCGCTAACGGCAGAAGAGGGTGGACTCAAGGATGAACTGCCGCCGATCCACACCTTCCTGAACCGCATGCTGGCATTGACCATCGCCATGCAGAACCTGCTGTTCGACGCCTTCGAGCAATTGCTGGCCGCCCGCATCGAGGGCGCGATCGCCGCGGGCGTCTACGACAAGGGTCTTGAGACACTGACCGCAGACCATATGACGGTGAAGAACCGGCGGCTTGTCTACACCCATCCGGTCACTGGCGCTCAATCACACCTTCTGACCATCGAGCGTATGGATCGCAACAGGCCAATGCCGCTCGCCGATGCTCTGGGCCTCCCCATGCGCGATCCGCACGCTGTACTGATGATCAACGGCAAGTCGGGCCGCCCGGCGGTGCAGGTTCCTACCCGATCGGTCATGCTCGACGACGGTTCGATCCAGCCGCGCGTCGCGCTCATCCGGCCGATGGATGAGATCCGCTTCGAAGTGCGCCAGCTGGAAGAAACAAATTGGGAAGCGACGGACGAACAAAGCTTTGCCGGCGCATGGCAGGCCGAAGTCGCCGGCCTCCCGGAATTCTCGGTGTCCACCATGCATGTGGTGTCGGGCCTGTTGCTGCCGATCTGGAAGCTGCTGCCGCAGGATTACTGCCGGGTCTATCGTCTCCAGACCGATGACGGCGAGCGCATCGTGGGACGTCTGGTCTCCCCGGAGGGGCTGACGCGGCTTTGCCGGAATTTTGGGCTCGACCAGACCGAGGTCGTCAGCGCCGCTGAGGTCTGGCAATCGCTGCTCGGCGGCTCCTCTGTCGTCGCGCTTGCCGGCAACATGACCCTCAGGCGCGTCCGGGTGATGAACGACTATCGCGTCGAGCTCACCGGCTTCACCGATGGCATGCGCGACAGACTGCGATCGCTCGGCCTGTTCTCCGAAATGATCGCCTGGAAGGTCAGGTTCTTCATCCCGACCTCGGATGAGGGATTGGCGATCCTCTCCCGTCTGATCGAGCGATATCGCATCGTCGACGTTGCTGGCCGGGGGTAACCCTCATGTCGTCCGCGTCTGAACTGGCGGATCGTCTCGCGCGCAATGCCGAGGCGTTCTGCCGTCATTATCTCTCCGCTGGCCGCAGGGCCGGCAACTACTGGATCGTTGGCGATGTCGCCAACAACAAGGGTAAGTCGCTCTATGTCCACCTCTCCGGTCCTCGCATGGGAAGGTGGGTGGATGCGGCGACGGCTCAGTTCGGCGATCTGCTCGATCTCGTGCGGGAAACCTGCGGGCTGGTCGATTTCCGCGACGTGGCCGATGAGGCGCGGCGTTTTCTGAACGAACCCCAATCCGGCCCCGCGTCGTCCCACAGGGACGACGCCCGCCCAGATCCGCCGGTCGACAGACCGGCAAACGAACGCGCACAGCGCCTGTTCCGGATGACGCAGCCGCTTGCGCGTACGCTGGCCGACAGCTATCTGCGCCAGCGGGGCATCCTGCGGGCGGCTTTGCATCCCGCGCTCCGGTTTCACCCCTCCTGCTACTATCGCGATCTTGTCACGGGCAGGACGAGCAGCTTTCCGGCGCTGATCGCAGCCGTAACCGATCGCTTCGGAACGATCACCGGTGTGCATCGCACGTATCTCGATCGCTGCGGGCTCGACCCGGGCAGCATCGGCAAGGCGCAGGTGGACACGCCGCGGCGTGCTCTTGGAGGCTTGCTCGGCAATGCCGTACGCTTCCGTTTCTCCGTCGATTGCCCCGTGCCGGTCATGATCGCTGGCGAGGGGCTCGAAAGCATCCTGTCGCTGTCGCATGTGATGCCTTCCATGCCGATGGTCTCGGCGCTGACCGCCAATCACCTTGCCGCCTTCCGGCCACCGGACGAGTGCGAGCGCCTCTACATTGCGGCGGACGCGGATGCCGCCGGCAGGCACGGCATCGAGGGATTGAGCCGCCGGACGCAGTCGCTCGGCATCCTGCCGCTTGTGCTCACACCGCAACTCGGCGACTTCAACGAAGATCTGCGCCAACTCGGACCGGACCGGTTGATCGCCAATCTGCGGGCGCAACTCGCCCCGGAAGATACTCAGGCCTTCCTGTCCGTGTAATGCGGCCATGATGGGGGCGAGGAGGGTTGCGGCGGCGTGGTTGGGAAGGCCGGTGCTTGCCGGTCGCCGCCCGGACGGGCGCGCGCCCGCGGGCCTGCCGGGAGGCGACCCTTACCATGCGGCGGGCGGGCCGCCAGCCGCCGCCGGAAAAGTTTTTTCCCCGCACCGGCTCTCCCCGCGCATCGGCTGCTCCGAAAACCGGTTCCCACTTTTCGGGCCAATGCGGCGCCAGTGCTCCTCGCGGGACAAAAAACCTTGCCGGCGGGGCCCACTGCTTTGCGTGGCCGCAGCGCGCAGCGCCGCGGTTCTGGCCCGCCTCCGCATGGACAGGGATCGCCGTCAGGCCGCGAGAGGCGCGGCCCAAACCGACGGAGACCATCATGAACCTCATACTTCCCAACGACGACGCCTTCGAGCCCCACCACGAGTCTTCCCCAACCGACCGCTTCATCTACGAGATGCAGCTCTACGGCCATCGCCCCTTCCAGGACGAGCCGGATCCACGACCGCTCCCCGAGGAGCCCGTGGTCCAGTCGGCGCTGACCGCAATCTTCGACGCCCTGTTCGAAATGCTCGGCGATACGCGGCTGGAGCCAGATCTCGAAGACCTGCTCTGGTCGGTTCCCAACCTCTTTCACCGCGCCGGCGAACGCATTCAGCGCGAGCTTCAGCGCAACGAGGATGCCCAGCGGACTGGTCAGCGCGAGCAGGATGGCTCGGAGGTCAAGAGTGTCGAGCTGGAGCGTCTGGTCGCCGAAGGCATCACACTTATCGAGCGCCGCAACGCCTTCGAGTTCATGCGCGACTTTGCGGCCGACCTGTTCGAGGCCCAGACAGGATCGGCCTGGCGCCCGCGCACCGGCTCCAAGGTCAGCCATACCAACATGACCGCGGCGATGATCGACTCCAGAGACTTCCTGTCGGCCCGTAGGCGAGCCGAGACCGAGGTGCTGATCCCGACCGGCACCAAGATCGCCTTCGGCGGCGGTATGGACTATAACGACCATGAGCAAATCTGGGCCGCCCTCGACAAGGCCCATGCCAAATATCCTGATCTGGTCCTGCTGCACGGCGGCTCACCGAAGGGCGCCGAGCGCATTGCCGCCTGCTGGGCCGAGGCCCGCAAGGCGACACAGATCGCCTTCAAGCCTGACTGGACGAAACATGCCAAGGCGGCTCCGTTCCGTCGCAACGATGCCATGCTCTCGGTCATGCCGGCGGGTGTCATCATCTTTCCCGGTTCCGGGATCACCGGTAATCTTGCCGACAAGGCCCGCCAGTTCGGCATCCCGGTCTGGCGCTTCGGCTGAGACAATCCGTAAACGCCCTTCAGAGGCCGTTCGGTTCAACCGCAGCGGCCTCTGAAATACTCCCAGATCATCATGTGACCAGTGGTCTCGACCTCTCGCGCGCAAGGGAAGCCAACGTTGAGCCTGGAGACACTGGCCGGGTATGGTTGATGTCGCACGACCGGATGCTATAGTTCGACCAGGATATCGTGCGACTGACGAGGGTGCTATGTCGAACTCTGTTTCATCGTTTGAACAACGACGCTCATCTCTTCGTCGAGCGGAGATATTCGTCATGTTTCCATTCCGCACAGCCGTCGTGCTTGGCGCTCTTGGATTTGCTTATTTCGCGCTCGTTTTGAGGCAGCAGGAAAACCCATTGTGGCTGGAGACCGCAGCAACGGTCGGCGCGTGGGTTCTTGTCCTGGCTAGTATTGTCCGCTCAGTGATTGCACTGACGACCTCGCCGTACGGACGCTATAACCGTGGCGCGAGTATAACTGTCTCGTTAATCGGGAAGTTCATATCGGAACTGCCCGGACTGAAGCACAGATATCTTGAGATGAGGTTCAGTGATCCGGCCTCATCAATACGCTTCCGTTTTCCATGGCGGATGAAGTATAGCGCTGTTTCGCCGTCGCTCCGATCTATCGAGGTCCTGCTTCTCGCGGTGCGGGCAATGCCTTCCGTGCTGATCCTTGTCGCCTTCGGCTTGATTGTCGGCAATGCCGATCTATGGGGACCGGCACTCGGACAGCCCGCTTTTGCGATCATTATCGCTTTCGGATGGATGATTATTGTTTTGAGCGCTATCGCGGTCTTGCTTTTTTTGATCGACGCAATGTTTCTACTCTTCGCCGAGGGCATCAAACCGGATTTTGCGAACAGAGCACACCGGATAGGGCACTGGTTACTGTCTCTCCGTTGACTTCCTTCGGTCGACCAGTCTTCAACGCAATGACCGTATTCGTGTCGAGAAGATGTGAGATCACACCGTATCAAGCTCCGGCCGGTCCTGTGGTTTGGGCTGCTCGCGCCCGCGTTTCATGAAGTCGTCGCTTAAGCCTCGCGCCATCGCTGCTTTCAGGGACGACCACGCCGCACCACGCTCGACGTGCGGGCGCAGAATGAGTGCATCACCCTCCTTCATTATGTCCACACGATCGACATCGAAACGAAATTCTCTCGGCAGGCGAACCGCCTGAGAGCTACCGGACTGACGCGGACGACATGGGGCATGGCTCCCTCCTCTCTGTATATATTATGATGTATATACGTCGTTTCTGCCCCCCGATTTCAAACAATTTTTGTGACGCAAGGGCATGTCACATTCCAAATATCACGTTGGGCACACTTGCATGTGACGTAAAAGGCGGTGAGCATTGATAATAGTTGATAAATCGAATATCCTTTGAGAACACACTCGACGGAGATTTTGACATGATCAGTGCCGATTTGGGTAAACAACTCGAAAGCTATATCCAGCAGCTTGTCGATACGGGTCGCTATGGCTCCAAGAGCGAAGTGCTGCGCGAGGGCGTGCGGCTTGTGCAGGACAGAGAAACAAAGCTGGCCGCACTCGATGCGTCGATTATGCGTGGGCTGGCCGATGCTGACGCCGGCCGCACGAAGCCGGCCAGTGACGTCTTTGACCGCTTGGAGGCCAAATATCGTGCGATGGCTGCAAAGGATGAACAGTCCGCATGATCGTTGAATTTTCCGGCGAGGCGGAAAGCGATCTTGAAAACATCGCGGATTACATCGCCAACGATAATCCGCGCCGGGCGCTCTCCTTCGTCCAGGAATTACGCGGCAAGTGCGAAGCATTGGCATACAATCCCTTGGCGTTTCCTCTGGTGCCCCGATATGAAGGTTACGGTATTCGCCGCCGGGTGCATGGCAACTATCTGATTTTTTATCGTGTAGACGCCGAACAAGTGGTCATTGTCCATATCTTGCATGGTGCATCGGACTACGCTGCCGTACTCTTTGAAAGATAGGCTGACGCGGAGAGAATTCGGCTAACATCATTTTTTGCTGCTCTCCCGCTTCTTCACTGCAATCCCTTCGATCATCTCCTCATGGCCCAGGCCGTGGCAGAGGAGGCGCATTTCGTTTCGGAGGATCAGAATGTCCCGCTCTACGGCATTACGTTTGTGACTTGCTCGGGTCCTGTCACCTTGTAATCTCCGATGGGCCTGGCTTTGTCGACGAAGCCATCCCAGTTCGCTCAATACTGCTGGCCTGCCGGCGAGCCGTTTGCTAGAGGGTCTCAACTTTCCGGTGGCCAGGATAACCGGGCAAGCTAGCAAAGATCGCGCATGGGATGTCGGGCGGGTTCAGCGCCACCAGATGTTGCCGCAGGGTCGGCAATGGACAGAACGGTTGCCGTGCCGATCGTTCTGTCCGTGAAGGAAGGGCGAGGCGGGAACGTCGCCGCATGCCTTTCGAGCCGGGAGCGGTCGGTACGAGGTGGTGTTCCCCGGATGGCGGCGAAACGCTTGTTGTGGGGCTGTACTGCTGCTTTGCACAGCGCCGGACCGGGCAGCCACGATGGTGCCTTGTCCTTCGATTGCCCCGAACCATTCCCGTTGTATGTCGCTCGTATAGACGACCGCCCGCTTTTGCGGCCAACCCCTGAAGGGGTAAGACTCGCCCGAAATTTTTGCAAAATTCTATTTCGGTTCCTTGTCTTGGGGGAAAATACAATTTTGCAAAATTTTCGGGCGAGCTGACCGCAGCAGCCGGCCGTCTCTTCGTGCGCCATCGGGAATGGTCCCGAGCAACCGAAGGAGACAATACCATGGCCACCACGATCGCAACCCTGACGCAGAAGACCGACGGCAGCCTCGAAGGCGTTTTCGCCACTATCCGGGTCAACGCACCGATCGCTATCGTCCCGAATGCCCAGAAGGCAAGCGAGGAAGCCCCCGATTTTCGCGTCATCCATCGCAAGACAGGCTTCGAGATCGGCGCGGGCTGGAACCGCATCGCTCGCCAGACCGGCGAGGAATACCTCTCGGTGAAGCTGGAGGCGCCCGAGATCGGCGTGATCTTCGGCAATCTCGCACAGGCCCCCGGTGGCGATCCGGCGAAGAAGGTGATCCTCTGGAACAACCCGAACTGAGTGGCAGGCAGCCGGCCCCGAGCGATCGGGGCCGGCTTCGGCATTTTGGCGCTGACCGCCGCGTTGTCATGGGAGCGAAAGCGGGCATCGAGCCCGCTTCCGCTCCTCCGGTGCCAAACGAGACCAAACTTTGTCTGCTCAGTCCGTCCCAGGGTGCCATGGCGACCCGAATGCCTCAAGGACGAGCGGTGCCCCCAATTTTCAGCCGCAGCCCCTGCGGGACCGCGTCAGAAAATCGGCTCCCCCACTCGCCGCCTCCGGCGGTCGCGTTCCGCGCTCCTTGACCCATCCGGCCCGCCATGACCGCGGGCGGCGTCTTTCACCAACATCAAGGAGATGACCAATGTCGATAGATCAGCATATCGAGGAACTGCGCGCCGAGCTGCGGAACGCCGTCCATCGCAACGAGCGCCGCTGGATCGAGAAGGAACTGGCGAAGGCACTGGCCGAGCGCGAGGCGCTCTGGGCCGCGCAGACGGCCTTCCTCAAGAACGAGCCGCCCTTCTAGCACTACTTTGGCAGATTAACCGACGGTTAATGATAATCGGCCATCTTTGGCCCCTCAAAAAGGGGTGCGGTGGATGGTGGAGCAGAATATTGCAC